>CAYZJC010000005.1:8847-71590 GCA_964478775.1 uncultured Verrucomicrobiales bacterium | reverse complement strand
CTCAACATGACACATTTCCAGTTTTTTAAAAAGATGGGGTTGTGTTGACGGTTACCTAACAACTCGCCTTTAAACACAACACTAGCTTGGCCTAATTGCCCTACCCAGTTTTTGTAGTGACTTACAACAACATTTCCGCCTGCTTGGCAGACTGTGATAGGTTTATGCGTCTTAGTGCGTATGTCATTGTTGTTATTATCTTGTGTCCACTTTGCAACTGCTGCTGCCAATGCACCCGTACCACAAGCTTGCGTGATACCTGCACCGCGTTCATGAACGACAAGGGCTAATTGCTCATCGGTTAAGGATGATGCAAACCCTACATTTGTTCTGTTGACAAAACGTTGATCAATTTCAATTTGCAAACCAAATTTTTCAGCCTCAATTGCAAGCTCTTCGCGTATTTCAATCCACAAACCTACAACGCCTGGCTCATGAATAATTACAAGGTGGGGATTTCCCATATCTACCACATAAGCTGTTTTTTTTGATGTTGAAAATTCTTTAGACTTTGCAAGTTCAAGCTTTTTAAGACGAAAAGGCTCAATACTGCGAATAGGAAAGAAAACCTCAACTTCTCTTTCTTGTGCCAATGCGTCTTCGCGTAGAGCAAACTCTTTTTCAGTGTGATGCCCACACAAGACCCGCAACAGTATGTATACAAACACTATTAACTTGTTCTTCTTGCATTATCATATTAGCAAGCGCACGCGACCCATTCCCACAGCTTTCAGCCATTGAACCATCAGCATTAAAGAACAAAACCGAAACATGGGTAAAGTCACTTATCTGAGACATAATATCTGACGGGGGATTTTGTGGGGGGTATTCATCTTCCTGCCACACAACTAATAATTGATCGCATAAAGAACCCCGTTTTGCACTGCACATATCCTTGGCAATATCATTAAAAAAAGAAAGATCCTCGTAGCTATTTTTTTGAAACCCCTCTTTCAATTGGGTTTGAATCCATATAGGCAGCTGGTCTAACCCAACAACATTAAAGATATTACCTAAAGATTGTGCTTTGTAAAATGGAATCATTTATTTCGGGTTCAGCAGTGTAGCGAGATCTGCAAACGGGTTTCGTTTGGCATTATCTGTATTATCTGCATCTGTATCATCTTCATCCCCCTCATCCTCTTGAGAAAAATCATAATTCAACGAACAATATTCAATAATAATATATTGTGATATGATCTCGCCAATATCGACTGCACCATCTTGCGTAAATTCAATATCTAAATCATCATAATCTTCATGATCATACATTTCTTCTTGGTCAAAAGAAGCAATACGAATATCAAAGTCACCCTCAATAATGTTCTCTTGGGCTTCACCTTGTTCATCTTGATCTACCAAAATAGCTTTATAGGTTCCTTTCACATCATGGTCAACAGCATAGCTACCACGCGCTGTGACGGTACATGTAAATTGCGCTGATAAAACTTCGCAATATTCAAAGCGTTCACTCAACGCTTTCAGTTCTTCTTCATTTGCGTTATGGGCACAAGTTGCAGGACTCCCAACACCCACATGGTGCACGTTAATGATGCGGCTAAATTCATTAGTAAGGATGTCTTGTGGGGAATATTGTGTCATGACTAAGCTCTCTTCCGGTTAAGATAAAGTGATAAAAATAAGTGTCTTTTATTTTCCTCAAGTGTACGGCAGATAACATAAAACCTCAAGTAAAGCTTTTAAAAGGGCCATCATTTTCGCCGCATGTTTGCGCATTTGTCGAACGCTGCATACAAAAATACAAAACTTCATATATTATAATCAAAAATGTTTAAAAGTTTAAAATAAATTAAAAGCCAGGGCCTTGTGAGAGGGTTGGAATTCGCCTATACTCAAATAACCACTAGCATAAAGATAACACAAAAACTTTATGCATATAAATTTTGCGATAAGTAAGGCGAGGCAATTATGCACTACGATTCATCCGATTCAGATGATCAAAAAGATAAGACATCACAAGAGGAAACAACCGTAAACCCATGGTCTGACACTGAAAATGGGTCAAGCACAAGGGAAGCCACCAGTGACACCGTTACAGGGCCTAAAGACAGTGAACCAAACAAAAGTCAGTCAAAGGAAAACACAAACGTGCACCCGTTGAATGCTGACAACCCCTGGGGCGCATCATCAGATAAAGGCACACCAAAAAAGCCAAAGGATAAAGCTAGTACGCCTCCTCAATCTGCGTGGCAGGACATAACAAAGTCATTTGGTGATTATAAAAACAAGCTAAACAACGACTCATCTTATAATCGCACACAGTCTGCGAAAGGTTCAAACGGCCCAAGAGGGCCACTGGGATCAGGCCAGTTTAATGAACCCCCTATCAATAAAACCGTAGTCATGCTTGGTTTGGTTGTTGTGTTTGGGCTTTGGTTAGCCTCAGGTATCTTTAGGGTTCAAGAAACCGATATGGCCGCCATTATGCGCCTTGGAAAGTTTACAAAAATTGTAGGCCCTGGTTTACAATACAGACTTCCCTACCCTTTTGAGCAAGAAATTATCAGAAACGTTTCAGCTAACAATGTGATGAATAGCGAAGGCAGAACTTCTATTTCCAGAGCAACCGCTGACAAGTCAGACCAAACCCTTGTTTTAACGGGTGATGAAAATATTATTCATATCAGCTACACAGTCACTTGGAAAATAAAAGACCTACCTTCCTATTTATTTCACGTCAGAAACCCAGACATGACTATTTTAGCGGCAACGGAAAGTATTATTCGTGAAGTCATTGGTCAAACAGAAGCTTTGTCTGCCCTAACTGATGAACGAGATGAAATTTCACAAAAGGCCAGTGAAATGCTGCAAAAAGTAATGGACTCATACAACATTGGTGTTCAAATCGTGAAAGTTGAGTTGCAACGTGTTGAGCCACCCAAAGAAGTTGTAGAAGCATTTAATGATATGCAAGCTTCCTTAACAGATGGTGACGGTCTTCGTATTAAAGCAGAGGCTTACCGTTCAGAAGTTGTTCCAAAAGCCCGTGGTGAAGCTTCTAAAATTGCACAAGAGGCTGAAGGTTATGCACAGCAAGTTGTCGCACGCGCACAAGGTGAAGCAGACAGGTTCACAGCTATTTATGAACAATATAAAAAGAACCCAACAGTGTCTAGCCGCCGTCTATACATCGACACATTAGAGAGTATTTTATCTAAATCACCCAAGATTCTCGTTGATGCTAAAGCCGCACCAGGCATTGTGCCGTACTTAAATCTTCAACCACAAGGCAGTGTTAAGGCAAGTGAAGCTACTGTAGGCGATACGACTGGGGGTAAAAATGGAAAACAATAACATCATATCTTCACTCTTCATTACTTTAATACCAGCTAGGTTTTCAACACATCTTCAAGGGAGTCTATCATCATGACACCAAACATGCTTCGCTTTTCCATCTTCTCAGCAGTAATACTCTTTTTTGTATCGTCCTCTATCTTTATTGTTGAACAAACAACGCAGGCCATTGTACTGCAATTTGGTGAATATAAAACAGTTCATACGGAACCAGGCCTTAAATTTAAAGTGCCTTTCATTCAAGACGTTCAATATTTTGAAAAACGAGTTATAGACTATGATTCCGTTAATTTGATTGACATAAAGACGGTTGACAAAAAGCGTCTTATGGTTGATGCGTATGTACGCTATAGAATTACAGATGTGTTAGCCTTTTACAAAGGGGTTCAACCTGCAAACGAAATAGGTACAAAAATTCGCCTCGATGCCATGATTCCCAGCAGCATTAAAAACGTTTTAGGTAAGATTCCCTTGCGCGATTTGTTAAGCCCTAAACGTGTTGAGATCATGAAAAAAATCCAAGTCTCAATTGCACAACTTGCAAAACCCATTGGCATTGAAATTGTGGACGTTCGCATTGTAAGGACTGAACTGCCAGAAGAAAACCGACCCGCTGTGTTTGAACGTTTCAACCAAACCTTGATCAGGTCAGCTAAAGGGAACCGTGCAGACGGGGAAGAAAAAGCAAGAGGCGTCAGAGCAGGTGCCGACCGTGAATGCATCGTGTTAATTGCAGAAGCACAAAAAAAAGCACAAGGCCTTCGCGGTAAGGGCGATGCAACCGCTATGGAAATTACCAACAAAGCTTTCCAAGTTGACCCAGACTTTTATGCCTTTTATAGGTCGTTAGAATCCTACAAAGAGGTGATGAAAGACCAAACCCAAATGTATTTATCAATGGACCACCCCTTTTTCAAGTACTTGACTTTAAAAGAAAAATCTTAAATGATTGCTTAAATTAATCTATGAATAAAAGACAACAGATAAATCCTTAAGGGAAAACATTATGACATTAGAACTTAAAAAAATTTTCAGTGCTCTGTTAATTTCAAGTGCACTTGCAAATCTTGCTCTGGCTGAGAAAATCACTTCACATTCACCCCAAGTGGAAACAGTAAACAACAAAGAAAAAAAACCGACTTTGTGGGAAAAATTTGTTGGAAAAAAGGATAATGAACCAACAAAGGAAACCAAAGAAGCCACCGAAGATGCAGATGAGAGTAAGGTTGAAGTAAAAACACAACAGCCAGAAGAAAAGCCAGAAGTTACAGCCCCCACAGCACCAAAAGTTGTAGAAGAAAAAATCACTACGCAAAGCCATGTATCTACGCAAAGCGAACATAGCTTTTTAAAATGCTTTGCAGATATCGCTGAACAATCATTGCCAGCCGTTGTTAACATTGCCACGACACAAATTGTGGACCCAAAAGCCCAAAGCAATGGTGAAAGCCAACGCTTTTCAGGCAGTGGAAACCCACTTGAAGAACTCTTTCGTGACTTTATGGTACCACATGGGCATAATGAAGCCCCACGTAAAGTACAATCTTTAGGGTCTGGCTTTATTATTGGCGCCACAAAAGACGTGATGTATATCGTAACTAACCACCACGTGATTGCTGAAGCTAAAAAAATCACTGTCTTTTTGAATGACAAAACAGAAGTAGATGCGCAGCTACACGGTTCCGATGAAAGAACTGACATTGCAGTGTTAAAAATTAAAATCTCAAGCTTGTCTGATAAAAATAAGAAAATTAAACCACTGGAATGGGCAAATGCAGAGGAAGCCAGAATTGGGGAATGGGTCATTGCTATTGGAAACCCATTTGGCCTTGGAAGTTCAGTCACCAATGGTATTATTTCTAGTAAAGGCAGAGACTTGCTAACCCCTGGTCGTGGAAAAGCCAACAGCTATGTGGATGACTATATTCAACACAGTGCACAAATTAACATGGGTAACTCTGGTGGCTGCCTACTCGACATGAATGGAAGAGTATTGGGTGTAAACACCGCCATCTTATCGCCTTCTGGTGGAAACGTTGGTGTTGGGTTTGCAACACCCGCTGGGGTAGCCAAACGAACCGTTGATCAACTCATTCAATTTGGCAGAACAAAGCGTGGCTGGCTGGGTGTACGTGTTCAGCACTTAACAGAAGAGGCATTGTCAAGTCTTGGTCTTAAAGGACAAGGTGACATTGTGATGGACTTAACCCCAGGCGGACCTGCTGAAAAAGGTGGAATGAAAGCTGGAGATATCGTATTTGAATTTAATGGAAAAACCATTAATGAACAAAACCGTATCACACGCTTGGTTGGTGAATCGGAAATTAATTCTACTGTTGTTGTAAAGGTATACCGTAAAGGTGAAGGCAATGTAACCTTAAAGGTTAAAATTGGTGAATATGAAGAAGCCCTTAAAGAAGGTAAGCTGGAAAGCAAGTCATCTGTTGCCGGTGGTTCAGTTCCAGGAACAGACACCGTAGAAATTTTAGGTATGAAGTTAGGAGCCATTACACCTGAACATGCAAAGCAAGGTATTACAGGAGTCATGGTCGTTGACAGATCACCACTTGGAAATGCAGAAGATGCAGGCCTCAATGTGGGGGATATCATCAGGCAAGTGAACCAAGTTTCTGTAGATACAGTTCAAAAATTTAAAGCTGAAATTGAAAAAGCAATTAAGGAAGCTAAAAAATCAGGTGGAAAAACAGCTTTGCTTCTGGTCTCTCGTGGGAACGATACGATTTATCTGCCAATTAAGTTAGAGGAATCTACAGACGACGTAGAGGAAGCAAAGAAGGAAGACGCTAAAAAGAAAAGTCAAAAGCAGAGCAACGACCCTGCTTAGGCAAGCCTTTCTTAGAAAAACCTAGCCACAAACCAGTGGGGGATTACAAGTTAATCCCCCCATTTTATTATTGGTGTTTTTACAATTAATAAAGTATATCAATCACCCAGGGAATGCTATGTTGTCATTCTTATTTTCATATGCACCAAACACACGGTATTGCAAAGCTTCTAAAATATGTTCAGTTTTAATAGAAGCACTTGCATCCAAGTCAGCAATACTTCTGGCAACCCGCATCATTCTATAAAAACCACGTGCGCTCAAATGAAACTTTTCAAAGGCATTTTTAATTAAGGCACTGGTGTGGTCGTCGTTTTCAACTTGTAACATTAAGTCATCACCCTTAAGTTCACAGTTGCGCACACTTTGCCCGCGTGTCTTTTGAAACTCAATTGCCTTCAAAACACGTTGGCGAACGGTTTGCGAAGACTCAGGTTCCTGCACATTATCAATAGAAGCGAGTGTCATCTCATCTGCCCTCTCTTGGTTTGAAGTGCTGAGAACAATATCTTTTGGGTCAATCCGATTGACCGTGATAAACATATCAAACCGGTCAAGCAGTGGGCCTGAGAGCTTAGACTGATAATCAACAGAACATTGTGGGGCACGGTGACATTCTCGTTTTTTTTCACCCAAATAACCACACTTACAAGGGTTCATCGCCCCTATCAATTGAAACCTGGCCGGGAATCTGGCATGTTGACTGGCTCTTGCGATTAGCACTTCCCCTGTTTCTAAAGGTTGTCTTAAGGCTTCGAGTGACTGCCTTGAAAATTCGGGAAGCTCATCTAAAAATAACACACCATTGTGGGCAAGTGAAATTTCCCCAGGCTTTGCTTTTGAACCACCCCCAACCATTGCTGGTGTTGAAATAGAATGATGTGGGTCACGAAAGGTACGCTGACACACAAAACCACTTTCAGGTAATAAACCAGCAATGCTATGGATAATTGAAACTTCTAAGGCTTCTTGTGGACTTAAGGGAGAAAGAATCGTTGCAAAACGTTGTGCGAGCATCGACTTTCCAGCACCAGGTGGCCCACTCATTAAAACATTATGCCCGCCAACAGCCGCAATTTCAAGACCGCGCCTTGCCACATGCTGCCCCTTGACTTCCTTCATGTCATAGGGAAAATAAAACTGATTAATGTCACTTGAAACTTCTGGCAATGGCAGAACCTGCGTGCCTTTTAAATGGTTAATGAGAGCTGTGAGATGAGGCGGTGCAATAATTTGTTCAAGGCCCACCCACGCAGCTTCTGGTCCACTACTTTTCGGGCATATCATACCGCGGTTAACTTGCAGTGCATGCAAAGCTGCTGGCAAAATACCAACACAGGGGTTAATGGTGCCGTCCATACTCAGTTCACCCAATGCAATATATTCTTCAAGCTGCAAGGGGTCACAAATACCCAATGCTGACAAAAGCCCTAACGCTATAGGTAAGTCAAAATGCGCCCCTTCTTTGGGGACATCCGCCGGGGAAAGGTTTACAACAATACGTTTGGCTGGAAATGCGACCCCTAATGTATGAAAACACCCACGAATACGTTCACGTGATTCAGCCACAGCTTTGTCTGCCAAACCAACAATTGTAAAGCTAGGCAACCCATTGGCTATCACAACCTCAACTGTTACAGGAAAAACATCAATACCTTGAAATGAAACTGTATACGCTTTAGAGAGCACTTTGATTCCTATTTTTGATTCTAAAAGGCTTAACCCTATTTGAAAGGTAGGCCATTATATTTGTCTTCTATCGTTCTATGATGGCATTGTTGAAACGCAAAGTGTGAATATTTTTATTAACCCCATGCCCAAATGCATTTTTTAGCCTTAACACGCAAAAAGTCCTTGACTCTGTCTGTTTGTTTCATTATATTAAAGACACTGTTTGCTTGATGAATAACAACAATAAAAACTGTCTCTCCACATCAAGCAAATTGGGCCCTTAGCTCAGTTGGTAGAGCATCTGACTTTTAATCAGGTGGTCGAAGGTTCGAATCCTTCAGGGCCCACCAATTCTGACTTCCATCAAATATGCACCCCATCACACACTTCGCGCTTTAACTTAAAACGATTTGCCATGCTTTTTTGTGTGAATGCAAAAAGACGATTGGGGCATCTTGCACACAGCTTACCTCAGAACTTCCATCTTCTGTTTTTTTCACAATCACTAAAAAACCAACACTCATATTGTTATCATCTAGACCATTGCGCGCTGGAACAGAGGCTTTAAGCGACTCACCCATTAAAATAGTTTTTACACGCTGCGCAATGACAGAATACTGCGTAACATCTAACGTTGGAAAAAACAAAATAAATGCTAAGTCTTCGTCTTCTTTGGCTTGTAAAATTCCATAAGAAGCATTTTCTTGCGCACCTGGCAAAGCTGTTTTAATAAATGCCTTCACATGCCTAAAGCCTGCTAAGCCATCTTCTATAGTGTAAATATCTTCTGGGCTATAGGTAATCAGCCCCATACGTGTCGACATTGTCATAAAAGAGACGGCGGACACCATTTCCGCATTAATCTTTAGTGTGCAAGAAGTCCGTGTTTCACTTGACATATATTTATTCCTTTTCTAAATTAATTTAAATTTGTTTTATATATTTTTCTTATTTTACTATTAACTATGCCCCTAATGATTCTGCAAATCGTTTTGACATAGAGGCGTTTTGCGTTTGCAAATGTCTCATAATTTGAAGAGAACTGCTCAATTCCATTTGTTTTAATAAAGCAATCATTTGGTCTTGGTTACTAATTGTACTTTGTTTCTTTTCTTCGTTAATAATATCTGCCGGTATTTGTTCTAATAATTTATTCGTTTCCCCAAGTTGGGCATCTACTTTTTGACTTGCACTTAAAAAATCTCTTATAGCTTCTTCACACAAACCTTGTGCACGATCAACGGTTGCTCTGCCTCCGTCTCTTGGTTCATATTGCAAACAGATCCGACAGGCATGTATCACTTTTGCAAACATGTCATCACTGGCTGTAATGGGGAATTTATTAATTTGTGTTCCTTTAATGTCTAAGACCAGGTTTCCTTCATCACCAACATAGTAGTCATACCTAATATCATTGAGTTCTTCAAGCTGGGGGAGTTTTGACAAATCTTTTACTGCCTTACCGTCTTCTCCCACACCGGCTAAGGTCGTGGAAAGTCCGTCAGTGCGATTTAAAATTTGCGTTAAGGAATCCAGACAGCTTTTCATTTGACTGATAAAAAGTTCATAATTCATAACACCTTGGTCAGTTACAGTCAGTTGCATCATAGCCGTCTTTGCTTGCAAGGCAATATCTTTGACATCACTGACTTGTTGCTTAATGGTGACATACCTGTCTTGGTAATTTTGCGCAATATTTTGTAACTTGGGATAGGTCTTCAAATTCATTTCAGTTTGAATATAAGCACCTGCATCAAGGGTGGAAGCATAATCTGGCGCACCTTCTTTTGAACTTAAAATCGTTTCTGCCTTCATGATTTCTTGTTGAACTGCTCTATTTTTGGCCATCGCAACCTGTGAGGCTTTAAAAAAAAGTGGGTTAGAAACAAACGAGACTGATGAATACATTGACATAAAATTTCCCTTTATTTAAAACAAATTATTAGATATTTTCGGATTTTCATATACTCAAAACCCTATCATCTAATTCTTTATTAAAAGACATCATACGTGTGATATAGCTAATAGAAGTCACCAAGTCTAATGAAATAGACAATTCATATTGTTCATCCACACCACTTAAATCACTCAGTTCTTGTGACAAACCTTCAAATGCATAGTTTTGTTTTTGTATAACACTGAGCAGGCTTTGCTCTTCAGTTATATTACGTTTTGCAAACCCACTAGCGTAACCTTCTAACGTTGTGACCTGGGCTTGAACCAATGTATTTCTTTGAAAAGACACCCCAATACTTAAAGCATTAGATAATTTTTCCAAATTAGACACGTCACCAACATGTAATACTTTTTCAAAAACATCTTTCTTTAAGCTCAGTTGGCCTGTCGCTAAACGTTTAGCATTACTGATAATATCTGGGCGCACACGAAATGTTTCTGACACGCCATCTAGGGAATCCCCTAAGACATTGGTGTCACTATCAAACAAATTGTTAAAACCAAAAAAGTGAGAAAAGCCAAAGGCTCTTGTTGGATTGTAGACATCGTTCGCACATATTTTAGGCATCTTTCCTTCTTCAGCATTACTGATCGCCACCCCAAATGCGGGGTCGTTAGATTCAATGTTAAACTTACCATCTGGTGTGAGTGATGCAGTAAGCCCAATGTCAGCATCATTAATTCTTGTGATGATATCACCAAGTGACATATCCGCAGACAATTCAAGGTCAAACTTGCTTTGCATAATACCATCATTAAGATTAATAACAGCAAAACGCACCGTACCTGAACCTGATAGTTTCATATCTTCTGCAAGATTAAGGGAACCATGCCCATCACCAATAATATGACCATCTGGCACTGTTTTAAAACTTGTTAATGACGTTGCTGGCTTAAGCGCGAGACCTTCATTATGAATTTGGTTGAAGGTGTCACGTAGTGTGCCTGTATACGCATCGAGTTCTTGTTGCATTTGTGGCAATATAACATCGCGCGCTTTCACCAATTCATGCAAGGCCCCTTGACGCCCATCATTCATAATTGAATATTTCTTTTGGACCCCAGACATATCAACAAACTGAATATCATAACCATTTGTGGGTGTGGAAAAGGCAAAAGTGTTTTTAAAAACAAGTTGTGAACATAAATTATTTTGAATTAAGGTATTGCCATCAACATCAAACAATTCAAAGTTTTTTAAATCTAAAGGACTATAAGCCCTCTCGTCAATTTGAATATAGGCAGATAATTGTTGAAGCAAATCTCGTCGTTCATTGATAAAAGGAAAAGCAGCCCCATCGGCAGATTCAGCACGCATTGATATATCTGTTGACACTTGTCGTATTTTTTCTAGTAAAGAATTAATTGTGTTAACAGTCTCACCAATGTCTGTGTCGGCATTAGCACGTTCTTGCTGAATGCTGTTACTCATTGACTGAATATTTTTTGTTAATGTTTGCATATCTGCCACAGCATTTTGGGCCGCCACCATATCCGTTGAACGAGATGCATATGTTTTAAGTGAGTCTGCCACTGCTCTTGCAAGATGAGACAAAGACTGTTGTTGCTGCTTATCACTGAAAATTTTATTTACATTTTCTCGATACGCCATCGCAATTTTTAAACCACCAAGTGTGTTATTTGCTTGTCTTAAGTTCGCAAAGAGTGATTCATTCACCTTTTGGCGCACAGTCATAAGTTTTACGCCATATGTATACCCACCTGCGGAGGCACTTCTCATGTCCACATCTTGAGAAACATAGTTTTCCACATCTTTTTGGGTCACATTTTGTTGTGAAAGCGTTAATTTCCCCTGGTAGGCACTATATGCCGACCTTAATAGATGTTTTGTTCCAATGTGTATTGACGCCATAGCAAACTACTTTACTTGATAGAAACACTGAATGATGAAAAGTGTGTTGTTATGCATTTTGATTTAAAAATCCTACAGTGTCTGAATTGGTTAAAGAATTTTCATGGCCAAACGCATTATATGAATATTTATTGAGTTGACCATGTGCGTCAATAAAATAGCCCAATATCGTTTCATTTAAGGCTTGAGCCAAGTCTAAATAGGAAAGATTTTCCTGCATCGCCTTATAAAAGCGTTTGTATGACTGGCGTAGCAATTTCATTTGACTCGCTGATAATATATTTTCATCCATCATTTGCGTAAAGCTTGTATGAAATAGGGTTAAGTCCTGTGACAGCACGTCCTTTTTTTGCAACACAATTTGGTAGTCAGCTTTACCGGATGTTCGCATTGAATAGTCTTTAATCATTTCGTTTTCATGATTAAGAACATCTATAAATTGCTGAACCAATAACTGATAATCTTGAATAAATTGGTCAATATCTGCACTTGAATAGGCAGATAATGGCAAAACTTCCTCTGCGTTATGTGCATGATTCATGTTAGACGACAATGTCATGAAGAGGTCCCCTTTCTTGTAATGTGGGGGTAGCATAAGCAGGCACTTCCCCTTCTAATTTCAAATGCTTTCTTGCCAACTTTTCAAGGCCGAGTGGATCATTTTTTGCTAAATCTTCAGCTAAAGCGTCTATCCATAAGCCTTGATATATTTCATTAGTGGACCCGCCAAAATAGCCATCTGGCATTTCAGGCATGATCTTCGTTAAGAAAAACTTTAAAAACATCGTGTTAAATTCTTGCGCTGTCTTTTGTGCGTTTTTTTCTTTCGCATCTGAAAGGCGTGACTTCATATCTTCAACAGCATAAGCTGAAGAGGACATTGCAGAACCCGATATAGAAGATAAAGAGGACATGACGCACCTTGTATTATAATTTCATACAAAAGGTATATGCAAAGTTTATGCCAAACAGCAAAGATGAACGTTGTTTTTAAAGTAAACACCCTAACTTGCACTTTTTTCTTTGGCAAAA
Organism: uncultured Verrucomicrobiales bacterium; assembly: GCA_964478775.1. Lineage (GTDB taxonomy): Bacteria > Pseudomonadota > Alphaproteobacteria > Paracaedibacterales > CAIOTO01 > PNMQ01. The sequence continues at coordinate 58,898 of CAYZJC010000005.1, read as the reverse complement.
TTCCCTCAATGCTTGCTACTTAAGAAAATTTTAATTAATTTTTTGCAAAAAATGTTTAATTATCAAACCAATTCATCTACCATAAAACATGCTAAGTTTAACAGTGAAGGGTATCAGCCATGGATCGTTTCCAAAACAACAATCAGTCAATCAAATCAACTTCTTTTTTCAGCTCCAAAGTTAAAAAGTATGCTTTAGTCTTACTCGCAACAACTGCTCTTTATTCCAGTGATGCAAGCGCAAGCTCAGAAGTCATACAAACACTCACCACAGACGTTCTGCTTGAAGTCCCTGCCATTTCGGGCGATGCGACTGTATTATGTTCAGGGGATTATACGATTACAGGTGATTCAACTGATAGAACGGCACCATGGGAACAGGTACTAGGCACATTGACATTAGGCACTCCATTATCTTTAGGGGCAACTAATCCCTTGATTCTCGGTAATGGTGCAAAATTCCACATGAACAGCAGTGAAGCCTTCACAAACATACTTAAGTTTCGCGCAGGTGATGAGGGGTCTCCATCTACACAATACATTGGTAATGACGATGGTGAATTAACCTTGTCAGGTCTCTGGGCAGAAATTGCAAGCGACGATGCACGTACAAGCGAAATATATACACCCGAAAAAATTGCGAAAATTATTTTTGAAGGAACAGGGATCACAATCTTAAAGTCTGCCTTTCACCGCACACACAATGGTTCTTTTGTCGTTAGCGAGGGAACTTTGTCATTTGAAGACTCTCATGAAATAGCACCAACAATTTCTAATATTGAAGTGCTAGCGCATGCAATTGCCCGCCTTGGCACTGCGAAAGGTCTTAACCCCTCTTCAACAATTAGCTTACATGATTATGCAACTTTTGACATTGCAGCGTCAGTAAGCACACTACCAAATCTTCTTTATAAGACCCTGATAGAAAATTCAATTGAAAAGTCAGCGGCACCACGTATGACCATTTCTGCTAATGCCACTTTCACAAACAGCATTGCTGATGAAAAAATTGCATACCCCGCTTCTGTTGGGATGACAGGTACAAATGGTGAATTAGTTGTCTTTAACTCAGACACCTATACTGCAGCTGGCCCCATTACGTCTGATAAGCTAAAATTTGATATTCAAAAGACAATTATTGCAGATTCTGAAAGCCAACCCATTATTGACATATCCGACTCAAGCAACACAGGGCTTTCCTACCTCAAGCTTTCCTGTGCCAAGCCTTTTGGCAACACCAATGCTACATTGAAACTCAACAACACAAAGATAGGTCTAAATTATGATGGTCTTATTTTGGAAAACAGCTTAACTGCACCCAACGGTTTAACAGTAGATGTTTCAGCTAATGCAAAACTCACAGGTACTTGGGCAACCCAAATGATGGTTGACTTTAATGACTTGTCCCTTCTTTCAGATACCTCTACCATTAGAACCATTACACACACAAACAACATAAACACTAAAACTTTCACAACACGCGATATAAGATTAGTGTTAGATGAAAATGCCCTATTAAGCGCAAATGAAATCAATGTTACAACTTCACAAGATTATCGCACATCTATTGCTGACCAAGAAAGTCCAGACTTTGCAACTTGCCCAGGCTTAGTACTGTCTGCGACAAATAATCCCCTACCATCAGGAAAAAGTATTAATTTCGATGAAGATGCATACTTAATCGTCAAAGGTGCAAACTACACCATTGATAACCCTTTAACATATACCTCTGCTAAGGGTATAACGATGCTATTATTTAATGCAAACACGACTTTTTCTGGAGCAATTAATGTTATAAAGGCTAATGGAAGCGAAGCTAGTCAAAAGTTCTGGATGTTACCGGGAAACATACAGGCTTCTACAATCAATCTCAGCAGTGCATTTAGTGGTATTGATGAACTCTATTTATTACAGTCTAATTTCGTCTTGCAAGATGGGATTTCACTTCCTAATATGGTAAGTATTGGGGCGGGAACCATGACGATTAATGACCAAGATCAAGTGAGTGGCGTGAACCTCTTTACCTTAAGTACAGTCACGATTGCAACCACAGGGATGCCTTCTCTTTCTAATAACATAACAATTGGTGACGACTTTATACTGCAGAGCGATAGTGATTTTGAATACACAGGTGCTATTTTTCTCATGGATGATAAAAATACAAACACAAATGCGAAAGTTACTTTTGAAAACACAGCGCAAGAAATGAAAAACATCACCATTAGCGGTGAACAAACCTACACCGGGCCAACTGAATTTAAAAATGCACTTGTCACTATTGGAAATACCATGCAGACATCTTCCATTGAAGTGGACACTGGGTCTCAATTAACGCTTGCAGGCACTGCAAACTTCCCTAAAATTTCACAACTCGAAATTGGTGACGGTGCAAAACTCATTTTAGACCTAGCTTCTTCAAGCACTAAGATTGCTATTGGCAATAGCACTGCTGAGCTTACAATTAAGCAAAATTGTGAATACAGCGGTACTATTTCTGGTGATTATGATTTTAAAATTAAATTCTTAGATAATGAAACAGCTCTCACATTTACAAACGGTTCAACACTAGAACATACAGGCTCTACCTACATTGACAATGGTGGAACAGTGACAATCAACAAATCATTCGCCCTAGAATCTGAAAATTTGACGCGTACAAATTCAACTGGGGCAACTATCTTTAGTGTAACCCCTTTTATATCAGGAAATGCGGTTATTTCAGTGCCTGTAGGAAGCACCATAGGGGTGAATCAGCTATCTGTAACGATTCCAGAACTCATTTTCACAGCATTAGGAGATGAAGGAATTTCATATCTTGACACACTTGTCGAGTCCACATTGTTTGCCGGTAATATTACAACCCCAGTTGATACAGTATTAAAACTTCGACAATATGCTGTTGTTGATACAAACCCAGCTTACTATTTTGAAATGCAAGGCATCATTACTTCAAAAGAATTGCATGTTTATGCATCAACATTATTAAAAAACACCCTTAACACTTCTTATGTGTATATTGACAGTGGCCTAAAGTTCCATGTAGGGTGCGATAAACTATTTGATGACGTAATTGTGTTCCCAGTCATTGAATATAATGATGCCGTTAAAATTATTGTTCCCAAGAGAGAGGCAATTATTACAAATATAAATGGAACCCTTAGTGCAAAAATTGGCGAGCCTACAACACTAAATTTGATTTGTGAAATGGATACGGAAATCAATGGTGATATTAGTGGAACCCATGTAAACATTATTCCTACTCAAAATTCTACTGTCACACTCAAAAAAGACACTACATTTAGCGGCACACTCACTATTGGTGAAGAAGAGACTTCCGGAACAGTAACTGCAACAAAAAGCTTTTCAGCATCAGCACTTGTATTGAAGAAAAAAGAGGTTAAGTTTGTAAGCTCAGCTACATTCTTATTTGCTGAAAATGTTGAGAACCCCACCATTACAGCAAAGGAAAAAGCTGACATGTTGATCAACGACTCAACAGTCAATGCAACAATAGATGCAACAGCTGCTGGCATTAATCTTGACCTTACAGGAAGCAATACTTTCTCTAAACTTGTAGATGCAACAGAACAAGATGTAATCCTTACAACCACACTTGGAGGAGAAGCCGTTTTCAATGGCCCCGTCAATGCAAGTTTGCTAACTATTAATAAGAATATATCCGCTACATTAGATTACGCTGGTACATCTAATGTCAGTGTCTTGTTAGAGGGTGAGAAAACCAAATTAACCATTGGAAAAGATCAAGCCTTTACAGAAAACAATAGTTTGCGCTGTAATGATGGTGAAATCTTAACCCGCCAAAAAACATTAAGCATAGGTATTACAAATGGACAAGGAAACGTGACAATCACAGCTGCTGCTTTGCAAGCGGATGGATATGACGCAGTGGCATTAAATGCTGACCTTGATCTTCTAAGTGAAGACAATAACGCAACTGAAGCTTTAATGATTTCTGGCGACTTTGGCCTCAGTCCAAATGCGCAATTAAATATTCACGGGGCTTACGGTCACAATTTAATTGAACTTGCTAAAACCTATGACTTTGATAATCCTATCAGAGTATTGGCGAACGTAACCCCTGAACATGTTGTAACTACAAGCAATACACTTGCAATTACACATGCCCTAGCTTCCACTGACATTACAATTGTGCAAGGAAGCGGTCTTTATATAAAAGGTGATGGTTTGCTCACAAGCAATACAACAGTTACTTTTGAGGCTGATGATCAAGGTGCTATCATTTCAAACTTTAGGTTTGATGGTACAGTATTAAATGCAAACTTGGTTGTGCCCACAAATGCAAACGTAATGGCAAAAGTATTGACTGACACGAACCTTGCTGGAACCCTTAGCGGTGAAGGTGTCATTCAGTTTAATACAACTTTGACAGACCTGGAAGAAATACGTTCAATTGCGTTAGGTGATGTAAGCAACTTCGCTGGAACAATTATTTTATCAGGTGGGGCATTTGAATTACAACTCAACCAAATTAACAGCAACTTAAAAATTGTTTGCGCAGATGAAAACACGTCTTATGTTCTCACCTACAATAACACTGACATCACACCAATCTTCCAAGACCCAATGGACATGGCAAATGGCGCATTGAAAAGCTTGTTAGTTGTTTAAAATTTAATTAAAATTAATTGACACAGACCTTAAAGCTACGACAGTTTTAGGGTCTTTGTTTTTAATAGTGTCATGTTCATACCAAAAGGAGTTTTTATGAAAGACAATTTTTTCAAACAAAGCTTTATAGCCTCGTTATTGCTATTAACCCATTTTTCTTATGCTGTAGATGCGGATTTATCAATTGATAACCCAGTAGCATTAAATAAACCCATTTCAACGCTTGAAGCAGTTGATAGTTCTGATAATTGTTCTGATGGTTTAGTATCCAATATACATGCATTTCACTCAAATATAGGATTTCTAGACATCCTTTGGAAAGCAAAGTACAATCATCAGGGAACCGGAAATATTTATTATTATTTAAAAGTGAATTTAAATAATAAACCAGTTATTCTATCCTCTAAAATGATGTTCCTACCTATGGAAAAACAGGGAATAAAGCCGACTATAATGACGGTTCAAGATATCCTTCAGTTGAACGATGTGAAGATCATCAGTGAAGATGACCCGTTTTTTCCAAGTCTGTTACGTTTAATACGAAACGAACCAAGACTTAAATATTTAAAAGACTTTATTGATTCAAGTCGTGAAAGGCAGGCCTATTTTCTTAGCCATTTTACAATAGCAAGTGAAAGTAATTTTGAACAAGTAGCAGCAAAAATTGACGCAGAAATACCTACTTGCGTTTGTGAGTTTTCAAAGCTTGCTAGTTGGACACATAACGAACCCCCACACTGTGTGATGATAACCCCTCAAGAGTATTTAAATCACGATATAAAAAATGCGCTTAGAACATATTTTGCCGCTAACCCTTACACAACACTTTTTGTAAAGCCACTTCCTATTGTGAGGATTCAGAAACCTGATGTCACTATTAACCAGGAACCTGGTGTCATTATGGGTGAGATATTTACTGATAACGTAATTTCAGATTTTCAGATGACGTCAAGTTTTCACATTGAGTGGCCAGAAGATATGTATTCTTTTCAACATATACATGTTCATTTTAGACCTGATACCTCATTTTTTGACTTTTAGGTGGTCATTATCATAAAATAAAACCACCCTTAAGACAAAGCTAAGGGTGGTGACACTTGCAATTATAGTAATAGTAGGAATTAATTTACTGCTAATGTGTGACAATCATAAGGCTAGTCACGTTAAAAGCAACGTTAATGACTTTTATAAAAAATCAACGATCTTACGAACCAATGGAGAATTTTTAAAAACTTCATACTGTGCTGTTGTGCGCTTTTGTGACGGTGCAGTTGTGTGCTGTTGCTGTAAAGCACTTCCTTCATTGATGATTAACATTTTCCAAAGAATTTCTTTTCTCATCACAACAGAAATGGAGGCGTATTCTAAGATTGTTCTATGCTTGTTGTCTTGAAGCCAGACATTAAACTTCGGGTGTTTAATTAAGTACCATGCAATGTTATACCAGCCTTTAACAGTGGCCAGGTTATTAGATTTTGAGGCAGTTTTACAGTAAGCCATTGCCCACATTGCAGCAGTGAAGCCCCACTGGTTTTGGTGATTAATGTCAACACCATTATCAATATAAGCATTTATGATTTCATGCAAGTGTGAAACTTTTTCTGCTCGATTATCATTGTTAATAATCAAACCATGATAATCGTGCTGCTTCTCGTTTTGATTTGAAATATTTGTCGTGAAAAATAAAAGTGTCTCACCTGTTTTTGATTTTGTCATTACATTTGCGCCACGTTCAATGAGTAGCTTTACAATGTTATGGTGTCCAGACAATGCTGCCCTATGCAGCAAAGAAAGCTCCAATATATCTTTTTCATCAAGATTTATTATTTTGCTATTTTCTTGTGATAGTAATATATCTAATGTTTTTGTGTGTTCTTTAGAATAACTAAGCATGTCATACAAACGTGTTCTGCGATAAGGACTAATCATATTAAGCTCTGCCAGATCTGCACCTTTTGCACACAAGAGGCTTGCAATTTCAGAGCAGTTAGGTGAATACTTCATGAATCTACTGAAAGCAGTAAGGTTAGCTGAGTCCAGCTCCACTAAACTCGCATTATGATTGAGCAATAGTTTCACTACCTCAACCTTATTTTCTGCAATGGCCATAGATAAAGCAGTTTGATCAAGCTTCTGGTGACGCATATTAATATCAAACCTTTGTGAAATAGCCCTTTTCATTGTGTCCGTGTCACCAGACACTGCTGCCTCAAACCATTGATTTGGTCTGACAATTTGGTTGTGATTATTTACGGCAAAGCCATTATCTGCAATAAAGCTTGTTAATAAAACAGCCAATGCAAGAACATTTCTTTTTAATCTCATACAATTTTCCTATTCTTTGTTATTAAATTCAACATTGATAAATATGCTATAATTTTACATATTATATTAGTTAAGGCTTTTTTATGAAATTTCAAGGGTGCAAATTAAAAAAGAATAAACCATTTAAAAAACCACCCTTAAGATAAACTAAAGGTGGTCATGATAAACCTTATGAGAATGTTATACGACTGATTTGATATTCAAGTGAGGCAGTTCAGCATTATCTGTAATAGAAAGCTTTGAACCATCTAACATATCAACGTTCATCGCTAAACGCTTTTTTACTCCCTCTCCTCCTTGAACTTGAATTGTACTTTTATACCGAGGGAGTGGATACAATAAACCATTAATATCATCTGCATCACTATAATAAGAAACAGATTCATATTCAGGCAACAAATCTATCTCAATGTTAAAGTCGCCAGTTGGGGCTATATAGAAGCCAGCACCTAAACCTGCTGAGCTCATGTATACAACATTCCTGTGTCTTGGCTGATACATCTCAACACGTTTAATAGATGCTGGAAGGTCTGAATTTAAGTAAAGAATAGAGTTAGAACTCAAACCACTTAGACTATAAATTAAACTATCATCAACAGAGGTAGGGTTATGATTCATTGCCTCGACAGTATTTTGAACACTGTAAAATCCATTTTGAATACTACCACCTTGTGGAATATAAATATTTCCACTAAAATAAGCTATTGTAAGACGCGTATTATTGCTATCATAAGCTTCTTGACGTGTATTATTGCCACTCGTTAGCCAAAGCTTACGATTACCATCATTGGAGAAGCTATAAAGACCTTGCGTCGTATCAATATCTGTTAAATCTGCTAACGTATCATAAGTAATATTGGCTGAAGATAATCTAAATCCATTAGCCATCGTAACACCGTCATAAAAAATTTCCTCGGGCGTGTAATTTGACAGTTTATCTTGCTCTCTATACATAAGATTAACATTATAATTTTTTTCTTCATAATTTATATAAAACACCTGGTATTCGTCAGCCTGATAAACAATTTCATTATCGTAAGTCGTGTCTGTGAAGGGTGCAGCAAAATTCCCAACTATAAATCCCCCGTAAACTCCAAAGCCTGACCTAAACATTAAGCTTCCATTGAGTGCACGAAATTGCCCAACCGTCATAGCTGAACTCGCATTGCTATTACCGTCAATGCTGATATTCACCTTACCACTAATAATCATGGTATCTGCATTTGCATCAGCAGCTGTATAATCGCTATGCAATTTAAGGTCAGTCATTTGCGTGCCACTATTTTCAAACACAATAGTTACAGGATTAATTCCCATTTGTTTAATTTCTCCTACAAATTCAGAAGGGTGGTCATTGGCATCTATTACTATGGATGCACCATCTGCTAGGCTAATGTCACCTGCTAATGCAACATCATCAGCCAAAGCTTGTAAGGAAGTACCACTTGCCATGATCACACCAGCACCAAGTGAGCCAGCATGGTCAAATGCAACTATACCTTCATCCGCATAAAAGTCACCTTCTAACTTTCCTGCACCACTATGGTCACCACTTAAAAAGAACGTCCCATTACCTGTTTTATGTAATGCCTTATCTTGAGCAACACAAAGGGTTCCTTCAATTTGTGTGGCCACTATATTATCCTCTACCTGAATAGTAGCTGAGATTGCAGCAGCATGGCACACACACCCAATTAGGTAAGATGTCGTGCCAAGTGCTAATCTTGTTAAATTTAAATGGATTTTTTTCATTTCGATACACTCTCAAAAATTGTTTGAATACCTTTGTAATCCTAAAGGGGAAAACATAAAATTTAGTTAAAAAATTATATATATTACATAGTGGATGTCAATTCATTATAGGTGCAGAAATGTGTGACGAAGTGTAGATATTTCCACACCATTGACAATATAACGATTAAGCCAAATGATAAGTGACAAACTAAAAAAACCACCCTTAAGGCATGGCTCAAGGGTGGGGATATAAATTCATCAGGAGTGTAGCCGTCTTACCCCTTAATAAAGGAGTCTGCCGGGGTATAGGCTAAGCCTAAATCATGTGCCACAGCTTCATAGGTGACATGGCCCAAACAAACATTTAGTCCGTTTTTAAGGTGTGCATCAGCCATCAATGCAGCTTTATACCCTTTGTTGGCAAGCGCAAGTGTAAAGGGCAATGTCGCATTGTTTAAGGCAAGTGCAGATGTGCGCGCAACAGCACCAGGCATATTGGTCACACAATAGTGTGTTACACCATCAACCACATAATAAGGGTTTGCATGGGTGGTAGGCTTACTGGTTTCAAAGCAGCCCCCTTGGTCAATCGCAACATCAACCATGACAGCGCCAGTTTTCATTGTTTTTACCATCTCAGCAGTGACAAGACGCGGTGCAGCAGCCCCTGCAACCAGCACTGCACCCACCACCAAGTCAGCTGATTTCACAAGTTCTTGCACAATATCATATGTAGGCACAACAGTTTTAAGGGCGCCATGGAACATAGAATCTATTTCTTGAAGGCGACGTTGGTTTTTGTCAACTATAGTGACATCTGCGCCCATACCAACGGCCATACGTGCAGCATTGAGCCCTACAACTCCGCCCCCTAAAATCACAACTTTAGTTGGCAACACACCCGGAACACCACCTAGTAAAACCCCGATGCCTCCTTGTGCTTTTTCAAGCAACCATGCACCCACTTGAATAGACATGCGACCCGCGACCTCGCTCATAGGGGCAAGTAAGGGAAGACCACCATAATTGTCTGTCACGGTTTCATAAGCAATCGCAATGCATTTAGAATTTATCAAGGCTTTGGTTTGCTCTGGGTCTGGCGCAAGATGCAAGAATGTAAATAGAATTTGTCCTTCTTGCAGCATTTCACATTCATTTAATTGTGGTTCTTTCACCTTTACAATCATATCTGCTTTGTCAAAAATTTCTTTTGGTGTTTCAAAAATTTCAGCCCCGACTTTAATATAGTCTTCATTGCTAAAACCAATACCAGCACCTGCATGTGCTTCTACAATAACTTGATGCCCATTACGTACAAGTTCAGCTACCGATGATGGTACCAATCCCACTCGGTATTCATGGTTTTTAATTTCCTTTGGAACGCCAATAATCATATGATTGATTCTCCTAAAACATTTTGATCTTATATTGATATATTTCATCTGACTTGCTGAAAGCTAAGGTGCACATGATACCAAAACGATTACACATTTTCCTAAAAAATGCAATTTAATTGGTTTGTAATTATTTAAAATTAGCCTTAACAATAAGGGTAATGAATTATTAAAATCACCCATTTTTAAGCAATTATTGACTGTCACAGGTACTTTGCTATGTAGCGAACTAATTCCTTACAGTACAACACAGCATCTTTGCTTTCAACTGTGTGAGGTGGGCTTGGATCTGGCGTCAAGCTACGTGGCCCTTGGTAGCCTGACCCATGAAGCGCCATTAAAAAGGGCATAGTCGCTGCCTTTTGACGATAACGCACAATAAATTTTGCTGTGTGTTCATCAACGATGTCCCATAATGTAAGGCCCTGTGCCGTTGTGGCATTTAAGTTAGCCCCGCAATCAATTAATTTTTTGATGACTTCATGTTGTTGGAATAGTCCTGCTATCATAAGAGGAGAATGCATATAAAGTGGGTCTTCACCAATATTGGGGTTCGCACCTGCTTCCAACAAAGATATCGCCACACGTGGCCACTGGTGCAGAATGCTGGTGTACAATATGGAATCAGACATATAAACAGCATTCGGATCAGCACCATGTTCAATCATGGAAAGGGCCACCTTTGGGGTGCCAAACCGCAGAGACAGCCATAAAGCAGGTGTCCCATTCCAACTGCATACATTTAAGTCAGCCCCTTTTTCAATTAACAAAATGGCTGCATCTTCTAGTTTTTTAACAAGGGCAATACACAAAGCTGATTTGTTTGATTTGTCAGCAACATTTGGATTGGCACCAGCGTCTAATAATTCAATGGCACCATATTGGTCAGAATAATGAAGCGCAACAACAAGGGCTGTATCTAACCTTTCTTGTTCTACCAATTGGGGCGACGGCTCTGCGATCGTTTCAGTGACGCAGATGCAACACAAAAAACACACATTAATAAATACATTCTTATTTAAGATAAACATTAAATAATCCTCACTCTTTATATTTGACTATACAATACTATTACCTAACTATTAACAAAAGGTTAATATTTTCTATTTGTTAATAATTATGTGCATTGCAGCTTTCATTTTTTTGAATTATTAAAATTTTAGTGCAGTGGTTCTGCAGCGTTAATTGTATATTGGTATTGATTGTCGAATCGTCTATAGTGGATAAATGACCATCATTCACCTTTAATGAAGTGTTATATAAATGAAAATATGGCATTATTGCTACGTAAAAGGGACGTGTTAAGAGTTTATGGAAAAAAAGGACAATCAACCCAGCAAGCCAACCGAAGGCAAAATTGGCAAACATCAGACGGATTCAAGTTCAAATAAAAGTAATCCGCCTTTGTTTTTTGACCCAACCATTTTGCGTGCTTACGATATTCGTGGGACGTTTGGCAAAACATTAAGTGTTGAGATGGCACACACCTTAGGCAAGCAATTTGGGGCGTGGATGCGTGCACACAATAAAAATTCGATTGTCATTGGGTATGATGGCAGATTAAGCTCACCACCTCTGCGTGATGCTTTAATTAGCGGCCTTACAGTAATGGGGCTAGACGTCTGTGAAATTGGCTTAGGGCCAACGCCAATGCTTTATTTCGCCGTTCAACACCTACAAATGGACGCTGGCATCATGATTACAGGGTCACACAACCCTGCAGATGATAACGGTTTTAAAATAACGCTGCAAGACAGGCCATTTTTCGGTGAAGACATTCAAAGTTTGAACTTACCAATAGAGTTACCACAAGATATCATAGGTGATGCAGATAATATAACCGAAGATGACGCGTCTCATGAAGGTCACATTGCCATTATGGCAACCTATATCAACCGTTTATTACATGGCATTCAGTTTACAGACACACTACTTCGTATTGCTATTGATTGTGGAAATGGGGCAACGGGAGACTTGATTACGCACCTTATCAAGCGTTTACCTTCGCGTATACATGTGCAACTGATGTATGAAGACATTGATGGCACATTTCCAAATCATCACCCAGACCCAGCAGTTGCTTCAAACTTAACAGCACTTATTGACAGGGTTAAGCGTGAAAAGCTAGACCTTGGTATTGCTTTTGATGGTGACGGTGATCGCTTAGGTGTGGTTGACAGGCATGGGAATGTCATAACAGGTGACCAGCTCACCCTTTTCTTTGCGGTTTCTATATTGCGCGCCAATTCAGGGGCAACCATTATGGCTGATGTCAAGTCGAGCCAACTTGTTTTTGAAGCCATCGAAGCATCAGGCGGCCAATCTATTATGTGCCCAACAGGACATTCATACTTTAAGTCCTTAATGCCAAAACATGATGTCTTGTTTGGCGGCGAAATGAGTGGGCATTATTTCTTTAAAGACAGATATTTTGGTTTCGACGATGGTATATACGCTATGCTGCGTTTACTAGAACTGACTTCGCAAGGCTATGACATTGGGCATTTTTTAACATTGCTTCCCAAATTTTTCCCGTCTAAGGAAATTAAAATTCCTTGCGCTGATGATAAGAAATTTGAAATCATTGCCAAAGTGAAACGCATTTTGGCAAAGCAAAACATGCAATTTATCGATATTGACGGTATTAGATTGTCTTTAGAAGGGGGATGGTGGTTGCTTCGTGCGTCTAACACATCCCCGTATTTAGTGGCGCGCTACGAAAGTTATTTTGAACCAGCACAGCATGCGGTATGCACACACCTTGAAGATATGTTACAAGAAGTATTACCCGGGGTTGCTTGGGTAGAAGAATAAACGCATTTTCAAAACAAATGGTTATAGATGCGACATCATACTTGCATCCTGTTCCTGCAGCTTCTACGATGATAGTTACAAAGACTTATAGTACACAGCGTTTTTTATGTCCGCACATATCTCATTAAATACAATTTATCAGGCATTGCCTGAATTATTCATTGCATCAGCATTGCTAATTCTTTTACTATTGGGAACTTTTTTAAAAAAAGACATTGCATTTAAAAGAGTGTATCAATTAAGTCAAGGAACACTTCTGGTAAGCTTGCTGTTGGTTTTAAAGCAACCACAAACGACCGAAATTATTTTTAATGGCTTTTTTATAAGTGACCCCTTTAGTATTTTTATAAAATCTTGCCTTTTGTCATTTGCAGTTTATGTATTGGCGGTGTGTAAAAAATCATTTGAGTCTTTTCAATTAAACCAATTTGAATTGCCCTTACTGGTGTTGTCGTCTGTCTTGGGCATGATGCTGATGTGTTCAGCCAATGATTTTTTAACCGTTTTTATGGCCATTGAATTATTAAGTCTTAGCCTTTATGTTTTGCTTGCGCTTAAGCGTAAAAATTTAGAAAGCAGTGAGGCTAGCTTAAAGTACTTTATTTTAGGAGGCCTTGCTTCTGGGTTAATGCTGTATGGCATTTCTTGGATTTACGGCTATGCAGGATCAACAGACTTTTCAACCCTTGAAAGGTTTGTAAGTCACAAAACCACAGAAGACCATTTTTATATTTTGCTTGGTTTCACTTTGTTATTGTCTGGGCTTAGCTTTAAGGTGGCAGGGGCACCTTTTCACAATTGGGCTCCAGATGTTTACCAAGGCATTCCGTTACCTATCCTTACATTTTTAGCAACGGTTCCTAAGTTTTCATTATTTGCATTATTGCTGCGTTTGTTGGCAGGGCCTTTTAATGCCTTGCATTCAAAGTGGTGGCTATTGCTTGCTATCATTGCGATTTCATCAATGCTGGTAGGGGGCATTGCAACGCTCACACAACGTTCCCTTAAAAGATTTATTGCCTATAGTTCCATTGGTCAAATTGGTTTTGCGATGATGGGGCTTAGTCTTGCAAGCGAACATGGGTATACGAATACCTTACTGTTTTTGGTCTATTATATCATTGCCCTAATTGGGTTTTTGGCCATTGTCATGACTTTAACAAATGATAAAAAGCTTTCATTACAACGCATTGAAGATTTCGCGGGTCTTGGAAAGAATCACCCCATCTTGGCAACATGCCTTGGTTTCTTTGTGCTATCAATGGCGGGCATCCCCCCCTTTGCAGGCTTTATGCCAAAGTTATTACTGCTTCAAACAACTGTATCACACGAACGTTACACCCTTGCGATTATAGGCGTTGTGTATAGTGTGTTGGCGGCTGCCTATTATTTATTTTTAATCAAGTCAATGTTTATAGATACCCCAGATGAGCCACGTGCAAAAGTTTTGTCAGCTTTACGCACTGATCGCAATGAAATGATCATGATTATATTACTTGTGATTATATTGCTTGCGCTCACCATTGCCCCAAACCCATTGATTAAATGGATTTCTCACGTCATTTCTTTTTTAGTGTATGTTTAGATTAAGAGCTAAAGCTAAACTATATGGCTTAAGTAAGGCAATTTAATTTGGTTACTGATATGAGGAGCGAAGTGTAGGTTTTGCTACACCAGTTCCGACATGACGCTTCAACCAGATTATAAATAACAATCTACATTAAAAAATACTACACTTGCACGAACAAGTTTATTTCCGTTTAATATCTGTAATGCTCAGACTTAAATGGCCCTTCTACGGACACACCAAGATACTGTGCTTGTTTTTGTGTCAGCGTTGTGAGTTTGACACCTAGCTTTGGCAAATGGAGTCTTGCCACATATTCATCTAACGTTTGAGGAAGTCTATACACCTTCTTTTGCGCATAAGCGTCACGTCTGGTAAATAAGTCAATTTGGGCCAATACCTGGTTCGTAAATGACATGCTCATTACAAAGCTGGAATGACCAGTTGCGCACCCGAGATTAAGCAAACGCCCCTCGGCCAATAATACTAATCTATTGCCATGAGGTAGATGCACTTCATCGACCTGTGGTTTTATATTCACCCATGGGTATTGACGCAAACTTGCCACCTCAATTTCAGAATCAAAGTGGCCAATGTTTCCTAAAATAGCTCTATCTTTCATCTGTAACATATGTTCATGACGCACAATATCACAATTGCCTGTTGCTGTTATAAAAATATCTGCTTGACTAACGACATCATCCAAGGTTACAACTTGATAACCTTCCATAGAGGCTTGTAATGCACAAATAGGGTCAATTTCGGTTACAACAACTCTTGCACCCATCCCTCGTAAACTTGCCGCACAACCTTTGCCAACGTCACCATAACCTAGTACCACCGCAAGTTTTCCAGCGATCATCACATCCGTTGCGCGCTTAATCCCATCCAGCAAGCTCTCGCGGCAGCCATACAAATTATCAAACTTAGACTTTGTGACAGAATCATTCACATTGACAGCAGGAAATAATAATTTGCCTTCTTGTTCAAACCCATATAAACGGTGCACACCTGTTGTGGTTTCTTCACTCACACCAATAATATGTTGCGCGATATCTGGTCTTTTTTCCAAAATATACTGGGTAAGGTCACCACCATCATCAAGTAACATATTAGGCGTCCAGCCATCGCTCGCGCTTAAGGTTTGTTCAATGCACCACCAATAGTCTTCTTCGTTTTCACCTTTCCAGGCGAACACAGGTATGCCGGCTGCAGCAATGGCCGCAGCAGCTTCGTCTTCTGTTGAAAACACATTACAGGAACTCCAGCGAACACTGGCCCCTAACACAATTAAGGTTTCAATTAGAACGGCTGTTTGCGTTGTCATATGTAGGCAACCACAAATTCTAGCACCTGCTAATGGCTTTTCAGCCCCCCAACGTTCACGCAGCGCCATAAGGCCTGGCATTTCTGTTTCAGCTAAAGAAATGGCTTTTCTTCCAAGTTCAGCAAGGTTCATATTGGCAACTTTAAAGTCATGTATTGGCTTGTGTTCCATAAGATCAATCTTCCCTGTCGTTAATTATTGAGAATCCAAAAGCGCGCCTGACTTAAATCTCGATTTTTCTCACTAGTAATTGGGGTAAGACCGCGGTCATCATCACACAGAACAAAGATTTTCCCATCATCCAAAATAGTTAAGCCTTCTGTTTTATGTTCATTAAATAACGCATCATCAACAAGGGTAGCCTCTTCATTTTCCCAAAAATCTTCCATCTGTATTTTTAATAATTTGCCATTAAACTTATCATCCTTTTCAAAGGACAAGAGCATATACAACATATCGTCTTTGGCTGAATAGGCTAAATCAGACATTCCAAACTTCTCATACTTTGTGCTGTTGTATGCAACCTTTGCTTGCTCAATATCAATGACAACTTTTCCACCTTCTTCTTTAATAGGAAATGAAATAATTTTCACCAAATAAGAAAGTTCTGGGTCTTGGTATGTTTCACCTGTGGTTCTAACCCCCATCAATAACAGATGCTTATCAGCATGAGCTGGGTCTTTTACAACGACGGCACTTTCAATTGCGACATAACCTAGCTTTTTCGTAAAATCTACTTGAAGTAAAGCTAAGACTTTATCCATCAATTTTCTATCTGCAATGACGTGGCCATTTTGCATGGTCTTTGAGGCATGGTCAGGCTTAAAGGCAATAGCTTTGGTATATTCAGGTTTTGTTGTTCTATCAAAAGCCGAAAAGGCCAGCACCCAGTCTTTAAACATAGTGATAGATTCATTTTTTTTAATTTGTAAGTCATCTGCTACAGGCAAACGGTAATTCATAAACGTATTCGCTGGGCCATCTTCTGACTTAAAGTCTTCTATCTTATACATATAAAACGAACTGTCGTCTTTGTCATTTCCAGCCATAATATATTGGCCAACATTAGCAGCAGATGACATTTCACAAGACTTAGCTTTTTGATCTGCACTTTCCCCCTTTATGTTGCAAGAAACCGTTCCTTGAATAGCAACACTCGCAAATAAATAGCTAATGTGCAAAAATGAACACGCACAAAACACAAATATAAATTTTAACATTAACAGAACTCCGATTTTTATATTATGCAGCAAAACCAATACAGATAAAGCATATACATTAAAAGCCTCATACGCAAAATATAGACCAAATTAATTAACTAATCGTTAATTTTAAAAAAATAAGTTACGTTGCGACAATTCATAACACAAAACACATTGAAAAAAAAAGAGAGCTACGATAAGGTGGGACTTAAGCATAACGTCATGCTTGACTTTAAGTGCAACTGCACGAAGCCAAAATTAAAAACAAACAACTTATACTTTAAACTTAATTTATATATGTTAAGGAAACAAACAGATGATGAAAACCCTACCTCTTAAAGACATCAATGAGGCTAAGTCACATGAATCATCTGTTATGTCTCACAGTCCTTTAAAAGAACCTGCGGCAATGACCCCAATGATGGAACAATATTGGCGTGTTAAAAATGAACACACCAATGAGCTATTGTTTTACCGTATGGGCGATTTTTATGAACTTTTTCATGATGACGCTGTGGTTGCCTCACGTGAACTTGGCATTGCGCTTACCAAACGTGGCAAAAGTGAGGGGGAAGATATTCCTATGTGCGGGGTTCCCTTTCACAGTGTGGAAAGCTATTTGGCAAAACTCATTACGCGTGGCCATCGTATCGCGATTTGTGAACAAATGGAATCACCGCAAGAAGCAAAAAGTAGGGGCGCTAAGGGCCCTCTTCGCCGTGATGTTGTGCGCATTATCACACCAGGCACGGTATTTGAAGAAAATTTACTTCCCCAAGCCCGCAATAACTTTTTAGCGGCTATTTCTTTGCCTTGTGCTTATGGTCAAGGTCAGCCTCACAATGAAGAGGCGCGTTTTGGCCTTGCAGCTATTGACATTTCAACTGGGCATTTTCAAATCGAATCTTTAAGTTTACAAGAATTACCTTCCGCATTGGCACGGCTATGGGCGGCAGAAATTGTGGTGCCTGACACGTATCTTAGTGCAGACACACATGACATGCGCCCTATTTTAGAAACCTTCATTAAGATATGTTCCCCCCTTCCAAAGGTGCGCTTTAATGTGAAAAATGCACATGAACGCTTGCTGGCCTTTTATAACACACAGACCCTAGAGGCCTTTGGCAACTTACCAACGGAATGTATTATGGCAGCAGGGGTGATCTTAGATTATGTGTGCATTACCCAAAAAGAAACTTTACCCAAGCTTGACTTTCCAAAAGTCCTCAGTCACGCATCGAGTTTGCAAATTGACCCTGCTACACGAAAAAGCCTTGAGCTTACCCACACACAATCGGGTGATATGAAAGGGGCATTTTTATACCATATCGATAGCACCTTAACACCCCTTGGTGGGCGTTTATTGATGAACCATTTAGCGGCCCCCTTACTTGATATCCATAACATTCAAAAGCGTTTAGCCCTTGTTGAACTTTTTGTAAATGAACGTGAATTTTGCAAACACTTAAGAACAGCTTTACAGCAATGCCCAGATGGTGAAAGGGCCCTTAATCGTCTCATGATGCAACGCGGTGGTCCACGTGACTTAGGGTTAATTTTAGCAGCCCTTCAAAGTGCGCTACAGATGGCACATACCTTACAGGAACACATCGCCCAGCAGCATGATACAAGTCATGACACAGCGCATTCAGGGCATATTGCCCTTACCACATGGCAAAGCAGGCTTGAAAACGCACAAGAACTTTGTCGACATTTAAGCCTTGTGCTGAAGGAAGGCACCCTTCCTATGTTTGCACGAGACGGCAACTTTATCGCCGCTGGGTATGACAGTGAACTTGACAGGCTGCGTCATCTACAAACGAATAGCAAAACCCTGATTGAGGATTTACAAAGCAGGTATGCCCAAGAAACCACAATAACGAATCTTAAAATTCGCCACAACCATGTGTTAGGTTACCATATAGATGTTAGCCCAAGTCACACAAGCAAAGTGCCGGAAACATTTATTCACAGACAAAATTTGTCAACGTCACATCGCTATACCACCGTGGAACTAGCAGAACTTGAAAAAGAATTATCAAGCGCTTACGAAGCTTCATTACAAAGAGAACTAGCGTTGTATGACAGTCTTTTACAAGTTGTCTTAAGTGAGATTGGGATGTTAAAGGAAGTGTTTCATACCATTGCAAGTATTGACGTTGTGGCAAGTCATGCGACCTTGGCACGTGATGAAAATTTAAGCAAACCCATTGTGGATGATTCGCATAACCTTATTATTAAAGGGGGGCGCCATCTTGTTGTGGAACATGTTCTTAAATCAAGCGGCACACCCTTTGCTGCGAATGACTGTGAAATTTGCCAAGACAAACGTTTTTGGTTAATGACAGGGCCTAACATGGGCGGGAAAAGTACTTACCTTAGACAAAATGCCTTAATTGTGATTATGGCCCAAATGGGGATGTTTGTACCGTGTGAGTTTGCACATATTGGTTATGTTGACAGGCTCTCTTCACGTGTAGGTGCGTTCGATGATTTGGCCGCAGGCCGTTCAACCTTTATGGTAGAGATGATAGAAACAGCCGCCATTTTAAACCAGTCAACAAGTCGTTCCTTTGTTATATTAGATGAAATTGGAAGAGGAACCGCCACGTACGATGGCCTTGCCATCGCATATGCAGTAACAGATTATCTTTATAACACCTTGCAATGTCGTGGCCTTTTCGCAACGCATTATCATGAACTAACCCAATGCACAGCCATTATGCCACAGCTTGGGTGCTTAACGGTTGAGGTGCAAACACATAAGGATCAAATCGTGTTTTTGCATCATGTTGTAAAAGGGTCAGCTGACCGTTCCTATGGAGTTTACGTGGCAGCAAGGGCTGGGCTTCCAAAGTCTGTTATTACACGTGCTGAACAAGTTTTGCATGACTTGGAAAATGGAAAGCCACTGTTGAATGAGGGGCATTTAAATGAGAACCCTTTGAATGAGAATCCGTCAACACATATAATTTCTTTTGTGCCGCAGCAACAAAACAGTGATCAATTGACAAGTGTAGAAACACCAAATGACTTTCATATTTTGCAAACACAAGTGCAACAGTTAGACTTAAACACGCTCACGCCTAAGCAAGCCCTTGATTTCTTATACGACTTGCAAGATAAGCTCAAACAAGAAGCGAAAGCTGCTTAATATAAAGCAATCCACATGAAAGATTATTGAACACACGCAACAAGGTTGATTTTTCCAACACGTTGTTGATGCCTACCCCCTTCAAACTTTGTATTAAGGAATGCCTTCACAATTTGAAGGGCCACTGTTTCGTTTGTAACGCGCGCACCAAGGCATAAAACATTTGCGTTATTGTGTTGACGCGAAAGCGCTGCATCTTCAACTGTTTTGCATAAAGCCGCCCTTATGTGGGGGTGACGATTGGCGGCAATACTCATGCCTATACCACTTCCACAAATTAAAATGCCAAAGTCTTTTTCATCTGTTATTGCATGACATAATCGGTGTGCATAATCTGGGTAGTCAACTGAATTTGTCGTCGTGGGGCCTAGGTCATGGGCAGACACACCTTCAGCACTTAACGTGTGCATAAGCTGTTCTTTTAATTCAACACCTGCGTGGTCACTTGCTAGGTAGATATTATAATTTAAGGTATTCATTGTTGCATTCCTTCTACAACGTCGGCAAGTTCATGTAAGATAGTGGTGAGAAGCACCTCGTCGTCGCCTTGGACCATGAGCCTTACCAAAGGTTCAGTGCCAGAAGGGCGTACCAAAATCTGCCCCCCTTTTCCTAAGCGTGACCTTGCTTCTTCTATAGCGCGTGCAAGCTTGGGGTCGCTTACATTAATAGGTTTAACAAGCTTAATGTTTTGAAGTTTTTGTGGAACAGGCTTGAAGATTTGTAAAGCTTCACTGGCTTTTAGCCCACGTTCTTGTAAGAGGCTTAAAATTTGAAGGGCAGCAATGATACCATCACCTGTTGTGCAATAATCACTCAGTAAGATATGGCCAGATTGTTCGCCGCCAACGTTGCACCCTTTTTCTTGCATCATTAATGCAACATTTCTGTCCCCCACTGCAGCGCGATAAAGCGTTAAGCCTTTTTCTTCCATAAACCGCTCAAGGCCTAGGTTAGACATCGTTGTTGCAACAATCCCACTACCACGAAGTAAACCACGTGCGTGCCACCTTTGTGCAATGGCAGCCATGACTTGGTCACCATCTATAATGTTACCTTCTTCGTCTGATAAAATGACCCGGTCGGCATCGCCATCTAAAGCGATACCAATATCGGCTTGGTGTTCTAAAACTTTTGCTGCTAAATATTGTGGGTAGGTTGCACCACATTTTGCATTAATGTTGTCCCCTTGGGGGTCATCGCCTATGGCAACAACATCTGCCCCTAGTTCCCATAAAACACGTGGGGCTACTTTATAGGCTGCGCCGTTGGCGCAATCAAGCACAATTCTAAGACCATCTAGCCTTTGCCCCCGTGGGAAGGTCGCTTTAATAAATTCAATATAACGTCCCACAGCGTCATCAAGGCGCTTGGCTTTCCCTAATTGATGCGATGGCACTAATCCAGGAAGATGATGCGTCAAATGCTCAATGGCTTTTTCATCTTCGGGTAAAATTTTTTGACCATCACTTTGGAAAAACTTTATACCATTGTCTGTGTAAGGATTATGTGATGCGGATATCATCACCCCAAGGTCTGCCCGAAGTGAACGTGTTAAAATAGCAATGCCTGGTGTGGGGATAGGGCCTAATTGTATCACATCTATCCCCATTGAAACGAAACCAGATACCAGTGCTGATTCAACCATGTAACCTGAAAGCCTTGTGTCTTTTCCAATGACGACTGTGAACCTGGGGTGGCCTGCACGCTTTCCCTTACATTTTTCAACGAAGTGATGGCCAGTCGCTAATGCGATTTTCAACACCATATCGGCAGTCATAGGGTAAGAATTTGCGGTGGCGCGAATGCCATCTGTTCCAAAAATGTGATTTGTCATCTTGTATTTCGTGTATGTTAAGCATAATATAAAGGTAATTTTACAATAGTATATGCCTCACTTCTTTGCCAGGTTTTTTTAATGCTTGGTAAAGTATGCAAAAAAGTACGTTTGAAAAAAGGAGATACGTCGCTTATGAACCTTGCAAAAAAAATTCGCTTATCTTTAATGATATTGGCCTTACAAATAGGAGATGTGAAAGCAAGTCCACACACAGTTGGGGCGGTTGAAAATACTGAAATTCGTCTTACTAAAATTAGTATTGATTCAGGTCATATAGATATTGAAACGGGTGAACAACAATCCCTCATCATTGAAAAAATCAATTTTGATGAAAAAAAGTGTTTTATAAAAACGTCAATGAATAAACAAGATTTGGTTATCATTGTGAATAAAACAGAACCAACAGACAATGTGCAATGCCAAGTCAATATGAAATTAGTGGTAACAAACCCAAAAACGAAACATACAATTAGTCTTGGCTCTGGAAATATCAATATGACACGTCTTGAAGGCACAATTTCTGCAAACTTAGGGGCTGGTGATATTAATCTCACTCACGTGAAAGGAATGGTACGCATGAATTTAGGTTCGGGCAATGTGACTGGTAAATTTGCACCACATCCCAACAATGCAAAACAGCAAACAGTTTCCCTCACACAAGGAACAGGTTCTTTTGCCTTTAGCTTTCATGAAGATGCAAAATTGTCTTGGAAAGTACGCGGTGTTCCCTTTCATTCTATCAAGTCTGAATTTGAAAGCATGCTAGATAAACCAGATTTTTGCGTGGTTGTTACTTCTGGTAGCGCAACAGGTTCATTTTTGAAAACAAAAGAGTAACCGTTGAGGGTGTGAGGTGATCAATTGGAAGGTTTTGTTGTTTTAACTTTTTCATGCGTAATTTAATTACTTAGTAAAAAATCAGTTTTGTAATAATCATTAACATACGATCTGATAAAATGAATTTCTGATATAAACTTACAGCCTTATTCATATTTAAAATTCGCTTACTTAATTTAAACTTTTACATATTATTTCGTTTGAAAAGGGTTACACTTTTCTATATTGCATATTATATTGAAAAGTGCTACATTTATGTCCGAGATGAGCGAAGCTTCAGTTACGGCTAATTTTCAGGGAGCTCTATCAATAATTAGCTGTGATTACGGTAATGAGACTCTTTACAAAATTAAGTTGTGAGGCCGTATGGAAAATAATTGTCAGAAAAAAACAAATGAGACTTGTGCGCTGGGTGCAAGGCAAGCAGAGCCTTGCACAGTGACCACGATTGATGAGTCTTTGCAGAACACCAAACCTTGTGGGTATGAGGAAAAGTGTGTAACCCGCAAAAGCTTAGAAGAAAAATCAAACACTCTTGCGCTGTTCTTAGCGCACGATTTACGAGAACCGCTTCGAACAATTAATAGCTTTCTTGACATCATCAGCTCTGATTCACAAAATCAATTCACCCAGGAATCTGAACTCTTTATATCTATGATGAAAAAAAACGTACAGCGGCTCAATGCGTTTGTAAATAATATCATTCAAACCCATATGAATGACCATAAAAATATCGACTCCAGGGTTAATATTTCTGCCGTTTTAGAAGATGTAAAAGAAATGCTGTGGGAAGCCATGCATGAAGGGGGCGGCACAGAAATTGTCGTGACAACAAAATTGCCAGACGTGCTTGCTAACCACACAAAACTCACGCATGTTTTTATTAACTTAATCCATAATGCAATTAAAAATATGGGTGAAGAAAAACATATCATTGAACTAAGTGCAGAAAGAAACAATAACTTAATTACCTTCTTTTTAAAAAATAATGGCAAAAAATTATCACTTACCCAAGAACAGGAACTTTCAGTGAAAAACTCAGAAGATGGTTTAGGAATCGGCTGCACCTTATGCCACGTGTTTTTGGGCCGCCAAGCCCACACGCTGTCTTTAAAAAATAATGCTGACTCACCAGGTTGCACAGCATCCTTTTCTGTTCCTGCATATTGTGCGGAACGTTAAATGATAAAGCCCAATCAGCTACGGGAATAAGGTAACAACTGCTTAATTTGAAGACATAAAGTCAATAATTTGCTGGAGCGATTCTCTTAAATATAAGGACTGGTCTGTCACCTTAATGGCGATGTTTAAACTTTCTTGGGTCGCATTCGCTGTTTCACCAGTGAAAGATTTTAGCTGATTAATTAGGTTAATAAACGTTACACTTGATGATGCCACATGGGCAATGCTTCTGAAAATTTCCTGCGTAGCACTGCCTTGTTCATTGACCGCAGATGAAATAATAGAGGTGCCGCTATTGATATCTGCAATGGTGGTTGTCATTTCTTTAATCGATGTAACCACTTTTTCTGTGGCATCTTGCATTTCTTTAATTTGTTTGGTGATTTCATCTGTTGCTTTGGCTGTTTGACCAGCAAGGTTTTTCACTTCAGATGCAACAACAGAAAAGCCTTTGCCGGCATTACCTGCACGCGCAGCTTCAATTGTTGCATTTAACGCCAATAGATTTGTCTGATTGGCGATTTCATTAATAATTTTAACAACTTCCCCAATTTTTTGTGCAGCACTAGATAGGCTTTGTACCACTTCTTGTGCTTTTTTAGCTTCTGACGCGCTTTTGCGGGTCATATTAGCACCTTTTGAAAGCTGCGTTGCGATTTCATCAATTGAAGTGGAAAGGTTTTGCGTTGCCATAGATACAGAGGAAACATTTTGTGAAAACTGTTCAGACATTGACACCATAGCCACAGCTTTTCCATATGTTGATTTTGAAGACGCTAACACACGGCTGGTTGTGCCTGATAAGTCATTACCTGATATAGCAATACCATTAATAACATTGGCAATATTTTGCTTTAACACAGAAATGAGATAATTTTTGTCATTGAGCAGGTTGTCGATTCTTCGCTCTGAACTTAAAGAGTAAAAGTCTGCTATACCGTTTAAGATGATTTTTTGAATGTCTCGCAGTTGTTGGCTTGTGGAAGACGTGTTGCCATATGACCTTTTATGAAGATGCGAGGCATAAAAGTCAGTTACAGATTCTAAGATAAAGCATTGGGCTTGTCTAAACCATTCACGGTTCAAGCCTAACTTTTCAAATTCAGTAAATAAAGTTCTGGTAAGACCTTGTAATTCCTCATGGGAAACTGTCGCAAGCGCTTGCCAATGTTCATGAAGCAAGGATTGCAACACCATTTTTTTATCCATTGCTAGATTTGGATATTCACTTGCAACATAAATGGCTGGCGAGTCATGTCTTACGGAATCGCTTTCTTCTATGTTTGCGCAAAAGTCATGCACGGACTTGGTGATGCATTCTTTTAACACTTCATTGTCCTGCCAATTTTTTGTTGATTCAGCCGGTATCGACGCTGCTGTTGTCATGGTCCAAGTCTCCTGCATACTTCCTTTCTTTTATTTCACACCTCAGGTCTTTATTTTAAAGTTAACCTGTGTGTGATACAGTACTGGTAAGTATGATCTTATTAAAACAAGTTAGGGCAATTGGTTTTTACACAATGCATATGCCCTGCCTTATGATGCTCTTAATTAGATTATACGAATAGAACATTGATAGTTAGTTAATGTGTTGTGTAATTTTTTTAGAAAAATGAAATATAAATGATGACATCCGCCTATTTAAAACTAAACCATTGGTTTGCTTTTCTGCACAGAAAAATTGTAAATAGCTTTATGCAACAAAAGAGCTGGCTTGTCATTTTACCTGCGTACGCTTGGCTAGGGTTATTTTTTCTGATTCCTTTTTTGCTGATTGTTAAAATCAGTTTGTCAAATGCGATTATTGGTATGCCACCATACTCAGCCATTTTTGAATGGGTGCAGCCTTACTTGCTTAAAATTCAAATTAATTTTTCAAACTACAAAATGCTGTTGAGCGATGATATTTATCTTTCAACATTCGTGTCTTCCCTTTCGGTGGCTGGGCTTTCTGCGTGTGTTTGCTTGGTGCTAGGTTTTATGATGGCCTATGGCATTTCAAAAACACCTAAGCGCATGCGTCTTCTCTGTTTGTTTCTTATTATCTTACCCTTTTGGACATCATTTTTAATTCGTGTGTATGGGTGGATGTCATTACTGAGTGCAACAGGGATGATCAATCAATTGCTGATGAAGCTTGGGCTTATTTCTTCCCCGCTTTTAATGCTGGGGAACACATATGCGGTATGTATTGGAATTGTTTATTGTTATTTGCCATTTATGGTGTTGCCAATTTATACAAGTTTGCAAAAAATAGATTCTACTTTAATAGAGGTATCGTATGATTTAGGAGCTACCCCATGGATGACATTCTGGCGCATTATTGTGCCCTCTGCAATGCCCGGAATTATAGCGGGCTTTGTGTTGGTCTTTGTGCCTGCGGTGGGAGAATTTGTAATCCCGGAACTCTTAGGAGGGCCTGACACGCTAATGATTGGCCGCACATTGTGGAGTGAATTTTTCAATAACCGCGACTGGCCGCAAGCCTGTGCTTTAGCCGTCTCCATTATTGTCGTTGTCGTTGTTCCCTTAATGTTATTTCAAGTTGATAAGCATACAAAATAATCCTACACTCACTCATATCAGCCCTTGTGGTGGGAAAGTTTTCACTCATAGCTTACGCCAGAATATCGTGACAACCGAGAAGTGCCAAATGCAATGCACATTATCATAACCCCCCCTTTAATTTAAGTAACTGAAAGTCAAAAAGGCATGATGTTGTTAAAGACACACAATCTGTTGGCATGCGCAAATAATGTGTGGTAGAGTTTATATAGATCTATTTTACAATTAATATTTTTTTAAGACAATTTTATGGATGCTTCACGACTCAGAGGACTGCAAACCTCAATGCCAGGGCGTTATGCCAAAGCTTTGTTTGAGGTGGCTTTAACGCAACAACAAACAGATGCTGTACTAACGGGTCTCAATTTTTTTTATGCTTCAATGCAAGTGCACAACATCCGCACTAGCGAGTTATTGTTCTTGAATGCAGATCAATTTAGTGAATTAATCGCAGATTGTGTGACGAAACTTAAATGGCCAGCGTATCTTGGGCAATTTTTCAAAATCATTCATCAATCTAGAAGAATTAATTTGTTGCCGAGTATTATTGACGTGTTTGAAAGTTTAAATGATCATGCGCAAAATCGTTTATCTGTTATGCTGAGTGTGGCTGAAATGCCAGATGTTTCACAACGCAAACAATTGGAAGAGAAAATCACACAATTATTTGGAAAAGAAATGCGGTATGAGTATCAGGCCATACCATCTCTCATCGGTGGCTTTGTTGCAAATGTTCAAGACACCTTGCAAATTGACGCCAGTGTTTCCACACAAATTAGCCAATTACATAAAACTTTAACAGACGCCACCCTTAAAGGAGATAATAAATGACCACTAAAGTATCTGAAGTGTCAACTTTAATTAAGGAAAAAATCTTAAACTTTACACCAGCCGCCACTATTTTGGAAACGGGTTTCGTGTTGTCAGTTGGTGATGGTGTTGCCCGTGTGCATGGCATTGACCAAGTACAAGCTGGTGAATGGGTTGAATTTGTTTCAAAGAAAACAGGGAAAATTATTAAAGGAATTGCCACCAACCTTGAAGTCGACAACGTGGGCGTTGTGATTGCGGGTTCTGACAGAGATGTAACCGAAGGTGACCTTGTAAGGCGCACGAACACAATTGTGGACACTTTTGTCGGCATGGGCTTGCTTGGCCGCGTAGTTGACGGGCTTGGTGAGCCATTAGATGGAAAAGGCCCCTTAGAAAATGTTGAAAAAACGCCTGTTGAAAAAAAGGCCCCTGGTATTATCGCACGTAAATCTGTTCATGAACCCATGATGACAGGTATCAAGGCGATTGATTCTTTGGTCCCCATAGGGCGTGGTCAGCGTGAATTAATTATTGGTGACCGTCAAACAGGAAAAACCAGTATTGCAATTGACACCATTTTAAACCAAAAAGAATTTAACCGCACAGCGTCAGCAAAAGACAAAGTCTATTGTATTTATGTTGCGATTGGTCAAAAACGGTCATCTGTTGCACGTATTGTAAAAGCGTTAGAAGAACAAGATGCGATGGATTATACAATTGTGGTGCAAGCAACGGCTTCGGATCCGGCTCCCTTACAATACCTGGCGCCTTATATAGCCTGTACAATGGGGGAATATTTTCGTGACAACGGGATGCATGCCTTAATTATTTATGATGACTTGTCAAAGCATGCTGTTGCGTATCGTCAAATGTCTTTATTGCTTCGTCGCCCCCCAGGGCGTGAAGCGTACCCTGGTGATGTGTTTTACCTGCATTCACGTTTACTTGAACGTGCCGCGAAGATGAGTGATGCCCAAGGCGCAGGTTCCCTTACCGCGCTTCCTATTGTTGAAACACAAGCAGGTGACGTGTCTGCATACATTCCAACAAACATTATTTCAATTACGGATGGGCAAATCTTTTTAGAGTCTGAACTGTTTTATAAAGGGGTTAGACCTGCGATTAACGTTGGTTTATCTGTAAGCCGTGTGGGTTCAGCAGCGCAGACCAAGGCTATGAAAAAAGTGTCGGGAAGTATTAAACTGGAATTAGCGCAATACCGGGAAATGGCTGCTTTTTCTCAGTTTGCAAGCGACCTTGATGCTTCTACAAGAAAATTATTAGACAGGGGTCAGCGTTTAACTGAACTGTTAAAGCAATCAAACAATTCACCACTTGGACTAGCCCATGAAGTTATTTCATTGTTTTTAGATACCATCCCAACAATTCATGTAAAAGCTTTCGAAATGGCTTTGTTTGACCATGTAGAACATTATCACCCACAAATCATTGAAGATATTAAAACAAGTAAAGTGCTGTCAGATGATAATGATCAATTATTAAAGTCATTCTTACCTGATTTTGTTAAAACTTTCCTTCTTCAAAAACTTGGTACTAATGAAGGCACAGCATGAGCACACTAAAAGAACTGCGTTTGCGTATTAAGTCTGTGAAGTCAACACAGAAAATTACATCTGCCATGAAGATGGTGGCGTCTGCAAAACTAAGACGTGCCCAAGATACTCTCTTTAAAAGTATTAAATTTACCACTTCTTTTTCCCGTTTCACACGTGATGTTGCAGCCCTTGCACGCACAGAAGGTTTGACATCTACCTTATTAACAGGGCATGCGAGTGGTGTCGTTCTTATTGTGGGAATTGGTGCACATCGTGGTCTTTGTGGTTCGTACACAACCAACGTTGCGCGTGAAATGAGACAACTTGCCAACACATTGAAAAAGCACGGGAAAACACCTTTGTTTTTTCCAATAGGGCGAAAATTACATGAAGTTTTTGCACATGATAACTTTACACAAGATTACCCTACACATTTGTTGACATTTTATTATCGTATGCAGGCCTCGTCTTGTGATGTGCACACATTACATAAAACATTGCTGTGTTATATTGCTGAAAAAGAGATTGGGGAAATTCATCTCGTGACTGGCAAATTTAAAAGTGTGCTATCACAACCTATTGAAACCAGAACATTGCTTCCATTCCCTTATCAAGAGACACAAGGTCACCATGCTGATTTACGCATGATGGAATGTGAACCACATGTTGGAAAATTATTACCAAAGGTACTTGAAATAAATCTATTGGTTCAGCTGCAAATTTTGTTGATTGAAAATAATGTGTGTGAACAAGCAGCAAGAATGTCTGCTATGGATAATGCATCTAAAAATGCCCGCGATATGATTGACCGCCTACAGCTTGATTACAACCAAAAAAGACAGTCGCAAATAACCAATGAATTAATTGAAATTTTAGCAGGTGCAAGCGCTGCAGCTTAAGCCCATGATATTAACCTAATGCTTAAGCCTTTGAGAGAAAAGGAATTTAAATATGAAAAAGAATATGACTAAAAGTGAAAACTTTACAACTGAAGAGCACCCACAAAATATTGGGCACGTAAGCCAGATTATTGGTGCTGTCGTTGATATTATTTTCGATGAGTATATGCCAGATATTTTAAATGCGATTACGCTTGAAGTGGAAGAAGGGGGTAAAAAACGCACATTAGTATTAGAAGTTGCCCTGCATTTAGGTGAAAATACAGTGCGTACCATTGCGATGGATTCCACCAATGGCCTTCGCCGTGGTCAAAAGGCACTAGACACTGGAAAACCTATTCAAGTACCTGTGGGAAAAGCAACCTTAGGACGTATTATTAATGTGACAGGTGAACCGATTGATGACCGTGGCCCCATTGAAACCACAACCTATGCCCCAATTCACCGTGACCCCCCCACGTACATTGAACAATCCACAGACACAGAAATTTTAATTACTGGTATTAAAGTCATTGACCTTCTGACGCCTTACCCGCGTGGTGGTAAAATTGGTTTGTTTGGTGGTGCAGGTGTTGGTAAAACTGTTTTGATTATGGAATTAATTAACAATATTGCAAAGGCGCATGGTGGCTATTCTGTATTTGCGGGTGTTGGGGAACGTACCCGGGAAGGAAATGACCTTTACCATGAAATGATTGAATCAGGCGTGAACAGTTTAGACAATGCAGGGTCTAAAGCATCACTGATTTATGGTCAAATGAATGAACCACCTGGGGCACGCGCACGTGTAGCTTTAAGCGGTCTTGCGGTTGCAGAATACTTTAGAGACGTTGAAGGAAAAGATGTCTTGTTCTTTATTGACAATATTTTCCGATTTACCCAAGCCGGTTCTGAAGTCTCAGCGTTGTTAGGGCGTATGCCCTCTGCTGTTGGGTATCAGCCAACCCTAGCCACTGAAATGGGGAACTTGCAAGAACGTATCACCACCACGCATAAAGGTTCCATTACGTCTGTTCAAGCGGTGTATGTGCCTGCAGACGACTTAACTGACCCAGCGCCAGCAACGTCATTCATTCACTTAGATGCCACAACTGTGCTTAACCGTCAGATTGCAGAACTCGGTATTTACCCCGCAGTTGACCCGTTAGATTCAACATCTCGTATTTTAGACGTTCAAATTGTTGGTGAAGAACATTACAACGTTGCGCGTGAGGTACAAAAGATTTTGCAAGACTATAAGTCATTGCAAGACATCATTGCCATTTTGGGGATGGATGAATTGTCAGATGCAGATAAACTGACCGTATCACGTGCACGTAAAATTCAACGCTTCTTATCGCAGCCCTTCTTTGTGGCCGAAGTCTTTACAGGCACACCAGGTGAATTTGTCAAACTAGAAGACACCATTGCTGGCTTTAAAGGTATTTGTCAAGGTGATTATGACCATATTCCAGAAATGGCCTTTTATATGGTTGGTAATATTGACCAGGTATTAGCAAAAGCAGAGGGTATGCAACAAAAGGCGGCATAAGGCATGCTTTAGCGCAGCTGCCTAGCCAATAAATTCACACAAAAAACGTGTGAGGTCTCGGTTTTCTAGAGCTTTTATCACATGAGGGATTCTTTCTACTTGCGCAGGCATCATGGACGTTGTCGGCGTTTGAATTTGTGAACTTTGTAAAAATTTTAAAAAGGGACTTAAGGTGTGAAACCGAAATTCCCCCCTCATTTCAGGTGTAAGAATACTGAGGTCGACCATACACGCTAAATCATCCACAATATGAATATCAATTGACGGGTGGTTAAGTAGTATTGCAGCAATCTCACATTTATTGCTTAACGCAGCATACATTAGAGCTGTATAGCCACTACAGTCTTGAGCGTTGACATCCACTTGTGGGTGCATTAGCAATTGTCGAAGGACATTAATTTGCTCATACGTTTCTGCAGACATTAAAGGGGTCCACCCCATCCAGCTTTTCGCATTAGGGTTTGCCCCCATCTGCAATAGTCTTTGTGCAACTTCTTCAAGGCCTGCTTGCGCTGCATAATGCAAAGCTGTACCACCAATCTTGTTGGCAAGATTAACATCTGGTTCATTATCTAAAATAAAATCAACAGTTTCAATTTGATGATGAATAATTGCCTGCATTAAGAATGTTGTGCCAGCTGGACTTTGCAAATTAATGCAATTGCCATTATCTATATATTTCTTCGCTGACTCAATACTACATGACTCAAAGTGTTGATCAATCCAAGTTCTTTCAAAATAAGCGGATTGCAGTGCAAGTCGTATCATAGCATGACCTGCACCAGTATATAGGCAACTTACAAGTAATATTAAAAGAGCTTGTAGTGCAAGACTTTTGAGCCGTATAAAATTCATGCCTATCCTGCTTTTGTATTCATATCAAATAAATCATAGAAAGCCACATACATAACGTGTAAGGTCTGGGTTTTCTAAAATTGTTGTTGTGTGCATTAGCTTAATCTCTTCTCCAAGTATCACTTGCGTGTAAGGGGTTTGAATTTGTGACACCTTTAAAAACGCTAAAAAGGGTTTAAGTCGATGAAGCCTTAATATACCTTTCATTTCAGCAGTCTTCGCATACTCATGAACTGCCGTGTGCTGATTGTCTGTTAGGTAATAGTGCGTACCTGGATGTTCTAATAACAACGCTACTATTTCAATATGATTGTATGCAACGGCTTGACTAAGTGCTGTGCTTGCACACACATTATAGGCGTTTACATCAATTCCTGGTTGCGCAAGTAACTGTCTGGTGAGATGTGGCTTGTTGTAAATTACGGTTTGCATTAAGGGTGTTGTTCCTAACGGGGTTGATTGATTTGGGTTCGCACCCATAGCGAGTAAACGCTTTGAAATTTCTAGACAGCCAAATAAGGCACACCAATGAAGGGTGGTGCTTCCTTCCAAGTCAACGAGGGTAAAATCTGCCCCTTTATTTAATATAAAATCTGCAACTTCAGTATTATTGCAACAAATTGCGCTCATCAGCAAGGTCGTACCGCATTTACTTTTCGCATTAATACTAAAGCCACTATCTAGACCTTGTTGAATATGTTCGATACTGCAAAATTTCAAACTGCAGTCAACCCATTTTTCTTGCCTGCTAAGAAAGCTTTTGCGTGTTTTATTGGGTGATGCAAGACACACATTTGGGGCAAAGCTTTCCGTTAATAAAAAAACAGATAGCAAAAATAAAAATACACGTACCAAAAAAATAAAACCTAAAAAGTTATTCACCATTACACTATTTTACATATCAAAAAAGAAAACATTAAACGTAAATTTTTATGTTTGTTCCTCATGACTATAAATAATGTATTAAAAAACGAGGTGATTCAGGGTGTATAATATATGAGGTATATAAATTTCGCAATAAAATTTCATTTTCATAGAACACAGATAGCCAGCAGAAAACATACTGTTGGTGAGATGCTGTGGAGGAGATATACAAAATATTAACTAATCATAATTATTTTTTATATCAGCCCTTGTTTTTTAGAAAAACATACCTATTTGATTTGTATAACGAATCGAAACTTTACACATAAGGAAGAAATCATGAATTCTTTTCAAAAAATTGCATACACTTTAAGCGCAGCTGTCATTGCGAACTTTATTACAACTGCAAATGCAATGGAACAATTTGCACCACACTCGCCAGAACAAGGAGCCGGAGCTCTTGATATTTCCAGATTTGATATTAAAGCAGAACGTAGAGCAGCGATTGCTGAACGCAGGGCAGCAGCAAGAAGCATAAGCCCAGTTACACTAGCAGACACATTTGCGCAAAATAACCTTTTCCAAGATAGTGATTCAGATAATGAAGACAATGCAATGGACGTTGAAGTAAGTGGTACTGACGCAGATGGAGCACCTGCACAATAGTACGTATTGAATTTAATATTAAATGTGCCATTCATAAAAAATGACACATTTAATTTTGGTTTAAAAAAATAATAAATATTTCATTTAATTTAAAAGGCAAAACAATGAACTTATTACAAAATACAAAATATGCTTTGGGCTTAATGCTTGCCGTTACTGGATTTACGTCTGTAAATGCAATGGAAAACGTAGCGCAAAATACACAGGTAGCTGAGTTTAATACACCAACACCACAGCTTAATGCCCAAAATTTTACGCCTCCACAGCTTGCAAGAAAAGCCAAAAGGTCAAGAAGTGGAGAAGATTTTGACGCAACAGGCACAATGAGGTTAGATTTTGATGCAGAAGCTTCACCTACCGTTAACAATAATGATGACCCATTCCACACCCCAGTGTCTAAAAGAAGCCGCTGTTTGCTTCCTTTGAATACACATACCGACAGTGAAATTTCAAGACCTCAACCAATAAATCTCAGAAGTCTATTTGACAACACACCTTCCCCTACGAATATAGGCCTTGCACATTTAACTGAGCTTCCTCCTTTCCCCGGTTTTCATCATACAGCTGCACTGAATTTAAATTTTCTACTGTCCCCCGACATGATGAATTTTTTAAACCAAGTTAATGATGGAGCTGATGCGTACGAAGAAGATACTGCCAATGAACTGGCAGATGACGCTGCTTTTCCAGCCTGATTATTATCGGATGATTCTGATAATTAAACAGACAAGCCTTTCATGTTTTGGGCTGAGCAGCCTTTGCTTAAAAGAGGGACAGCAGCAGGAAATCAGTTGAGAAACTGCTGCTGACCTCTTATAGTGGGAACAGATCATCTGCGCCTATTAGGAAACCAAAGTGATGTATAAACTTGTTGAAATTTTATTTTTTATTTCCCTTTCCGCGACAGCGTTAAGCTTGTCCTTTGGCTTATATGCCTATTTCAAGGGAGGAGAAGTTGCCCGTTTGTATAGTAACCGAGCCATGCGTTGGCGCGTTGCATTGCAGGGATTGACCTTAATCTTATTTCTGCTTATGCTCAGTCTAAGGGCTTAGCTCATCATATTATAATTAACTTAAAGGAGAGTCCGATATGGTTCAACTCACATGCATAACAACACGAGGCGGTGATAGTGGCAAAACATCTTTAGGGGATGGTAGGCGTTTGTCTAAACATAGCCTTCGGATAGAGGCCATCGGCGCCGTTGACGAACTCAATTGCTTTATTGGTCAAGCCTTAACCTTAGTAGGGCCACACCCCAGCCCGTCTTCCTTAAGCACATTAGTGCAAGACCTTGAAATGCTTCAAAATGACTTGTTTGATATGGGGTCTGACTTATGTTTGCCTGAACAGGGCCAAGAGGCATTACGCATTAACCATGCGCAGGTTCTTCATCTGGAAAAGTTGGTAGAAAAGTACAATGGTAACTTGGCGCCCCTTTCTTCATTTGTGTTGCCCGGTGGCACGCCACTTGCGGGACAAATGCATGTGTGTAGAGCCGTTGCAAGACGCACTGAACGTTGTATTATCGCCCTGCATCAAGATGAAACCTTAAATGCGCATTTATTATGTTATATGAACCGATTATCTGACCTGTTCTTTGTTATGGCACGTGTTGCCAACGACAATGGCAATACAGACATTTTATGGGTTCCTGGCAAATATCAAACGGCATAGGGTGTTACCCCCCCCGTAGCGCGCTTTGAAATGAACATCATCCCAATCAATATAAAGATAAAGCTATAAACAAAGGCCGCTTGGAACACACTTGCAACAATTCAGTTAACCCCTGAAATGGCTTTAACAATAGAAAAAAACCTTATGTCTCGTCCTGTTATCCGTCAACTCAATCAAACACTCATCAACCAAATTGCAGCGGGGGAAGTCATTGAACGCCCTGCTGCTGCTTTAAAAGAACTTGTGGAAAATGCGATTGATGCAAAGGCTAAACATATTAGTGTTGTCTTGCGTGACGGCGGCAAAAGCCTAATTCAAGTTACCGATGATGGTGTTGGCATGACAGGTGATGATCTGAAAATTGCCCTACAACGCCATGCAACGTCAAAATTACCAGAGTTTGACTTGTTTAATATTACAACACTAGGGTTTCGTGGTGAGGCGCTTCCTTCCATAGGGTCTGTCTCAAGGCTGCAAATTATCAGCAACCCTAAAAACAGTGATCAACACACTGCGATGGAGATTACCGTTGAAGGCGGCGTGATCAGTGAACCAAAAGTGGTTGCATATGCCGCAAAAGGAACGCGTATCACCATTAAAGATTTATTTTATGCAACGCCAGCACGCTTAAAGTTTTTAAAAACAGATGCCAGTGAAACAACAGCATGTATTGAAATATTAAAGCGGTTGGCCCTTTGTTACCCGCACATTGCTTTTAGCTGTCAGGTGGAAGAGAGAACCGTTTTTTCATATAAAGCAAAGGCACAACTGCAAGACCGTATTGAAGACGTGCTTTCAGACAAAGCATGTGAGAACCTTCGTGCATTTGCTGCTGAACGCGATGGTATGGTTGTGCATGGACTGGTGTCTTTACCCACCTTTCATAAAAGCCAAGCCAATGACCAATATTTTTTCGTCAACAACAGACCTGTGCGTGATAAATTGTTCTTAGGGGTGTTAAAAGCAGCGTATCAAGACTTTATTGAACGCGGTCGGCACCCGGTTGTGGCTATCTTTGTGCAAATTGACCCAAGGGAAGTTGACGTAAACGTTCACCCCACAAAGGCAGAGGTGAGATTTCGCCCAGAGCAAAGCCTAAGGTCGTTATTGATTGGTATCATACGCGCAACCCTTACAGAACACGGACAAGTGGCAACGCCAGCCTTGTCAGACCATATGATGCGCCGCTTTCAAGCGGTTCAAACGCAGCCCCAAGAGCGAATCCTTGAAGAGCGGATCATTGAAAAAACTTTGCCTTTTGCACAATTTTCCCCTTCAAGGTCCGCAGCTTCTTATGGAAGAGGGGTGAATGCGACCTCTCATTTTTCCAAAACCAACACGGCGTATGGCCCCGCTGCAATGATGAAAACCCTCGATCAGACCTTAGCCTTTGAACACGACATGCTGTCACCGCAAGAAACAAGTCCCCTTCATGAGGGTGAAGCAGGGGCTAACAGTAACGTTGGGTTTTTAGGCCATGCGTTAGGGCAAATTGCCAAAAGTTATATTGTATCACGCACCGCAGATGGTCTTATGCTGATTGACCAACACGCCGCCCATGAACGTGTGCGCTATGAAGGCCTTAAAGAAGCGTATATGAAAGACGGTGTGGCACGTCAGCATATCCTAACGCCATTGATGTTTAAGATCACAGCTGAACAAGCAGAGCTGTTAAAACAACAAGAAAGCCACATTAAAAAACTAGGCTTTGACTTAGATATTTTTCAAGACCATGTGTTGTGTCGTTCATACCCTGTTATTTTACAAACAGCCTTGCAAGGCAAAGATTTAGAACAAACCCTTACCGACCTGCTAGATGACTTGACCGCAGGAGATGGCACCTTAGCTTTGGAAGATAAGCTACTGCATTACCTTGCTACCCATGCGTGTCATACCAGTATTCGCGCCAATGACGCCCTTAACTATCAAGAAATGAACCATTTGCTGCGCCAAATTGAACAAACGCCAAAGTCTGCCACCTGCAACCATGGAAGGCCAACGTATATCGCCTTGTCGTTAAAAGATATTGAGTCTTTGTTTCAACGCAGATAAGTTCATATAGGTTGAAGTGAATTTAATTTGGCTATATATGCATAAGGGCCCCACAATGGAGGCCCCTCTACGTTTGGGTTGGTTAGTTGGACTTACTGACTGTTAATTGGTGTGTTGCCTGTTGGAAGGTGGGGATCTTGTGGAAGGTTGGGTTGGGTTGATGCTTGGTCAGTTGGTTCTAGGGCTTGAATTTGGGCTTCTAGTTGATTCTTCTCTGCCTCTTGGCGTTTTTTTTCCATCTCTGAAACTTGTGGCATAGTCTGTTGGTCATTTACAGCCTCTTGTTGGTTGCTTACCAAATTGTTATCGGCTGTGGTTGCAGCTATTTGATTAGCTTGATTTACTGATGGGGCCTCCTGTTGTTGGTCTTGAAGTTGGGGTGACACTTGCTCTGAGTTTTCTTTTAGCTTTTTTATTTCCGCGTTCCTTTTTTCACGTTCCTTCCAGCTTGCATCGCTTTCTTTGATGCTACTGATCCTATTGGTCATTTCTAACACGTCTTTTTTAACTTCCGGATTATTGTATATTTCTTGTATATTAGCGGACGGTTTAACAGCTTCTTTTTCATCTTTTGGTCTTAGATCATTTAACACTCTGGCATTAAGTTGCTGCTTCTCAAGTTCACTGATTTGAGTTACCAACTCTGCTTGTGAGGGTAGACGGTCACCACCTACACTATCTAC
Source organism: uncultured Verrucomicrobiales bacterium (assembly GCA_964478775.1). Lineage (GTDB taxonomy): Bacteria > Pseudomonadota > Alphaproteobacteria > Paracaedibacterales > CAIOTO01 > PNMQ01. Next base: position 20,714 of record CAYZJC010000005.1, on the reverse strand, counting down.
TTGGCTATTTTGTGCCTGTTGAAGTTGTGCTAATTGGCGTTGGAGACTTTCTAATACTTCCGCTTCTTTAAGCTTTTTCTGCCTTTTTTCTTCCAATTCTTTTGCGTTAGCAGCCAATTCTTTTGCTTGTGGATTAACATTTGATGATGCTTGTTGTTTGAGCCTTTTTTCTTCAAGCTTTTGTATTTTATCTGATCGATCTTTTTGAGCCTTAGCTTTCAGTTCCTCTAGGACATTATTATCTATTGTGCCTCTTGGATGTTCAGCACTATTTTGTGGTTGATTGTCAGCTACGTGATTCTCTAAAGATTCAATGCTGGCATTGTGAATAGCTTGGCGCGTTTTAATTTGATTGAGAACCGCATCAGATAAAGCAGAACGTGTGGGTGAAGATACACTGGGTCCACTTGCTACAACCACTTCAGGTTGATTTTGAGGTTGCTGTGGGCCTTCATTCCTGTTTGCGTTACTGTTCAGTAAATCTTCTAAGACTTGCTTTTTTTGCGCTAGCGACAGCTCTTGCTCATCCTGCTGAGCCACTCCCGCTTGTTGTGTGTGCGCAACCTTTGGAGAACTCATCTCAACTGCACTGCCTTCATCATCTGCCCCTACAGCACTTGCTTGTGCATTAGCCTGACGTTTTTGTTTAAGTTCATTAAATTTAATTGCGGCAGCATTCATTCCTTCTTTCATAGCGGGGTAGACAGCTGCAGCCCTATTATTCATACCATCAACAATACCGTGGTTTTTTTGCATCCAGGTTACCATGCCTTTATCGCGCTTTAACCATCTCCAAAACTTTGCGGCGATTCTTTTTGTTTTAGCCCATGCTTTTCCTTGTTGTTCGGCATATTTAATTTCTAAAATTTTGTTAAGGGCTGGTCTAATGTTGTCTTTGCTTGTTTTATTGATAATCTCAATAACTTTGTCAAGCTCAGACACTGGCTTTTCTGCAGTTGCTTTGACTTCATCATCATTGTCTATTACATCAGCAGGAAGAAGGTCTTTTATGTCTATGGCACCATTGACAAGTTCAAGCAATATATAAGGTTCAGCCTTGAATGATTCATGTTGAACAATTGCGTCCATCACTTTTTTTGCATCCTTTTGGCCATGGACTAATGGTGATTTTTTATTTGCAGCGTTATTTTCTGCTGGCACGCGCATATTGCTTAACTTGTTTGCAAGCAGGGTAATAAATTCCGCATGCTTTGTTTTTTCTATTTGGCTTGCATCCACATCGTGGTCAAGCATTGCAGACACAATACTGGGTAACCACATAGGTTTCACGTCAAGGTGCGCACATTCTTTTGCAAAAGCAAGAACTGCCTTAATGTTAGCCTGCAAATTGTCAAGTTTACGGTTTGAAACTTTTTCTTTTAGCGGTTCATTTTCTAAAATATTATTTTCTGACGCCTGGTTCACTTGTGCTTTATCTGTCGTGATAATAGCATCTAATAATTGTGCACTCAGTTTGACGTGGTGAACGCGCCCTTTTCTATAACGTGGATGCAATTCCCCAACCTTTGAAACAACTTCTTCAATTTGCTCTTGAATGTCTTTAATTTCTTGACTATTTATATTTTTGTTAACGTATTCAAAAGTCTCTTGTTTAATTTTAATTAAAATTCTCTTTTGTTCAGGTTCTGTTGTGACTTCTCTATCATCTATATATATAATTCTGTTGTGATACTTACCCTTATCAAAGGAAAGCTCGTCATTGATTTTAGAAATGATTTCTGCAAAACGACGTGGCTCAATTTTACCTATATCTTTCTTAATCAACTCAATGCCATTGACTTTTTCAATAATTTCATCAATCACGTCTTCGTCTAAGTCTGTAAGGGCAGTTTCTAAATCTTTTAATTGTGATGAATATAAAGACAATGTAGCCGCAGTTAACACGACTTTTTTCCATGCAGCATTATAAGCATCATACGTTGTTTGTATATATGCATATTTTAAATTCTTTTTATAAGATGCTTCATCACTCTCTTTATTGTAGTTCTTTAAAAAGTCTTCTATGTGGGCTTTTGAACCTAAACTCTCATCAAAAATAGATTTCTCAGACAAAGTTTTGTTCATGAAAAATAATTTTAAATAGTGAAGTGCACTACCTACATCAGTTTTAGTAAAGTTTAATACTGGTTTTTCTTCGTTTTCAAGAATGTGTTCTGCTGTTTTAAGGCGGGTATTAACATCATCAGCGGTTTTATTGGCCTCTGCATTTGCAGCATTGGTGTTATGGTCAGAAACATTCGCTGACTGTTTATATGAATCAGCAGCGGCTTTAATACCTTGCAGACCTTGAATGAGTGGTTGTGCGCTTGCCACTTTAAATACATTAGCTATTTGACTATAATCATCCATTGAAAATGGCGCTGGTAAGAAGACACGATACCATGGTTTGACTGCAAATAGTTTTCTAACTTCTTCGCGTGTGTTTTCATCATCCATGTTGTTTATGGCATTAAGGAGAGCGTCTTTTCTAGCTTGCGTTACACAGTCTTTACCGTAACCTTCCCCTAATGCTCTGCCTAACATGCCTGACTCTTTTAATTGACATACAGAAATATTAAGCCCACCAGATGCTTCTTTTTTAGCTTCTTCTTTATTTTCTGGAGTAGCTGCTGGAGTAGCTGCTGGAGTTGCCGCCACAGGAGCCACTGACGTTGCAGGGGCAGCAGCTTGTGGTGAGGAAGAAGGAATCACAGATGGTCCATCACCGCCAGGAGCTGCAGGAGATGAAAGAACTGCAGAAACGGCAATATTAACAAGGGTTGAAGAGGTAAGTAAAATTGCAAGCGCAATAGAGTGAGCGGTAACTTTTTTCATGACGTGCTTCCTAAAAACATTAATCAGTTAGAGATGTTACCTTCACTATGGCAAAGAAAGATTAAGCAAGTCTTAAAGTTATATAAAAAAATATAGTTTTAGTACGCTATGTCATTGGGTATTCAGTCGCACCCCAACTATAGCTTATCTCATTCATGTCACCAAATTAAGTTGACTTAAATCTATCGTCTCTTCTATCGGCTCACAAATTTGATTTTAGTAATAAGACCTGAGATTACAATGCTTACATGGTGGGGGCCGATGCGGCTGTCTGAGCCGAAGCAGCATCTGCTGTTTCTGGTGTTGAAACTTGCTCCGTAGGCTCATCAATAGATGTTGTGTTTAAAAACTTATCTAAGGCTTTTTCTTGTTTTGCCGTGACACCGGTTTCATCCATTTGTTGGGCTTGCGGGGCTACAACTTTGGGTTGCAGTCTTGCAAGGTTGTCGGCTTGTTGTTGGGCATACGCTTTTGCATTTTGAATTTGTTGTTCTGACATGCGTTCATGAATGGCGGCTTTAACTGAATTTTGAACAGCATTGTTGGCAATTTCAGCGGCTTTTTGACTTAAGGCATCTATACCATTTTCTATGACCTGTTGGCCATTGTGGCTACTCATTCCAGCGTTCGGGTTATTATTGACCTTTTTTAAATGCACCTTTTGTTGTTGTTCGCTAATATAGGCGGTGATATTGTGCGGCACGACAGAAAGAACAGCTTGACTACTGTTTTGAATGAAGGGTATAAAACGACTTGATCGAATCATCTCGGGCATATCTTCTAAAGCAATAAAGAGTGTTGCTGATATGTAAAAACCACAGACAATAAGACAAGCACGGAAAATACCAAACAAAAACCCGAGGGATCTATCAAGTCCGCCCAGCATACTGTCACGTATCACGCTGGTCAATACATGACTAATTAAATAAAAACAAATGAGGAGTAATACAAACATGGCCACAATTGCTGTGGTATCTGCCATCATTTTATTTTCTACGAACTGCTGGGCAATAGCTTGTGCGTACGTCCAGCACGTATAGGTGATTAACGCACTACAGCCCCAAGACGCCAAGCTTAAAACTTCACGTGTGAGGCCGCGCATAAAACCCAGCACGGCTGAAATAAATGTCATACCAATTAATACGCCATCAATAATTGTCATCTGCTTGGCTCCTTAAGCGTTTTCAATATCTGCTTGGGTTAGGTTATCTGCACGCATTGTTTTATTTTTGCTTGGTTTGTAACCAAGTGCAACCATATAAAGCTCTGCTGACTCTGACCTACTCGAATCTGGTTTAAAGTGGTGCACTTTTGCAAAACTTGACTTGAGTTGCTTTAGTAAATTGTGTTCTGTCCCCCCACGCAATACTTTGGCGACAAAGTGCCCCCCTGCTTCTAGGTGATCTAGCGCAAACAGGTAAGAATTTTCAAGCAAATCCATAAGCCTTAAGTGGTCAACTTCAGGAATACCGCAGGCTTTTGCTGCCATATCACTCATAATGACGTGGGCTTTATTACCATCAAACGCTGTGATGATTTGTTGTTGAATGCCTTCATCTAAAAAGTCACCATGAATAAAGTGCACACCTGCTATGGGTTCAATATCTGTTAAGTCAACCCCAATGACATGGCCGCTATCGCCAACAATTTTAATAGCAACCTGACACCAACCCCCAGGTGCCGCCCCAAGGTCTAGCACGCGGCTTGCGCGTCGCATTAATTTATATTTGTCTTGAATTTCAACAAGCTTAAAAGCAGCCCTGGAACGGTAGCCTTCTTTTTTTGCGGCAGCAACAAACGGGTCATTGAGCTGCCTTAGCAGCCATTGCCTTGACGAATTTGTGCGCTTCTTCTTGCTGTTGAGCTTTGTGACCTTATCAGGTTTTTTAAATTGTGTCATGTTATGTCTATTTTTGATTCTTACTATTAAAGACTACGCTATAGCTTTTGCACGTTCATTAATCCATGCAGGAATATCTGAAACGTTCAACAAGGTTCGCTCATTCGTCTTTCTATTTTTATATTCAACTTTACCTTCTTGTAATGACTTAGCACCAATAATAAGTTGATGTGGAAGACCGATAAGATCCATATTGGCAAATTTAGCACCTGGTCTTTCATTTCTATCGTCCCACAATACACTCACTCCCGCTTGATTAAGCTGATTGTAGATATCTTGCGAAAGGGTTACGACAGCTTCGTCTTCTAATTGCAATTGAAGGAGACCCACTTGAAAGGGTGCGATAGCTTCCGGCCATATAATCCCATTGTCATCATGGTGGGCTTCAATAATTGCGCCCACAAGACGTGAAACCCCAATACCATATGAGCCCATTTCTGGAATAATGTTTTGGCTATCTGGCCCAACGACTTTAAGGTTCATAGCTTTAGAATACTTTTGCCCAAAATAAAAGATGTGCCCCACTTCAATGCCGCGTGCAGACTTTAAGCGGTCTTGTGGCACTGGGCAATTATCTGCATCATGCATTTCATCAGCTGCAGTATAAATGTCTTGCAGTCTTTCAAATGTTTTTTCGTTTGTGGATAGGTCATCATACGCCCCATCATAGTAAATGGTGCTCTCGCCTGTTTCGGCCATAATTTGAAATTCATGACTAAGGTCACCACCAATAGCACCAGAGTCAGCCCGCACAGGAATAGCAGCAAGACCCATTTTTGCAAAGGTTCTAATATAGCTTTCAAATATCTTTTTATAAGTGGCCCTGGCTGAATCGTAGTCAATATCAAAAGAATAGCCGTCCTTCATCAAAAATTCACGCCCTCTCATCACACCAAAGCGTGGGCGGATTTCGTCTCTGAACTTCCAGGTAATTTGGTATAAAGTTTGTGGTAAGTCGCGATAGCTTTTAATGTATTGCCTGACAACATCAGTAATCACTTCTTCGTTGGTTGGGCCAAACAATAAATCGCGGTCATGGCGGTCTTTCACACGCAGCATTTCCTTGCCGTAGTCTTCGTATCTGCCACTTTCAATCCACAAGCTTGCAGGTTGTAGTGTTGGCATAATCACGCGATGACAACCAATAACGTCTTGTTCTTTTTCAATAATGTTTTCAATATTCTTTAAAACGCGTTGCCCCATAGGCAGCCATGAATATAAACCAGATGCGCATTGGTTCACAAGCCCAGCGCGCAGCATTAAGCGGTGTGAGGCGATTTGTGCTTCTGCCGGTGTTTCTTTTAAAGTTGGTAAGAAATAGTGAGACAAGCGCATAAAACATTCCTTTGTATTCGCAATTTGTTTATTAAGTTGCCCGATAAAAAACGGACTTTATTATGCTACATTCTACATGTGAATGTAGTTAAAATGCAATTGTTTCAAGAAGGCCTGTTTTATGAAGGAAAAATTTTATTCCTTTAAATGAATTTAAATAGGCATAGGACTATGGGTAAAGCATAAAACATTAGTTTTAAATATTTTTTCAATTAAATTAACCTTTTCGCAAGATTTAGGTTGATACAATATTGCTATAAGATTCCTATATATTGTTATTGGTCAACACATGCACTTTGTACTTAAATGCCTTCTTATAATGACATTGCTTATACCATACTGTAGTGGCGGCAGTAGATTTGGTGGCTTTAGTGGTGGAAGCAGCGGTGGAGGCGGTGGAAACTATGGCCAAAGCAATAACTATGGCGGTGGTGGTGCCCCCAATGGCAGTTTCGGCGGCGCACCAGGCGGCGGCGGCTTTGCCCCCCCCAGCAACAACTTTAATAACAATAACAACTTTGGTGGTGCCCCCAATGGTGGTTTCGGCGGCGCACCAGGCGGTGGTGGCTTTAACGGTGGTGGAAACTTCGGCCAAAATAATAACAACTTTGGTGGTGGCTCCAATGGTGGTTTCAACGGCGCACCAGGCGGTGGAAATTTTAACCAAGGTTACAATAACGGCATGCAAAACATGGGGCCAAATTCGAATGGTCGTCTGCAAGAACTTATGCAACAAGACCAATATGCCATGCAGCAGCAAATGCAAAATGCCAATGAAATTATTTCCATGTTAAATAACGATATTACTAATTTAGCAAATCAAATTAAGGTATTAGGTTCTGAGTTGGGGCAAAAAAAAGAAGAACTTAAATTTTATACAAATAAACAAAAGCAATTAACAAACCAACAAAAGTCAGATAATAGTGCTAGAAAAGCTGCTGCAAATGCAGTTGCAAAAAACAACAAGAACTTAAGCACTCAGCAAAATAAAACGATAGCTCAAACACAACCCAAAACAGGTTGGTTTAGTAAAAGATAAAAAGTGTGCGAGGACGCAATAAGAAACCCTGCAAAGGAATGAAGAAGAAAATGGATATGCAAATTATAAATCAAGCCAACATGACTGCTGTTGAGGTACTTAACAATAATAAAAGAAAAGGTCTATCTCTATGGTGCTGTCTAATGGCAATGACATTCCTCACTGGAAATGATTGTATTGCACAAAGTGATGAATTTACAATGTTTGATAATTTATTTCAGGATGAACAAACTCAAAACTCAACACCGAAAAAGGCAGCAGTGAAAAGAGGCAGGGAAAACAGTTCAGAGAATAATCACACCGATTCACCCCCCGCAAAAAAAGCTAAAAAGAATTTAAAGAAAAGTACGACGACCAAGCCTTCCCCTAAAAAGAATGCTGAAAAAGAAACTCCCCCCGCTAAGCTGCAAAGCGGGAAAGATGTTATAGAAGCCTATTTTAAAAAGAATGAGGAGATATTGATTATTCTTAACAAAAAACGACAAGGGTTGCTTGAAAGCTTAAACAAAGTCACAGACCAACTCAAAGAAGTCTATGAAATGAGTAAAAGTGAACGTGAAGGGCTGATTAAGTTATTAACAGACGAAAAGAAAGACAGAGAAAGCAATATTAAAGATATTGCTGAGATAGATAAAAAACTCGACGCGCTAACTAAAGACAATGAAAAATTTGATAAGCATATCAATCAGGAAAATAAGACGCCTAAACCAGGTAAAGCTAAGAAAAAAAATGAACCAGCAGCTGCGCCTGCGCCTGCGCCAAAAGCAGAAGATCCAAAACCCGAGGCAAATGTGACACAACCACCACAGAAACCTTCTCTTGCTGGCTTAGTGAATGACATCAAGAAAAATCAAGTTTATCAAAATACACACAAACAATAAAAGGGATGGTTCTTTTTAAAAATGAGCTTTTTGGGTACGTTAAAAAAATATAGCTTCTTCATTATTGTAAGTTTTACATTTACAGCTTTTATGTCTTATGCAGCTAATAATGACCAACGCCTTAATGAAAAAGCGGATACAGGTAATCCAGATAAAAAAAATAAAAAAAAGAAAAAAAAAGGTATTGGTAGCGTTTCAAAGAAGTTGAAAAAAGCAGCCAAGGCTCCTATGAAACAGGCAAAGAAAATGGTGAAGTCGGTAAGCAAGCTGGCACCCAAAAAAGAAAAACAGAAGAAAAAGGCAGCACTTGCGTCACTACCTGTTCTTGCGAAAGCGGCTTCACCTAAAACACCACAAGCATTACCAAAGCCATTGCCAAAGCCCGCTAAGGTGCAGGCAACTGTAAAAGCCTATGACCCGTACGACCAGACTGGCCTTCCTTCAATCACTATTGACCCACCTGGGCCAAGCTATGACTACCACCCCAACTTACCAATGGTTTTGTTTATGCCTCCTAAAGGAATTGACGCCCCAACATTATTGGATGATAAACCATCACCAGACTTACAGTAACTTTGCACGCGGAAAGAAACTTTTATGTATATCTTTAAAATGACGCAACCACAAAAATATAAGTTTTTAATTAAAATTGTTTTTGTTTTGCCCTTTTTATGTTTGTCAACAACCACTCATGCGCAAGAGCCCCCTCCTCCTGCCGCACCTATAGATTCTGAAACCGCATCTGGCGATAAACCAAGCAGTTTTATGTCATCAGTTTTAAACCTCATAACACCAGTCTTTCAACCGACTACATTGGTGAAAAGTGGTGAAAATGAAACAGAAGAAGACCCCAGTGCAGTGCCAGCCACTCAGATCACGACACTTATCCCGGAACCGCAAGAAAATGAAGCATCAGTCGTATTGGCCATAGAAAAGGAAGAACAATTTTCAACAAGGGCTACTGATGGACAACAAGCAGAGGGGGATAATACCGAGCAAGCTGGTGTTACAACACTCATTCAAGATGTCGAACGTGAAGCTGCAACCTTGTTAGTGAATCAACAAGAAGAAGCACCCAAAACGATGATGTATATGGAACCTGAATTTGACCCACCCGCTATATTGTACGTTGAAGGTGAAAATGAACGTGATGCACAAGTTGAGGCACAAGTGAAATACATCTTATCAACCAGGTTAATAGAAGAACCTGAAGGCGATGACTTACCTTCTAAAACAGCGATCTGCCTAGGGGAAGAATACGTCATGCCTGCCCCTAAATGCACCCCTATTTCACCGCAAAAAGCACAAGAGAAAAAGAAGAAAAAGAAAAAGAAGAAAAAGAACAGGTAAAGTAAAAATGTAAGAATGATGTAAGGCCGTCCCTCCTTGAAAGTTATTAATACCTAAGGCTTTAACGCAAAACAAAATGCATAAAAGCACGATTTCGTTTGACATTGCCCATTTGTTTCGTTAAAAAAAATTATTAAATTCAAATTAGGCCTGTCAGCATGAAACATTATTACCAAAAAATCAAAATATTTTTATTTATTTTATTTTTATTTTATTCTCATCACTCCCTTGCAATGGAAATGGAAACAGCACGAACACCCATTTCCTTAACAACTCCATACTGCGTTATAGACAATCCCCCATCCTCACAAAAATTAAGCGCTGCGCATTACTTGCAATACACCAACCCAACTTGCACCCTTACTGCAGATGAATTGTCTATTATACAGCAACTCCTACACACGCATAAGCAAACGTGCACAAACAATCATATAACAATCCACCCAGCCTTTTCGTTATTAAACCTTATTTACTTTGAGAAGCCCTTTACCGACAATTTTATCAACAGTTTTTTAACGAAGGTTTTTTCAGATAAGAACAATGTATTTGTTAAAGATATAAATCATATTCAATTTGAATATTACCTCGACCTTTATGATTTTTTAAAAACACTATTAAAAACATTTGTATTTCATGCGCATCTTCAAACCCAAAATACACATGATATATTAGTCACAAGTAAAGACGTAAGCGAATTTTTAAAGACTGATTTTTTTAATTATTGCGGCAATCCGTTGTTTAAAACGCCTGAACTTGAATCAATGCTGAACCGTTTTGAAAACATCTTGGCCGCATTTTTACATGTAAATATTGCGTCACCCAATATGTTGGTTCAACACAAAAAGAATGCCTTATTAATTTTGCAAACACATTTTAGCGAAAGGAAAACACCAAGAGAAAAATCAGCCTATATATATTTCCAAAATATTTTACCGTCAAAAACAGCAAACTATATGAACGAAGAAATTGCTTGTTATATCAGCTTTGATCGCGCATTTACTGAACTTTGTGAAGCTACGTTTGACCCTGAAGACCCCATTATTGCTTGCAATAAAGCACACCTCCTTTACGAAATTAAAAAAGATATTTCCACCCAGCTACTACCCACTTGGTTTGCAACTTATGCCAATCACCTTAATGAAGAGGAATTTAAAACATTCGCATCTGATAGTGAACAAAAATTCACCTCTCACTTTATGGAAGATCTTAAGGACGTTTTAACTTACATCCCCCTCAAGCAACGATCTAAAACAAAGACGAATGCTCCCGCATGTATTGAAAAGATAGGCATATTAAGAATGCCCGATAAAGAAAACTACCTTAATTTGATTATGCACGCACTTATGTTGTGGGACACTTTCTTTACCAATTTGTATGATATCATTGACGAGAAAAAAGAGATTCAAATCATTAAGTTAATGGCGCAACGTAAAATTGCAAAAGAAAAAGAAGACGAATTATTAAGGAGCCTACAAGATGAAAAACCAGCTCTTAAAAGTCATTCATCGACAGTTAAAAAGAAGAAAAAGCAAAGCCCCAAAAACATTAAACCACTTTATGAAGAAAACGTACCAGTGGGCAATACAGCAAGCGATACGTCAGATGAACAGCCCCCTCTCGTCAGCACACCGACATCAACAAGTGAGCTGAGTGGTATTACAACCCTTGCAGATGAGATTGAATTGTCAGACTTTACCCTTGTAGAAAAAAAAGCTGAAAAGAAAAAGACATCAACCCTGCCATCAACTCACAAAAATAAAGTTGAAAAGCTTACACCTGCACCAAAAAAGGAAAAAGCCACCCCACAACCCGTTGCGCAAAGTAGAGCTTTAAATCAAATACCAGATAATGCGGCCATACAAAATGCTGCAACCCCTGACATTGTCATTGCTGAACACTTCCCAGCTGTACCCAATCCAATTACAACCAAGAAAACTTCCTCTGCAAAAAAAGTGGATAAGAAAAAAGGTGTAGCCCAAACCCTTGAGCAAGAGAAAGTTCAAACAGAGGCTATCACCGAAGGATCAGTTGAAAAAACTAACGTTGAACCTAACGCTGCAGTTGAAGCTGAAGTTGTGGAGAATGCCAACGCAGCACTTCACACACAGCCAGCCCCCTTAGAACAAACTACACTAAGGGAAACGGCTTTAGCACAAAACGCAGAAAATTCTGCTAAAAAATCACCAAATGGTGCACAACCTTTAGGGTCATCAACGGAAATTTTGCAAACAGCATTCCTTGAAACCGACTCAAAGCCTAGGCTTTCAGATGCAGCGGGAATGGCTGAAGAAAAAACTGAGGTGCCATCGCTTGACCATACGCCAGCACTTGATAGTGCGTCAACACCGAACAGTGCCCCTCCTGTCTCAACGGCCATCGTTACTGCAATACAACCCCCTTCTCAATCTATTGCACCACAAATAACCACTCAATACTGTCAGCCTTGCTCCACACAAAACGTGATGCCTCCACAAGCACCTACAGTTGAAAATTATGTTTATGTGCCAGTTGCGATTCCTGTATATAT
>CAYZJC010000005.1:3534-8710 GCA_964478775.1 uncultured Verrucomicrobiales bacterium | reverse complement strand
ACAAACGCATACATATCAGCAAGTGCCACAATACTCTCCATGTGTTGACGTCAATAGTTTTTGTCAAATGAACACTATCGGCATACATGCTTGGCACCCAACAGAAGCTGCGCATTTTCAAGACCCACGTGGCATATTGGTTAAACAAAACTACGCTTGCCTACTTTGTTATCAACAAGCTTACACACTGCAAATGCTAAATTCTTGGTATTAGCACAAAAAAACGCACTTGGCCCACAATAAGGTTAAGTGCGTTTTCTTGTTGTGTATACTTTGCAGGTTCCTTAATGGGAACCCTTTTCGCTACACTTTAAAGCCAGATACCAACTTAGCTAAAGCATCGGCTTGTTCTTGCAACGACATCGCGGTTGATGTGCTTTCTTGCACCAAGGCTGCGTTTTGCTGGGTCATATCATCCATCATGCTAACAGCGCGGTTGATTTGTTCAATACCCGCACTTTGTTCAGATGAAGCACCTGCAATATCTGCAATGAGGCTTGCAACGTCATTAGCCGATTCCAAAATTTCTTTCAAACTTTCACCCGTTAAGTTGACAAGTTGAACACCTTTTTTAACGTGTATTGTACTATCAGAAATGAGGGTTTTAATTTGTTTGGAAGCCGACGCAGAACGATGTGCCAAGGTTCTAACCTCTTCAGCAACCACAGCAAACCCTTTACCCGCATCACCCGCACGTGCAGCTTCAACAGCAGCGTTTAACGCCAACAAGTTCGTTTGGAAAGCAATTTCGTCTATAACAGCAATGATTTCCGAAATCTTATTGGAAGATTGTTCAATCTGGTTCATCGCCACAACAGCATCAGAAACAACCTTACCCCCTTTTTGTGCCACTTCATTAGAGGTGCCAGCCAATGCACTTGCCCTTGTTGCACTGTCTGCGTTTTGGCGAACTGTTGATGCCAATTCTTCCATGGATGCAGATGTTTCCTCAAGATTACTTGCTTGTTGTTCAGTTCTATGTGACAAATCTTGGCTACCAGCAGAAATTTCCGCCACAGCATTATGAATGTGTTCAGCTGAAGTGATAATGTCAGAGATAATTCTAGACAAGTTGGAAGACATATAATTTGCATTGTTTTTTAGTTCAGCAAACTTACCTTGATAAGCTGTAGAAATTTGGTGCGTCAAATCACCCTTTGCGAGGGCTTCAAACATTTGCCCAACGTCACTAATCACTTCAGAGGTACTATCCATCAAATGGTTCATAGATTCAGATAAGGTGCGCATAAACCCATGCTTGTCTGATAATTCAATTCTATTATCAAGTTCGCCCATGATGGCGGATCTCACCAAATTGGCAACTTCATTTTGCATGGAAATATCATCTGTCATATCAACAATTTCAACAGCTGCACCAATTCGTGCACCCATTTCATTTAACAAGGGTTCCGACACCATATCAATAATACCGCTTTCTAATTCTAAACGAATAGGGGTACGTTGCTTGACCATACAAAGACGGGTTTCCATATCTTTTGGCTTTAAAAGGTTAACGTCCATTCCAACAAAATGTGCGGGTATAAAGCTTGGGGCGCTTTCACGCAAAGCTTCCACATGGCGTTCTAAAATTTTAACAACCATGTCATTACAATATGTCACGCGGCCTGTATGATCCACATTAATGATGCCCATCTTTACATGGTCTAGCCCACTTTTCAAACGTATAACTTCTATACTGCTTTTTTGAATGGTTTCCATTGCACGTGCCATTTGACCAAGTTCATCTGCCCTGTCTTTGCCTGAGACAACAAGGTCTAAATCACCTTTTGCCATGCGATCAATATCAGCTGTAATGGATTGAATGGGTCTTAAAATTCCAAATAAAACGCGGCTTATTAAAGCCATACCAACCAATACCAGCATTAACAAGAGCATGTTAACCATTTTTACTTGGCTTTGAAAATCATTAACTTTGTCTGTTTGTGATTTTCTATATTCTTCTAAATTTGTCCTTACAGCTTCGCCTTCTGCTTCAAATTTCTCAAATTCTTTCTTAAATGTTTTAAGCATATCAGAAAATTTTGGGTCATTTTGCTTTTGTTCAGTATTAATTAGTTGTTTTGCAACAAAAACATAAGATTCGGCATCTAATTTTAATTTACCTACTTTTTCTTTAAGTTCACTAGAAAGGTCAAGTGTTGAAATAGTTTCAAGTGGTGTTATAAAATTCACAAAGTGTTCTTCTGTTTCTTTTTTATTATAGTCAGGGTGATTTGCTGAGAAAGCTATAATGTCTGCACGAATCGCGTCATGAAACATATCACATAAGATTGCATTTTCCATGACCTTGGAAACATCAGTTAAATATTTAACTGTTTCACCTATTTTCATATCTTTCCACATATTCACAGATAGGAAACACAAAAAAAGCGATAACAGCCCTGCAATCATTAATTTAAATTGTTTTGACAATGACATTTTGATAACCTCTTGACATAAATCAGTCTTGTATTACATTATTTCACACATGTATGAATGAAAAATTAATTCACATAAAAATATTCTTAAAATCCAACTACACTTTAAATTGATTAATCAACCCAGTTAACCGGTCAGCTTCTTGCTGCAAAGTCATGGCTGTAGATAAGCTTTCTTGTACCATAATGGCATTTTGCTGTGTCATATGGTCCATCGCAAAGATTGATTTATTAATCAGTTCAAGGCCTTGCGCCTGTTCAGCAGAACTTTTTGCAATGTCACCAATAACATCTGCAACAGCAGTTGTGCGATTTAAAATTTCATTTAAGCTACCGCCTGCTTTCTTGACAGATGAAACCCCTGACTTTACATGCTGTTCACTTTCAAAAATCAATTCTTGAATTTGTTGCAGCGCATTTGCAGAACGTTGGGCAAGCTTACTGACGTTTTCAGCCACAACAGAAAATCCCTTCCCTGCCTCACCAGCACGCGCTGCTTCCACCGCGGCATTTAAAGCCAATAAATCTGTTTGGGAGGCAATTTCATCAATCACAGAAACAATTTCCGCAATCTTACAAGAAGACTTATCAATCTTTTGCATGGCCCCTGTTGCCTCTGTCACAATACAGCCGCCTGCCTTGGCATTTTCAAATGCTTCATTGGCTAAGTTTGCAGCCCGTTGCGCATGGCCAGAGTTGTTTTGAACAGTCACAGAAAGTTCTTCCATCGAAGCTGATGTTTCTTCAAGCTTTGCCGTTTGAATTTCTGTTCTTTTTGATAATTCTTGACCGCTTAAAGACACTTTTGCCGTTTCATTATAGATGATATTTGCTGAGTCAATAAATTCGTTAATAACACGATTTAGTTTTTCAACAGCTGTATTTAAGTCTAGCTTAAAGTCTTCAAACACACCATGGTACACATTATTCACGCGTATCTGTAAATTACCTTGAGCAATCGCACGCAAAACAACACTAAAGTCAGAAATGACGGTTTGGGTATTATGCATTAACATATTGAGTGATTGACTCAACTCCTTAAAGAATCTTGTTTTTCCTTCAGACACAAATCTTGCGCTTAAGTCTCCATTGGCAGCTAGGGAAATAACAGTTGCCATTTCTTCTTGCATTGCACTTTCTTGTGTGATGTCGATAACTTCTAAAATGGTGCCAAGTCTTTCACTAAATTCATTCATAATCGGAAACGCTAATACTTTTAAACAACAGTCATTTTGTTTAAACAAAAATTGAGTCTGTTGTCTTTCTAATAAATCTCTTAATTGTATAGAACTTGGTAAAATAAAGTCTGCAGTCTTGCCAACCAAATTCACAGTCTTGCCATTACCTTCTTCCATATAAAACGACTTAATGTAAGAGGAAACAATCCCCCCCATTGCCTGGTTTGAATATTCTATCTTACCTGCACCATTTAAAATCAGGACACCAATGCTCATCGCATCAAGCCCAGCACGTAACTGAACAGCTTCAACACCTGTTTGTTGAATATGCAAAAGTGAACGGGCCATTTCCCCCACTTCGTCTATTCTTGCAGCACCTTGAACTTCGACCCCTAAGTTTCCTTTAGCTAAGTGTTTCATGTCTGTTGCGAAACGAATTAAGGGATTCGTAACAGACATTTGCAAATACCGATTGACGATGATTAAAAAAATGATCGTGCTCAAAAATAACAGCGCTGAAATAATCACCGTCCACCAATCTGAACGATTGGTCGATGCTTGAATTTCGTTTCTCGCCTCTTTTAAGGCATCAGTAATAGCGTCATTCAAGTCTTGCAGCTTCCTAAATTGTTCATTAAATTGCTTGACATCTTTATTTTCAAATGTCTTATTTTTTATTTTGTCAATCACATTTTGTGCATTTTTTGTGTATTCTTGAACAACATTGTAACTTTTTTCAAATAAGGCTTCTAAGACTTCATTCAGCTTTGCCTGTTTATTTTGAAAAGTCGTTTGAGTAAATTTTTCAATACTGTCTTTTAATTCTTTTTCTTCTAGATTGCTTATATTTGACACAGCAACATTCACCATACCAAAAATGGCATCGTGGTACATATCCCCCTGCACGTGCCTTTCAAGCACCTCGCTTATGGTCAAAATTCTTGCCCGATTTTCAGACAGAACATGTAAATACCAGCTGTTAAAACCAACGATTACGCACACAATAGATGCGATCACCATAACTAAGAATCGAAATTTTTTAGCTAGCGTCATACAAGACCTCAATATTTTTTAGTGTATTAAATGTAAAACTCACCCCATCATTATGATGGAATGAGTGTAAACAACTTATTAATAAGATGATTTTTTTAACTTATTGATATAAAAAATCCATCATCCCTAAAAAGGCCAAAAAGGCACGGTCACGCCGGCCTGCATAACAACCACCGTGTAATTCATAATTATCACGAATGCTGTGCATTAGGGCGAGGCCCAACTCATAGCCTTCACAATTGTCGTTTAAATGAATGGCAAAGGTGACAGCACGGCTTAGCAACTCTGCATCTTTTCCAGCAAAGCCACTTGTTAAACTCGCCATACAATTGTGCTTATTTTGGGCTTTATCCAAATAATAATTGGGGAATTTTTCATGCGCATTTGCACGGCTTGTAAATTCTTCAACCCTTAACTCTTCCCCAATCTGAAACTCAGCAGCAATCCTCACCAGTTCAGCGTGATATCTGCCATAGACCCCATCAAAATTATGGACATTTTGCCCAT
>CAYZJC010000005.1:0-3524 GCA_964478775.1 uncultured Verrucomicrobiales bacterium | reverse complement strand
GTTTGGGCTAACATTTGCATAAACCGCATAAACCGCTGCTTGAATTTCTTGTAATTTTGCAACGTTTGCACAAAGGCCAGCGTCAGCTTCACTTGTCGACTTACCCGCACTATAAAGGGCAAAATAATTATTCTTCAAGCGTTCACGTGATGCTTTAAATATATCTTCTGGGTTTGGGGCTGTAGGCGCCTCTTCCTCAACAACTTGCACATCTTCAACAGCAACACTTTCATTTGCAACCACACCTTCTGGTTCCACAACATCGCTTACAACAAGTTGCACTTCAATTTGGTCTGCTAAATGATTGACCACATCATTGGGGGCCACCTCTTCGTTTGCAAAAACAGCCAATGGTGCACCGCACACTAACAAACTTAAACTGAATGTAACTACTTTATTTTTCCAGCACATAAAAATAACTCCTTAAAAATTAAATGAACACTCTTTAATTTAGGGGATATATTTTAAAAACTTCTTAACTCACCCTCATTTTCATGTTACAACTTGTCTAAGTGTAAGCGATGATAAACATAACCATCAAAGAGGCTATGATGAGATATAAAAAACCTTTAATCGGCATTACGTTAGATGTTGTAGACCCTCAAACAAAACCTTATGCGAAAGAATTTAGTGTAGAGCCTTGGTACGCATTACGTTACCGCTACAGTCAATCTATTGAAGCTTGTGGTGGGGTTCCTTTTACATTGCCCCATGAACCTTCTTGTGTGCAAGACTATGTCGAAACCTTAGATGGGTTATTAATAACCGGCGGCGGCTTTGACGTAGACCCAACTTTATATGGTGACACACACGTTCACCCAAGCATTTATCTTAAACCTGCACGCACCACTTTTGAATGGGCATTGTGCGAAGCCTTCTTAAAAGCGGGTAAGCCAATTTTGGGTATTTGTGGGGGCATGCAATTGTTGAACGTTGTCTTAAAAGGAACGCTTCACCAACATGTGCCAGATTTGCACCCTATAGTGGAAGGGCTGTGTGACCATTCCCCAACAGGCGGGGGGCTTGTGCTTGCGCATGATGTTATCTTAGCTGATGGTGGGTTTTTAAAAACGAAATTTGGCAATGAACACTTTCAAATTAATAGTGTGCATCACCAGGCCGTTAAGCAATTAGGGCAAGGGCTTATTGTGTCTGCTCTCGCGCCAGATGGGCTTATCGAAGCATTTGAACACAAAGACCACAATTGTGTGGTAGGGGTTCAATGGCACCCAGAATTTTTAAGACATGCCCTCGATCGATATGTGATTGAAAACTTTATACAAGCAGCTGTAAAATGCAAAACAAAATGAAAACAACGAAAGAACTATACATATATGAAAAAATCGCCACATAACGCTAGGCCATATAAAGCTGAAGATAAAAGACAAAGGCCATTCAAAAGGCCGGATACCTTGCAAACAAAAGAACATTTATCGTCCCAAGCGCGATCAAGGCCACACTCTCAGCCTGATTCTGAGCCACAATCACACGAAGACTCAAAACCCCAACGCTTAGCTAAGGTTCTTGCCCAATGTGGTGTGACATCCAGGCGTCAAGCTGAAGCATTAATTTTAGAAGGGCGTGTTGCCGTAAATGGTGCCATTGTAAAAGAAGTCACAACCTTTGTAACGTTAGGGCAAGACACTTTAAAGGTTGATGGAACAATAATTGGGGAACCAGAAGCGCTTCGTGTATGGGCTTATTATAAGCCTGCTGGTGTGATCACCACACATAACGACCCTGAAGGCAGGCCTACTGTTTTTGAATGCGTAAAAGAACTAGGCTTGCCGCATGTGGTTTCTGTGGGCAGATTAGATATCAACTCAGAAGGATTATTACTGTTATCTAACAGTGGTGCCTTTGTCCACTTTGCTGAAGCGCCCAAGACAGCATGGAAACGTTGCTATAAAGTGCGCGTCTTTGGAGACAATCTTCCCGTTAAAGAATTGATGGATCTTAAAAAAGGAATAACCATTGAAGGCTTTTACTATGATGGCATTGAGGTGGATATTTTGGATCATCAAGGCTCTGGTCGCAACACGTGGATGATGATCACCCTCACGGAAGGTAAAAACCGCGAGATTAGAAAAGTGATGAACCATTTAGGATTGGCTGTGAATCGTCTGATTCGTTTGAGCTATGGCCCATTTGAATTAGAAAATTTAGCCACAGGTCAGGTGCGCGAAATTTCCAAAAGGGCTTTAACACAGCACGGTTTAATTCAAAGAACGGCAAAGCATGACAGCCCAACACGTTCATAATGAAATTTACAGCATTGGCCTGATGAGTGGCACCTCAATGGATGGGATTGATGCATCCCTTCTCAAGCTCAATGCCACCACTGGTAAAATTATAGGTGAAGTAGCGCATGAACACTTAAGCTACACCCCCTGTGTTAGATATTTGCTAAAAGCATGTGAAAATGCAGTGCGTTCAGTTGATGGCAATATCGAAATACTCAAACAAAATGAAAAACAGTTTATAGACCTTCTCAAGGCATATCTTGCAAAATTTATCGACCTTTCATCGTTTTCTTTGAACATCGAAGCCATGAGTTACTCAAATGCCGAACTGCTTTCAACAGTTTTGCACGCTACATGTACAAAAAATCTCATGAGCAAGGCTTGCTTAACACCTGAAGATATTGCCATTGTTGGTTACCACGGGCAAACGCTGTGTCACCAACCCCATTACCAGCGCACCATCGCACTTGGGGACGGTCAGCTATTAGCAGATATGCTTTCAATTCCTGTGGTGAATCGTTTTCGTGATAAGGATTTAGCAATGGGGGGTAAAGGCGCGCCCTTTGCACCGCTGTACCATTTTGCAAGGGCAAAAAAAGATAATCTTTTACCTGTTGGTATAATCAATTGTGGGGGCATTGCGAATGTGACCCTCATACCCGATGATAACCCAACCCATATGTTTGCATACGACAGTGGGCCAGGAAATGCCTTAATTGACCAATTTGTTCGCCTTAAAACTAAAGGTGTCCACCAGATGGATAAAGATGCACAGTTTGCAAAATTAGGTGTGGTCAACCCATCTGCCCTTATGGCACAAGACATTTTTGGGGTAAAAACTTTTAATGACACGAAGATTGTTGCACCACATCAACAGACCTTTCCCAATTACTTTTCCCTTACGGGCCCCAAGGCATTAGATAGTGCTAACCTTGTGCTAACAAATGAAGTTTTAGCCTTGTCATTAGAAGATGGGTGCGCCACCCTTGCGTACCACACAGCAAAGACCATTGTAGACAGTTTAAGTTTAAATACACCCAATCTGCCCTCACGTTGGATTTTAGCAGGTGGTGGCTGGAAAAACCTGATGATTTATCACCACACAAAAGCATTGTTAGAAGAAAAATTGCACCCAAACCCGGTAATAATTCAAACAGCAGACCAAGTGGGGTGGACATTTGATGCGGTAGAAGCTAATATTTTCGCCTATCTTGCTTGGCAGTCTCACTTACAACACCCTTTATCGCTTCCTAACACAACTGGGGTTACAGAACCAACAAC
>CAYZJC010000004.1:74535-79642 GCA_964478775.1 uncultured Verrucomicrobiales bacterium | reverse complement strand
TCTCAGCATTTACTGGGCTTGTAAGGCGATTGACGGGGTTGCGTTGACGGTTACGTTGTTAGCGATAAGTGGTCTTCATTAAAAAACAAAAGGCTGCATCACTGCAGCCCTTATTGTTGAATTATTAAAGATGAATTAATTCTTTTCGTCTTCGTCTGTGTCTTCCTCATCTAATTCATCGTCGTCTTCATCTTCACCTAGAACATAGTGGGCTGCTGAGGAAAAGTAGTGTTGCCATGCGTTGGTTGCTCTGTCAATTTCGGTGCTAGAACACCCCTGGCGTAACATAGATAAAATCATAGAAGCCATAGTGAATGACCATGCCGCAACTAAAGGGCTGATGTTGGTATTTTCAAAGTGTTCACATAATTGGATATAAATGGAAGAAGCATTTTCACCCAATTCAAATAAGGCGCGTTGTGCATCTTTTATCTCATTAAGGTCAGTGCATTCCATCTTTTTAAAGGTAAATTTAAGGTCTGCAATTTCTTGGGAAATATCTACGACATCTTCTTCTTGTTCTTCTTCAGGGGCTTCTTGTGCGCAATATTCGATGGCTCCACCTATTTCTTCATTGAATAACTGTATTATTTCAACCATAGACTTATTGTATTGTGTGTTTGCAATCGCCTCTTGAATGGCTTCGTCCTCTACATCTTCATTTGCAAATTTCATGGCAAATAAAATCTCACTTGCATGTATGAGTAAGAGCTGTTCAATTAAAAATGAGGTTTTATTAAAAGGCAAAATTTCTTCAATATAGTCTACGACTTTACCCATTGTGGAAACAAAGCATTCATTGATTTCTTCATCTGAAAGTGTGTCATCAAAATCTTGAGGGTCTAGGCTTTCAAAGGCTAAGTTTAATGTTTTATCATCTGCATTAAAAACGCAGCTGAGTTGTGGTTCATTTAGATTATTTTTCATAAAAGCACTTTTCTATTTATTTTATAAAATTAATATTTGTGATGACTTCATGCATTGAAGCCCCAGAGCTGCTGTCATTATACGTTATTGATATAGATAGAGACAGTCTTTTTTAGAAAATATGCGGTAAGAAAACAAGACTGTATACAAACATGATAAAAATGCATACACAAAGACTTGAAAAAGGTGTTAAATTGGCTTTGGAAATTCCTTATTATGCTAATTTTTAACAACATGAGCTTTGTTTTGCTGAACAATTATTTACACCACTTAAAAGATACTTTATTAAAGCAGCCTACTTCTTTGGGTAAAGCGCAATCCGCACAGTCGGTTAAAGATTTGCGTTCTGCTTATACAGATTTACATCACCGTTATGCACAGCACAAACAAAAAGGTGTCGATAAAAGCTTTAATCAGCATACAAACAAAGGCTTTGGGTTTAACAGTCTTCAAGAAAGAATTGCTTATATAACAGCAAGGGCGCCTGCAACTTATAAAATAATTGATTCTCTTTTGAGTCAAGCTTTGCCGCATGCTTTAGAAGCGGTGCCTCAAAAAGCTAAGCATGATACCTTATCTATTCTTGATATAGGGTCTGGCCCAGCAGTTGCTGCCCTTGCAGCTATACGTGCCGTAGAAAATAACTCTGGTTTAATGAAAAGCAAATTGTCATCAGTCATGTTATTGGAACAAGATAAAGACTTTGCATATGCGACCTCTCAAGCGTTAAAACACATTGCCCCGACCCTTGATGTTCAATGTCAGCAAACAGATATTAAGACAGCAGACTTTCCTTTAAGTGATATTGTGATAGCGTCTTATGTCTATACAGAAATGAAACCTACTGAGGCTGCACTTTCATACCTTAAGTCACTTCAAGCAACGCGTTTGCTGAACCTGGTGGTATTGCCTGGAACAAAACACGCCTTTGCGTTAATGTTAAAGCTTCGCTCAAATGCCATAGCGCAAGGTTTTCAAATTTTAGCGCCTTGCCCACATGCTTTTGATTGCCCAATGGCAAGTCAGACTGAACAGTCGTGGTGTCATTTTAGGCTCAATATTGAAAGGTCACAAGAACATCAAACCATTAAGGCTGGCACCCTTGGACACGAAGAAGAGCCTTATCTTTATTTGTTGGTAAAGGCACCTTGTGCAAGCATGCAAGCTACCACCAGTAGGGAAGGGGGGCGTATTATCAATTCACCGCGTCACAGAAAAGGGCATATGTATTTAGATGTCTGCCAAACAGATGGTAAGCTACATACACATTGTCTTACAAAAAATAAAACCAATGACTTTAAGTCACTTAAGAAGCTAAAGTGGGGTGACTTTTTGGGTGCAGAAAGCTTGATGCCATGATACGTGTGATTGCTGGCCAATGGCGTGGACAGCGCCTTCATCAGCCCGATGCAAGCATTACACGACCAACAACAGATCGTGTGCGAGAGGCTTTGTTTAGCATGTTATTGTCACGCCTTGTAACCTTTGAAGGAAAAAAAATGATAGATGCCTTTGCCGGCTCTGGTGCGCTTGGCATAGAAGCTTTGTCACGTGGGGCAAGCCACTGTGTGTTTGCTGAAAACAATAGGGCTACACGAAAGGTGTTGGTGCAAAACCTCAATGAAGTCTTTAAAAATATAAATGACGTAAAAGAAAAAACGACACTGCTTTCAGATATAGTATTGCTGCCTGCATTCAGCACTTGTGTGGATGTTATTTTTATAGATCCTCCTTATGGGGCAGGCCTTGAATTCAAAGTGATAGAACAAATGCTAGGGCAAGCAAACAGTCCAATTGGCAGCGAGACTTTAGTCGTGTTGGAAACACAAGCCAAAGCGGTTCCTTTGTGTTTACATGCCGCACTTGAAAAAGTCACACAAAGGGTCTTTGGTAATTGTGCGCTGTCTTTTTGGAAGCTTGCTTGATGTAACTGTGAAAATATTTACCAAATTTTAATCTTTCTATGGTCAACTGATTGTAAGGTATCAGGTAAAAATGACAGGCAAACGATGGCAATAGATTTCGAAAAGATTAGAATTTTGACCGTTGTCGATTATAAAACGATGCTTCGTATCATCGGTAATCTTCTGCGTCAGTTGGGGTTTCAAAATATTGACGAAGCTTACGAAGGTGGGGAAGCATTAAGGTTAATGTCTCATACAAAGTATGACCTGATTATTTCTGACTGGAATATGGAACCCATGTCTGGCATTGAATTGCTAAAAGCTGTAAGGGCAGAACCTAAATGGCAACAAATTCCGTTTATTATGGTGACAGCAGAAAGTAAGACAGAAAATGTGATTGCTGCAAAGCAGGCCGGTGTTACAAATTATATTGTGAAACCTTTTAACGCAGAAACGTTACGCATTAAATTGACCTCAGCTTTGGGAGATTTTTAAATGGATCATCTATTCGTACAAAATAATGCAGGTGACAATGCATCGGTTATTGAAGAACTCAAAGAGCTTGGCAAAGCCATTAAAGATTTACGCTCACACATCACAAAGCTGCAAAATGAAAGCAGCGAAGGTGTGCAGATGTCTGAGGCTAAAGATCAGCTAGATACAATTGTTGAAGCTGCTGCCCATGCAACAAACACGATTTTAGATAAAGTTGAGCAAATCGAAGGTTTGCAAAGTCATTTTCCTGAAGATGAATGGGCAAAAGTGAATGATTATATTGTTCGCATTTACGAAGCCTGTTCTTTTCAAGATATTTCTGGACAACGTATCCACAAAGTTTTGCGCATTATTAAAAATATTGAAAATGGTTTGGAGGATGTTTTTAAAAATTACACATTCCTCATGAACATGCACAAAAGTGCTGTGGAAGACAAGCAAAAGACTGACAAGTTGAATATGCAAATTGTGCGTGAATTGTATAATATGAGCGTTCAAATTGCCAATACGCGTCAAGAAATTGCAAATGTGCATTCAGCTAAATTACAACAATATCAATTTAATACAGCAAAAGATGAATTAGAAGCTGTGTCACGTGCAGCTGCGCAAGCCACACACACCATTTTGAGTTGTGCTGAAGCTATAGAAGCTATAGGTGCGAAAAATTTAAAGGCTGAGGTGAAAGAACGTCTGATGTCTGCGATAATACGCATTTATGAAGAATGTTCATTTCATGACTTAACAGGGCAAAGACTGTCTAAGGTCGTAAATGCATTAGTGCTTATTGACGCTGCCTTAAGTAAAGTATTTAGTGGTATCGCAAGCACTGATGTGTTAGATGAATTGGTGGATGAAGCGTCTGTGCTTGTTTTAGAAAATGGCCCACAACTTCCAAGAAAAGCACCAACACAAGAAATTATTGACGCCATTTTTAACAATAAATCGTAAACATAGTTATTCTTATGAATTTCAATAATAAATAAATTAGTAAATATTAATTTATTTATTATATTGTCGGACATTTATTATTTTGTAATAAGTATTCCCTTGTGCACATCAGTTGAGAAATGATTTAAATCATAGTCGTGTGCATTACAAATTACCACTAGCCCTTTAAAAGCTTTAAGGAAACAAAGTTTTTTTGTTGCAATTAATGAAAAATTATATAAAAATTTTATATATATTAATGCAAAATTAAAGGTTTTAACCCAATGGCTCACTGTTCTGTCCCTACATTAATGAATAAAAATAAGTTAGTTATTTCTTCAAAGCGTATCATCAAGACGATGACATTATCGCTTCTTCTTGCCACTCCATTGCTTGCCGATCCTGAACCGGAAAAGATAAAAGGTATTATTCAAAACAACACAAGTTGCACACCTTTGCCTTTGCAAAATAGTCCCACTAGAACACAACAAACGTTGATTGGTAAATTCAAAATTGATAGTAATATTGCTTTAGGTGGGAATTTAAGTGTAGGCGCCAGTGGTATTTCTGTTTTGCCTGGAAAGCCTGAAAAATATAATAGCTCTAGGGGGATTCTTAAAATCGCAAGTGGTTCAACCTTAACTCTTTTTAAGGATGATGTTCGTAAAGATATGAATATCTCCGACATGACAGATAATTTTGAATGCAATGTGTTGTGTGGTGCAGGAACCGTAGCTGTGGGCACATTAACCAATGAAGGAATTGTGGCCTCTAGTTTTGGTTCAGAAGATATTCCACTTGGTAGTACTCTAACGATTGATGGTAACTACACGCAAACGGAAAAAGGCGCGCTT
>CAYZJC010000004.1:68002-74525 GCA_964478775.1 uncultured Verrucomicrobiales bacterium | reverse complement strand
AATATCACTGGCAATGTAGATATGCAAGGCAGTATGAATTTTTACACAGGCACGAATGCTTCAGATGAAACGACAGTGTCCGCGTTTTTGGATTTTCCAACGACTCAGTTTTTGACTGCTGATGGAACAGTGACCGGTGCCTTTACGCAAAGCGTTGATAAAGCCCCTGAAGATGGAGATACACGACTTCTTTTTACAATTTCACCAGTGGCAGCGCAGGGCTTAACGAAAGCTGGGTTTAAAATTGACTTAAAGTCATTGAATTTAAATATTGACACGAACCCAGTTTTGTCACAATTAAACAACCATGAAAAAATGCATTATACTGTAACCGGTGATAGAGATTTTGGTGCAAGCACGATTCAGCTGGATGCAGCAACAACCTTTTTAAGTAAGATTTCGGTTCCAACAGGGTCTGTTTTGACCTTTACCAACCCAAATAATGTAGATGTGACATTGGATGCACTAACCCTTCAGCAAGGGGCATCGCTTGCCATTGGTAGTAATTATGCATTAAAAGTAAAGTCTTTTGAAGCTGGCGAACAATCACATATTTACCTGGTTGTAAGGCCGGATGGAACAGCAAATTCTATCAATTCATTAACCACAACTCAAATTGGGCCTGACGTGACATTTCACCTTCGCTATGCTGCAGGTACTTACCCTTCAGAGATTTATGACTATACTGTTTTAACGAGCGGTGAAATCATTCAAAAACCTAATGACAATAATGATCAAACCACTGATAATTTTAATATTAATACTCAAGATATGAATGGTGTAGTATTTAGTGGTGGTTACAGTGCTGATAATAAGACAATTTTTATTAAGGCAGACTTTAGACAAACTAACTTGACACTTAACCAAGACCAAGAACTGCCGGGCGCAAATGCTGTGATTGACACCCTATCAGCAGAAGTTGGAAACGATGCCGTTATTACCCCAGCTGGAGGTGAATATCTCGATGGGCAACTATTATCAAACTCACTTGATACATCAGGGCTTATTAACGTCGTCTTTACGAAAACAGATAGCAGTTTGCAAGACTCGCAAGCAGACGCATTTAGGGCTAAATTTTCACCCGTGCGGTCTATTTATGCACAGCGTCCGACGCAGCAGCTACAAATGGAAGATGTCTTTAATGCAGCCAACTCTGAAGGGCCAAAGTCTTCAAAGAAGGGAAACTGGCGTGTATGGACCAGCCCTTATGTCTCACGTTTTGTGCAAAGTGCATCTGCCTCTGATGCGGGTTCAAAAAGGTGGTCTGGTGGTCTTTATGCAGGTGCTGAATATCGTGGGTCAGGCAACTCATCCACAACAGGGCTATTGTTAGGGTATGCATACAGCAAGTCAGTTAGTTCTGCAGATAAACGTGTTACATCCAAAACATCTGCATTCACACTTGGTGGGTATAATACCTATAAGTATTTTGACCATATGGACACCTACGGTACATTCACGCATGAACTTTTGGTGGCTGTGAATCATGGTAAAAATGCGATGCAACGTCAACAGCCCTATAAACAAAAACTTGGTGATACAGTGTATTATCAAGCAACAAGCCCCAATAACACATCCAGAGGGCTGCTTGCAAACGCACAGCTTAACTACATTGCAAAACTTGGTTCAGACAAAGTCACCATGCGTTTGGATGTTGGTTTCACACATTCCCGCAACAAAGACACAGCATTTACTGAAGTGATAGATGGCAAAACACAAACGACGAAAAGTTCTGCTTATAAATCATCTGAAGTCTACTTTGGCCCTGGTTTTCGTTATATTTGGTCAAACAAGCAACGTCTCGTACGGTTAACCGGTGTCTATGAATATGGTATTGAACTACAAAACGATACTAAAGGTGGGGCCGTAACACGTGAGGCATTAGATTCTGTATTGACATTGTCGAATGGCTCATCAAGTGCAAAAAAAATGAATAAGCATTACATTCAGTTAAATGGTTCTTATCTAGATAGGGAACTTGGGTGGAAGTTTATTTGCACCTATTCAGGAACGCTTTACAAGCATGTTCAAAACCATACCTATATGTTGAAGTTTGAACGTCGTTTTTAGGTGTTCATCCAATCAATTTATTTTACGAACAGCACTACAGCTTATGTTGTAGTGCTTTTTTTTTGCTCTGTTAAAAGGCGCTTACAAACGGTAATGCGCAAGTAGATTTGGAAAATAATTGTTTATAATTGCTGCGGCCTATAATGTAAGAAGATTAAGAAATGGTTAATAATCAAATGCGCTTGCAGAAAAAAGTTGCTATTTGCAAAAATATGTGCTATTTAAATAGAATGTGTATTAATATTTATTGAACTCATATGACTTATGTTGTGACAGAAGATTGCATTAGATGCAAATATCAAGATTGCATTGAGGTGTGTCCTGTTGACTGTTTTTATGAAGGTGCCAACATGTTGGTGATTGATCCGGATACATGCATTGATTGCGGTGTGTGCGAGATTGAATGCCCGGCCCTTGCTATTTTAGCGGATACAGAAGATAGGGCTGTGCCGTGGCTTGAAATGAATCGTAAGTATTCAAAAGAATGGCCAAACATTACAAAAAAAGGCCCTGTTCCTTCGGATGCTGATGAATGGTTGAAGACCGTAAATAAATACGATCTTTATTTTGACGAGAATTTGAAAAAATAATACTTGAAATACAAAAAATAAGCCCTATATGAATAATGTAATAAATATAATGAGTGAGATGATTTTATGAAAACCGGTTCTGATCTATTTAAAGTTGGCGATTATGTTGTGTATCCTGCGCATGGCGTTGGCAAATTGATGGCGATCATCACAAGTGAAATCGCTGGTCAAGATGTTGAGATGTTTCAAATCTATTTTGACAAAGACAGAATGATGCTGGGTTTACCTGTTTTCAAAGCTGTCAATGCGGGTTTGCGCCCTATCAGTTCAAAGGACGAATTTGGGGCCGTGCTACAAACACTTACCGTTAAAACAAAACCACGTCGCTTAATGTGGAGTCGTAGAGCCCAAGAATATGAAAATAAAATCAACTCAGGCAACCCACAGTCGATCGCTGAAGTTGTTCGTGACCTGTTTAGAAGTCAAAACGACTTGGATCAATCTTATTCAGAACGACAAATTTACCAAGCAGCGATGGATAGATTAGCGCGTGAATTTGCAGCAGTTGAAGCCATTGATGAAAATGAAGCTATTGTTAAAATGGAAGAGATTATGCGAGTAGCTTAATGCTGCGCATTGTATATATATGACACAAAATAAAAATATTGAAAGAGCGCCTAAGCAAATCATAGATGGTTGGCTAGTTGTTGATAAGCCATTGGGTGTAACATCGTGTGAGGTGGGACGTATTTTAAAGCGTACCTTCCACCCACAAAAAATTGGACACATAGGCACATTAGACCCCCTTGCCTCGGGTGTGTTGGTGTTTGTATTTGGGGAAGCCACAAAGCTTATTCCCTACTTGCCAAAACTTAAAAAAAGGTATGTTTTTCACGTGACCTTTGGTGAGCAGCGCACGACAGATGACGCGGAAGGTGAAATTGTTACAACTTCCAATGTGATCCCAACAATTTCAGAGATTGAAAATGTATTAGCGCAATTTGTTGGGAAAATAAGTCAGGTGCCGCCAAAGTTTAGTGCCATACAGCAAGATGGAAAGCGTTCTTATGACAGGGCTAGAAAAGGGGAGGACTTTGAATTGCCTGCACGCAGTGTTGATGTGCATTCCCTTAGCTGCTTAAAGCAAGTAGATGAAAAGACATATGCTTTTGAGGTTTCGTGTGGGTCTGGAACCTATGTGCGTTCATTAGCGCGTGATATTGCAATAGCCACCGGCACGGTTGGTTATGTCAGCTTTTTAAGAAGAACGTGTGATGGATTGTTTGATGAAAGCCATGCGATAGCACTTGAAAAAATAGACAAAATAGAAGATAATAAAAATTGCTTTTTTCCATTAAGTTTCGTTCTGGACGACATCCCGGCGATAACGGTTGGGAAAGAAGTAGGGGATAAACTCAATTATGGTCAACCTGTTTTAATTCATAGTATCAGTGAATAAATTCACAATACGAAGCTTGAGCAAGGACAAATTGTTCAAATTTGGATGCAAGGAAAACTTTACGCAATGGCACAAGTTGACGAAGAATGGATACGCCCCAAAAGATTAATTATAGATAACACATAGGAGTTAACGATGTCGATTACAGCAGAAAGAAAAACACAGCTGATTCAAGAATTTGGCCGTACAGGTACAGATACAGGTTCACCTGAAGTTCAAATCGCAATTATTACCCAACGCATTTCCAATCTTTCTGAGCACATGAAAGTGCACAAGAAAGACATCCACTCACGCCGTGGTTTGTTGATGTTGGTTGGTCAACGTCGTCGCCTGCTAGACTACTTGAAGAAGAAAAATCACCAAGGTTATGTTGAGATTATTGGTAAGTTAGGTATTCGTCGTTAAGCTTTGTGCATTGAAATTATGCGCAAATATTTTGGCAATAGAGGGCTTGGTTATTATACTAAGCCTTTTTTAGTGTGCCTAAGATGATTTTTGATGTGGTGACCACCTCTTTAAAGGCAACGATGCCTGGACTTTTTCCAGCTTGTTTTCAGGGGGATTAAGGTTGCAAAATATTTTTGCTTGCTCAATGCAAACAATTAACGTTAAGATTATCTAAATTAATTTTTAAAAAGTTATAAACAGATGACGCTTTCCATAGATAGTCCTCTCTTTTCACCGGTGAGTGGTCATGTAAAACGTATTGTGGTGTTTTTGCACGGGTATGGTTCCAATGGCGCTGACATGATAGAGCTTGCCCATGAATTCGCACCCCAGTTGCCAGACACACTCTTTATAGCCCCCCATGCACTTGAGAAAAGTGACATCGCGGCAGATGGGTATCAATGGTTTGGTCTACCAGACTTTAACCCCTTTAATATTCGTCAAGGTCTAGACCGTGCCACCCCACAGCTGATTGTGTTTTTGCTAGACTTATTGCAGCACTACAAGCTTTCGCCTAAAGATATGGCCTTAATAGGTTTTTCTCAAGGGTGTATACTTGCACTTGATACTTTATTTGCAACCTTAAATGTTGGGGCAATTATTGGTTATTCAGGGGCATTTTACCCACCAACACTGCAGACAACTTTAAAAGCGCAATATGCACCTGTTTTATTGGTACATGGAACTAATGACACCGTTGTGCCCTATACGGCCATGTTGCAAGCACAAACGGCATTGCATGCGTTAAATGTTAGTGTTCAAACGCTTACCTGTAATGGGTTAGAACATTCAATTAATTATGATGGCATCAGGGCAGGGATTCATTTCTTGCATCAACATTTCATTTCATAAACACCCATCTCTTTGTTTAACGTCGTAGTAGAAAAGGAACTTGACATGACAACTGCAAATTTAAACACATCTTTTAGGCCTGCAAAAATTGCGCTTGTTGGTGGTGGTAACATTGGTGGGACACTGGCGCATCTTGCAATGCAGCGTAACCTTGGCGAAGTTGTTTTGTTAGACTTAAATGAAGGTCTGCCAAAGGGTAAATCTTTAGACATTTCCCAAGCTTCAGCTATTGATAAAATCGGTGTGAACTGTTTAGGTTCGAACGATATGTTAGCCCTACAAGGTTCTGATGTGGTAATTGTGACAGCAGGTGTTGCGCGTAAACCCGGCATGAGCCGTGATGATTTGTTGTCAATCAATGCTGGTGTCATGCGTTCTGTTGCTGAAAATATTAAAACACATTGCCCTGGTGCCTTTGTCATTGTTGTAACAAACCCATTAGATGTTATGGTGTGGATCATGCAACAAGCAAGCGGTCTTCCGACAACGCATGTCGTTGGTATGGCAGGGGTGTTAGATTCTGGACGTTTCATTCACTTTTTGGCAGATGAAATGAAAGTGTCCCCAAAAGACATTAGCAGTTTCGTGCTTGGAGGGCATGGTGACTCTATGGTTCCAATGCCCCGCTTTACAACAGTTGCAGGTATTCCTTTACCTGTTTGGGTTGAAAATGGAACGCTGTCACAAGAACGCTTAGATGCTATTATTACACGTACAAGAAGTGGCGGCGCTGAAATTGTAAACTTGCTACAAACAGGTTCAGCCTTTTATGCGCCAGCATCTTCAGCGTTGACCATGGCTGAAAGTTACTTGTATGATCAAAGGCGCATTCTACCTTGTGCAGTTCATGTGTCTGGTGAATACGGGCATAAAGACATGTATGTGGGCCTTCCTGCCGTTATTGGCAAGGGCGGCGTTGAAAAAGTAATTGAATTGTCATTGACAGAGGGTGAAAAAACATTATTAGATACATCTGTTGGTGCAGTTCAAGCATTAATGGATGATGTTAAACGGTTAGGATTATAAACATTATGAATATTCATGAATATCAAGCAAAACAAGTTCTAGAAGGTTTCGGCGTTCCGATTTTAAAAGGCGCAGTCGCCTACACAGCAGATGAAGCTTATGAAGCAGGTACGCATGTTGCAGAAGGTCTATGGGTTGT
>CAYZJC010000004.1:15808-67992 GCA_964478775.1 uncultured Verrucomicrobiales bacterium | reverse complement strand
CAAATTCACGCAGGTGGCAGAGGTAAGGCCGGCGGTGTTATATTGGCGCGTTCCTTAGATGACGTTAAAGCTGCTGCTGACAAATTGCTTGGTAAAACTTTGGTGACTCACCAAACAGGGCCTAATGGGCAGTTAGTAAGACGTGTGTTTGTGGAGCAAGGGTGTTCTATTGCTAAAGAATATTATTTAAGCTTGGTGTTAAACCGTGCAACCAGCCAAATTAGTATTGTGGCATCTAGTGAAGGGGGAATGGACATTGAAGAAGTGGCTAAAGTTTCGCCTGAAAAAATTTTAAAAGTTGATATTGACCCCGTTACAGGTGTGCAATCTTACCATGGTCGTAAACTAGCTTTTGCATTAGGTTTATCTGCTGTTGTTACAAAATCATTTGTGCAGTTACTTCATAACCTTTATGCCGCTTTCACAGAACTTGACGCTGCGATGATTGAAATTAACCCATTAGTTGTTACAACAGATGAACAGCTTGTAGCCCTAGATGCAAAAGTCGATTTTGATGATAGTGCCCTTTATCGTCATGCTGAAATTGAAGCGTTGCGCGATGAAGATGAGGAAGACCCATCTGAAATTGAAGCTAAGAAATATGACTTAAACTACGTTAAGCTTGATGGAACGATTGGTTGTATGGTGAATGGTGCCGGCCTTGCAATGGCAACGATGGATATTATTAAACTCCATGGCGGCGAACCTGCTAACTTTTTAGACGTCGGTGGTGGGGCTACACAAGAAAAAGTTGCCGCAGCATTTAAAATTATTTTAAGTGACAAGAATGTTAAAGGCGTTTTGATTAATATTTTTGGTGGCATTATGCGATGTGATGTGATTGCACAAGGTATTGTTGCAGCCGCAAAAGAAGTTGAGCTATCTGTTCCATTGGTGGTTCGTCTTCAAGGGACAAACCGTGATTTGGGTATAGAAATTTTAGCCTCTTCTGGTTTATCGCTTATATCAGCAGATGACCTTGACGATGCAGCCGCAAAAGTTGTGCAAGCAGCCGCTTAAAGCTTACAAATCAATTTATAGATAAAATAATCGGAGTTAAGACTTTATGTCCATTCTTGTAAACAAAGACACAAAACTAATCTGCCAAGGCTTTACCGGCAAACACGGCACATTTCATTCTGAAGGCGCATTAGCTTATGGAACCAAACTTGTGGGCGGTGTAACACCTGGTAAGGGCGGCAGTGAACACTTAGGACTTCCTGTGTTTAACACAGTCGGTGACGCTGTGAAGACAACAGGGGCTACTGCCTCTATGATTTATGTTCCAGCAGCATTCGCAGCCGATTCTATTTTAGAAGCCGTTGATGCAGGCGTTGAATTGGTTGTATGTATCACTGAAGGTATTCCAGTAATGGATATGGTAAAGGTTAAGGCTGCCATTGCGCATAAATCTGTTAAGCTTATTGGGCCTAACTGTCCAGGTATTATTACATCAGAAGAATGTAAAATTGGAATTATGCCAGGTTTCATTCATAAAAAAGGTTCCATTGGGATTGTGTCACGTTCAGGGACCTTAACCTATGAGGCCGTGCACCAAACAACACATCAAGGCCTTGGTCAAACAACCTGCGTTGGTATTGGCGGTGACCCTGTGAAGGGCATGAACTTCGTTGATGTTCTAGAATTATTCTACAAAGACGATGCCACAAAAGGCATTATGTTGATTGGTGAAATTGGTGGTCAAGACGAACAATTGGCTGCTGACTATATTGCGCACCAAGCCAAAATGGGCCGCGGTAAACCCGTTGTCGCCTTTATTGCAGGTGTTACAGCCCCAGTGGGGCGTCGTATGGGCCATGCAGGTGCGATTGTGGCTGGTGCAGGCGATACAGCGCAAGATAAAATTGAATACTTTAAAAAGTGTGGCATTCATGTGGCCCCATCACCGGCACAGTTGGGTGTGACGATGACAAAGGCAATGAACTAATCACAATGCATTAACATATAGGGGCAAAGTTATGGGCAGTAATCAAGATGCGCGTTTGAATCGTTTATCGGTGTTGAATCCGGCGCACGTCGAATATTTAGCAGAACTTTTGCAAGATTACCAAAAGGACCCTTCCTTAGTTGACGCCTCTTGGCATGACTATTTAAAGGAAATAATCATAAATCAAGCTGCTGACATGGCCCAGACTTTCCCGCAGCCCCTTCCTAAACGTGTCAAAGGCTATGGTGTGGCAGTTGTTCAACCGCAGCAGCAGCAGCAACAACAAGGTCAGCAGACCCAGCAAAGCCAACCGTCATCTAAGGCAGATATAGCCCTTTCCCTTCGTGCCTATAAGTTGATAGAAGCTTACCGCACATGGGGGCACTTACAAGCCGTTATCGACCCGCTATTGACAACACCTAAAGGCCACCCTCAACTTGAATTGGCTTATGAAAAGCTTGACCAAGTGCCATCAACGACACGCATTGAACTCAATGGGGAATGCGGCCTTACCAACCCAACTATTGCTGAGCTCCACAACAAACTCAAAGGGGTGTATTGCCAGTCAGTTGGCTTTGAATATATGCATATTCAAGACACAGCGCAGCGCCTGTGGTTGCAAAACCAAATTGAACAAGGCCTTGTCATGCCAGCTGCGACAGATAAAATAGCTGCCTTGCAAAGCATTTTAAAAGTGCAGTTGTTTGAACGCTTTTTACAAGTGAAATTTGCGGGTGCAAAACGTTTTGGCCTCGAAGGGGGCGATGCCTTCAATGCTGTGTTAGAATTGATGATCACCCTTCTTACCACCACTGAAAGCCATGATAAAGCAAAGGAAATTGTGTTGGGTATGGCACACCGTGGGCGCTTGTCTACCCTTGTGAATGTGTTAGCTTCCCCGCTAGATAAATTATTGGCCCAGTTTAAAGGCTACAACACTTACAAAGATATTCCGCAAGACTATTTGGGTGATGTAAAATATCACGCTGGTGCTTCGTGTGAGCGCGTAGTAAGTGACCAAAGGTTACGTTTAACCTTATTGCCAAACCCGTCACACTTAGAAGCCGTGAACCCTGTTGTGACAGGGTATGTAAGGGCGAGACAAGATGCCTTGAATGACACGAACAGGTCAAAAGTTGTAGGGATATTAGTGCATGGGGACGCCGCCTTTGCTGGCCAAGGCTTAGTCAGTGAAACCCTTGAAATGTGCGCCCTTGATGGGTACCAAACAGGCGGCACGCTGCATATCATTATCAATAACCAAGTGGGCTTTACAGCAGACCCACAGATGTCACGTTCCACCACATACGCATCTGACCTTGCAAAAAAAATTGATGCCCCCATTTTTCATGTCAATGGTGAAGATATCGAAACCCTTTTATGGGTTACAAAAATAGCAACCACGTTTAAACAAGTATTTAAGCGTGATGTCGTTATTGACTTGTTATGTTACCGCCGTCATGGTCACAATGAAATGGATGAACCGATGTTCACCCAACCCTTGATGTATAAAACGATTAGCCAAAAAGAACCCATTGGTAAAATGTATGCAGATTCCTTAAAGGCACAAGGGGTGATAACAGCTGAACAAGAACAAGCCATTATTAATGAAATTACCCACACCCTTAACCAAGCCTTAGAAGCAGCGCAAGCATTTCAAGCAGATACAAACCAAGTATCGCTTGCCCAAAACAGAAAGCAGCCCGTTGTTGACATAGCAGACCAAGAAGTTGAAACCGGTATTGCAAACAGTGGTTTTGCTGGCGTGTTGGAAATGCTACAGACAGCGCACAAAGTCCCAGATGGCTTTCAGCTAAATAGTAAAGTGCAACGTGTGATCACCCAGCGCATAGAGATGTTGATTGGAAAAAGCCCCATTGACTGGGCCATGGGGGAAATTTTAGCCTTTGGTACCTTAATGCTGCAAGGGGCGAAAGTGCGCCTTAGCGGGCAAGACAGTGGTCGTGGCACATTTTCCCACAGACATTCTGTTTGGACAGACCAAAACACACAAAACAAATACATTCCTTTGCAAAACCTGCACCCACAGCAAGCCACCTTTGAAGTTATCGACAGCTATTTGTCAGAAGCCGCCGTTTTAGGGTTTGAATATGGCTATAGCATTGAAGACCAGCCAGATGCCGCCCCCGCATTAACCCTATGGGAAGGCCAGTTTGGTGACTTTGCCAATGGTGCACAAGTGATGATTGATCAATTCATTGCCTCTGCCTATACCAAATGGCAACAACGTTCCACCCTTGTTATGCTATTGCCCCACGGGTATGAAGGCCAGGGGCCAGAGCATTCATCAGCGCGCCTTGAACGCTATTTACAATTAAGTGCACACCGTAACTGGCGTGTGGTCAATTGTACAACGCCAGCGAACCTATTTCATGCGCTGCGCCGTCAAGTGATTGCCCAAGAAAAGACACCACTTATTGTCATGACACCTAAGGTGGGCCTTCGCCATAAACTGGCGACATCTCAGTTGGTTGACTTTCAAGAAGGCACGAAATTCATGCCTGTCATTGCAGATGATGACACCCTCACACAAACGGCTGACCGCCATGTGTTTTGCAGTGGAAAAGTGTACTATGACTTAATGGAAGAACGTGACAGGCTAGCAGCGCAAACAACAAAGGGCGATAAGAAACCCTTGTCAGTTGCGATACACCGCCTCGAACAGGTATACCCATTTCCAAAGGCGCACATCAAAGCGATTATTGCACAAAACCCCCATGCAGATATTGTATGGGCCCAAGAAGAACCCGTTAACCAAGGCGCATGGATGTTTGTAAAGCACCGCTTTGAAGCCGTGGTACAGTCTGTGTTGGCGCAAGTGAAGTTGCCAACCTTAAATACAGGTGTGGTTGGCTATGCTGGCCGTATGGAGGCTGCCTCCCCCGCTACAGGATACCAAAAACGCCACCTGCAAGAACAGGCAGCGCTTTTGAAAGAGGCTTTGTCTAACCCCATTCAACCTATGAAGTGGGATTAAACATCTCAACCTTGGGAGTTAGGAGTTAGGGTTTTTGGTTGCCAGTTCCTGGTGCGGGTTGGACGACTGGTGTAGAATTGGAAGAAGATGCTCCCAGAACTTCATTTGACTGACTTAAGGCAGCATTATTAGACTCTATAGTTTCATCTAACTTTTTTTCAAGATTCCGGCCGCTTGCAGCAACAGAGTGTTTCATCTGCATTAAAATAGAAACGTTGCTGCCCAAATCCCCACTAGACTTTAAATCATCTGCCGTCAATTTCATTCTCTCTAAAGCTTGATTATTGTTCACAATAGTATTTTGTAGATTTCTAATTTGTTGTCTCAGAGCATCTAACTCATGTTGCTGTTTCTGGAAATCTTTTGCTTTCCCCTTATCTCCTTTGCTAAGCATCTGGATTGTTGACTCTGCAGCATTAAGAGCTTGCTGTAAACGCTGATTTTCCGCTATAACTCTTGCTTTTTCAGCATTAAATTCATCTTGTGAAGTTTTCATTTGCTGCAATAGCATTTTATTTACTTCTTGACGTTTGTCACTAGTTTCCCCTAGCTCTGTTAATTTTGCTGATAACTCAGCGATTTGCTGATCTTTGCTTTCGTCAGGAATATTTTCATTAGCTAATGCGGTTGTTTTTACCTGAACCTCATTACTTAAGGATTCAAGCTTTTCTTTATATTTATCCAGCTGTTGCTTTAACTCCGCGTTTTCATTCTCTAAATTCTCAACATGGCTTTGCAGTTCTTGGTTCTTTTTTTCAAAATCTCGGTATTGTGCCTCTAATTGAGTTATCTTCTCTTGCAAACTCTCAACCTGGGCTTGCGCATTACTATCCCCTTGGAAAGTTGTTTTTGCTTGCTCAAGTGCTGCCTTTGTTTCTTCAAGTTCCCGGAAGGTATCCTGTACAGACTCATTCATTGTATTCAAACTTTGAACCAGTTGACTATTTTCAGTTCTAATCTTTTTGTTATTTTCTTTCATACGTTGATTTTGATTCTGCAGATTCCCTTTGACCTCTCTCAATTCTTTTATTGTAGCGTTGGCATCACTAAGCTTATTGCTCAAATCATCTACTGTCTTTTTAAGATTCTCTATCTCTTGTTTCGCAGCCTTTTGTGCTTGTACTATCTGATTAGCTGCTTCCGCATTGTTATTAGCTTTAATCTTACCAAAGTCAACTTGGTTCTTACCTTTTGCCGTTTTAAGCTCCTGCAGCGCCCGATTAAACTGCTGAGTATTCAATTGCATTTCTTTCACTTTTGCTGCAAATGCAATTTTCTTATCTTCTAACTCATTCTGCAACCTTGCCACTTCATCTCTTAGGGAATTGTTTTCTTGGGTGAGTTGTTCTACTTGTTGTGCGAGTTGTTGAATTTCTGTTTTTTGTTCTGCATTTTCTTTGCCTAGGTTGAATAGTACCTCCGCATTTAGCTGAAGCTGTTCTTCAATTCTGCTCTTTTCATTTGTAAGAGTTTCAATCTGTTGTTTAGATGCTTCAATTCTTTGTTCCAGTGCTGATTGTTCTTCATTAGAAAGTGGCTGACGTTCCTTTAGTTGATTAACTAAGTTTTGTGATTCAGTCAATTTAGTATTGAGGTCATCATTGACTTTTTGTAGACTTAGAACAAATTCCTTCAATCCAGCAATTCTGCCTTGAAGC
The DNA here is from genome assembly GCA_964478775.1 of uncultured Verrucomicrobiales bacterium. Lineage (GTDB taxonomy): Bacteria > Pseudomonadota > Alphaproteobacteria > Paracaedibacterales > CAIOTO01 > PNMQ01. Next base: position 61,388 of record CAYZJC010000004.1, on the reverse strand, counting down.
TCAATATTACCAGTTCTAAAGCTTTTTATCATCTTGCTGAGCTCAGTGATCTGTTTGCTCTTGTCAGAATTCTGTTGCTTCAAATCGTTAATTATAATATTTTGTTCTTTTAATTCTGTTTCTAATTCTCTTACTTGATTCTCTAATGCTGTAATTTGTTCTGATTTTTCTAAATTATCAGCGTTTTCGATTATGCCGTTGACCTTAAGAGACAAGTTTGCTTTGTTAAGTTTCTCTTTCTCCTTCTTAGCGTTCGCTAGTTCCTTCTTAGCTTGCAATAGAGCCTTTGCCACACGGATTAACTCGTCATTTGCTTTCAGTGCTCGTTTCTGTTTATACGCTTTTTGTATCTTTACAGCAGCATCATTTTTCACCCCAGCTACGGCAGTGTTCACACTTGCGAGGTAGTCTTCAAATGCTTCTGGCTTGAAACCTGCTGGGTAATTGTCAAGTGCATACTGTATAGCTTGCAATAGGAAAGAGTTTTTTTCTTCATCAGTTGCAGAAGTTAATAGACCTTGGGCATGACCTCTATCACCTTCGGATATAGCTTTAACGACAATGTAGTTAAGGCGTGCTTTTTGTTCAACAGCCGTTAAGGCCACGGAAACTTTTGGGAATAATTCTTGATTACTTGTATACCAATTAAACAAAACATCTAAAATCTGACGATTCGCACAATTAGGGTTCTTCAAAATTATGTCGTATTTACCCGCACTGTCTGCATTCTGATATTCCGACGTACCAAGTGGACACGCAACAGAGGTTGGTGATGCATTTTTCTCTACAGCTTTACTGGCAGCATTAGCCATATGTGTTGTGACAAGTGCACATGACAATAAAAGGGTGGGGAGGAGGGACTTAATTTTAGCCATTTGAAGATATTCCTTTGACACGATTAGATGTTTCGATGTCATCAGAATATGGGAAAATAATTAAGGAACGGTTAAGTGGTCTTGTTTTTTAGGGCCCTCTAGTCTTTTTTTTATGTATGACCTTCTTCGCGTGCGTCTGCAATAGCCTCTTTGACTATTTTAATTTGGGTGATTTGCTGGCGCTGACGCTTTAAAATTTCAAAACGGTAGCCATGAAAACTAAAAACTTGCCCTACCGTTGGAATGATACGTGCCTCATACAAAATAAAGCCTGCTATGGTTGCTGCATCTTCGTCGGGAAGGTCCCAGTTCAGTTCTCGGTTGACATCTCTCAAGGTGACGGTGCCTTCTACAATATAGGTGCCATCTGGTTGTGGGTGAATGCCTTTGGCTTCAACGTCATGTTCATCTGATATATCGCCAACAATTTCTTCAAGCAAGTCTTCTAGGGTTACAATGCCTAAGATGGCGCCATATTCATCTACAACGATTGAAAAATGTTCATGGCGGCTTCTAAAGGCCATCAGTTGGTCAAGTAAGTCAGTGCTTTCTGGCACAAACCACGGCTTCATGGCAATCGCAATAATGTCAAAGTCAGCGGGCAGCCCCCCAGGTGTTGTGGCGTGCGACTGGGAAAATTGCCTCAGTTCCCTCAAAAGGGTCTTCACATTTAATACCCCAACAATATTGTCTGGTGTGGCTTTCCACAAGGGAATACGGGTGAAGGGTGACTTTAAAATTTCATCAACCAGTTGTTCTAATGGCAGATTGGCATCTAACATCATCACATTTTGACGATGCTTCATAATTTCACCAACGGCCACACTGCCAAGGTCTAAAATGCTTTTCAGCATGGCTTTTTCATGCACCACGTCTTGGTTACTGCCGGTGTGTAAGTCAATGGCGCCGCGTAGTTCTTCAACAGAGGCTTCATAGTCTGCTTGGGTTGGGGTGGTTCGAATACCAAATGCACCAACGCTGTGTCTTGCTATCCAGTGGATCGCGATATTAAGCGGGCGAAACAAATTAAAGATGATTTGTAAAAGGCGCGCAGATTTTAACAAAATGGTTTCAGAATATAAAATAGCGAGCATCTTTGGCATCACTTCCGCATAGACCACAATCAGCACTGTCATAATGGCAGCGGCCATTTCAGCTGCACGTTCCCCAAAATATTTTATTAGCAAGGTTGCAGCAAGGGCAACCCCAAAGCTATTGAGGGCAATATTACAGCTAACGAATACACTAATGGCGTACCCTAGGTTGTCTTGAAAGTGCCTAATAATAGCAGCGTTTTTATTACCTTCTTTTGCCAGTTGGTGAAACCTGGCCTTAGAGGCGGATGTAATTGCCGTCTCGCAAGCGGAAAAAAAGGAGGATATGCAAAGTAAAATTAAAATAAATAAGATACTGATGAGGTCCATTGGGGTGTTAAATCTCCGAAAGATTGGTTTTGGTTGTTAATATTAACGCAAAGGGGATGATAGCCTCAGCTTTCGCGTCAGTCGCTTGGTCTTTTATGTGGCTTAAAGAAAGGTCACTCTCATGAACACTATTTGTCATGGTGGAAATGCAGTCAATGAAGTCTTTTTCTGAAGCAAAGTCTTGATAAATACTCGCAAAACGTACATAAGCTACAGGGTCAACATTATATAAATGACGCATGACAATTTCACCAATTTTAGTTGATAAAATTTCCGTGTCACCGCTGACTTCTAATTGGCGCACAACACTGTTGACGAGGCGTTCAATTTTTTGTGGGTCAATGGAATGCTTGTGCATGGCAGAGGATACGGCACGCATGAGTTTGTCTCTGTCAAAGGGAACTTGACGCCCGTCTTTTTTAATGACAACTAGGTCACGTAATTGTACGCGTTCATAGGTTGTAAAACGTGACCCGCATTCATTACAAGAACGGCGTCTTCTAATTGAATTTTGGTCGTCAGTGTTGCGTGAATCTTTCACCACGGTGTCGTGGTGATTACAAAAGGGGCATCTCATAAACTTGTACTTGAAATCACTGTTAAAGCATTATTCTTCTTAAATCGCTGTTGTCTTAGGCTTGCGCGTAAATTGGAAAGTGAGATAAAAGCTTTAAGGCTTTTTGTTTAACACTTTGAATGGTTGTATCAACATGTTGACTTGCTATACCTTTGACCATTTCAGCAATGAGGTGGCCAACTTCTTCAAATTGTGCGGTGCCAAAGCCACGTGTTGTACACGCAGCAGCACCAAGACGAATGCCAGATGTAATCGCCGCAGGCGTTGGGTCAAAAGGAATGCTGTTTTTATTGCATGTTATGTGTGCTGCTTCCAGGTATTGTTCCGCATCACGTCCGCTTACATTTTGTGACCTTAAGTCTACTAAGATGAGGTGTGAATCTGTCCCACCGGAAATGAGTGAAAAACCTTCGGCTTGTAACACTTTGCCCATTGCTTTTGTGTTGTCAATGACTTGCTTTGTGTAGGCTTTAAATTCAGGGCGAAGCGCTTCCCCAAAGGCAACGGCTTTTGCGGCAATGACATGCATTAAAGGGCCGCCTTGCAAACCAGGGAACACTGCGCTGTCAATTTTCTTAGCTATCATTTCGTCATTGGTTAAAATAATACCACCACGCGGGCCACGTAATGTTTTGTGTGTGGTTGATGTGCCGACGTGTGCATGTGGAAGCGGTGAGGGATACGCCCCCCCCGCAACAAGCCCAGCGAAATGCGCCATGTCAACCATGAGATACGCCCCAACACTGTCAGCAATTTGCCTGAAACGTTGGAAATCTATTTCACGCGGATAAGCTGACCCTCCTGCAATAATAAGTTTTGGTTTTGTTTCCTTGGCAATGCGTTCTACTTCTTCATAATTGATGCGGTGTGTTGTTTCATCAACCGTGTAGCTTGCTGCATTAAACCATTTGCCTGACAAGTTAACGGGTGCCCCATGGGTAAGGTGCCCGCCTGCATTTAATGACAGACCTAAAAATGTATCGCCAGGGTTGAGCAAGGCTAAGAAGACAGCTTGGTTGGCTTGCGCACCAGAATGAGGTTGAACGTTTGCAAAGGAACTGCCAAACAACTGTTTTAAGCGGTGAATCGCTAGCTTTTCCACAACATCAACATACTCACAGCCACCATAATAGCGCTTGCCAGCATACCCTTCAGCATACTTGTTGGTCATGACTGACCCTTGCGCTGTCATCACAGCACGTGACACAATATTTTCAGACGCAATCAATTCAATTTGGTCACGTTGACGTGTGTATTCATCTGTAATGGCTTGCCAAACGAGCTGGTCTGTAAAGCGAATGTCGCTTTCAAAAAATGAGGAATGCTTTTCATTTTCTGTTGTAAGGTGTGTCATTGACTGCATGTCTTTTTAAGTCCAATTTTTTACTTCTTCATAGTGTAGAGAAAAATTGGTTTAAATGCAAACGCAGATCTGCACACAATCACTTAAACATTAAATCTGAAATTGAATACATCACCATCTTGTACTGTATAGTCGCGACCTTCTTGTCTCCATTTACCAGCTGTCTTTGCGCCAGCTTCCCCTTTGCATTCCACATAGTCAGCAAAGGCAATGGTTTCCGCACAAATAAAGCCTTTTTCAAAGTCGGTGTGAATCACCCCAGCGGCTTGTGGGGCCTTTGTGCCTTTTGTCATTGTCCAAGCACGCGCTTCCTTTGGCCCCACTGTGAAAAATGTTTGAAGGCCTAGTAAGGCATAACCTTGCTTGATAATTCTATTAAGGCCAGTTTCGCTAAGGCCTAACCCTTGTAAAAATTCAACTTGGTCTTGCGCTGGTAGTTGTGCGACTTCAGCTTCAATTGCAGCTGAAATAATAACGGCTTTTGCACCTGTCTTTTGGGCATAGTCAAACACTTGCGCTGTAAAAGCATTGCCTGTGTCAGCTTCTGCTTCCCCAACATTACATACATAGAGTATAGGTTTGCTGGTAAGTAGCTGTAGCATTTGAAATGGAAATTCTTCATCTGCTGTTAAACTAACGGCGCTTGCAGGCTTACCTTCTTGCAAAACAGGCAGCACTTTCTTAATTAAGGCGGCCTGGTCTTTGGCGTCTTGTTCTGTTTTTGCTTTTTTCTCCAAAGCAGGTAAGCGTCGTTCAAGGCTTTCCATGTCCGCTAGCATTAATTCAGTTTCAATAGTTGTTAAGTCACGAAGCGGGTCTACGTTCCCGTCTACGTGGGTGATATCGGTATCTTCAAAACAACGAAGCACATGCAAAATTGCATCAACACTTCTGATGTGGCCTAGAAATTGGTTGCCAAGGCCTTCCCCTTTGCTGGCACCGCGCACAAGCCCTGCAATATCAACAAACTCTAATTGGGTGGGAATAATTTTTTGTGACTGCATAATAGTAGCTAGCTTATCAAGCCTGTCATCTGGTACGCTAACACGCCCTGTGTTTGGTTCAATTGTACAAAATGGATAATTAGCCGCTTGCGCCGCTGCCGTTGCTGTAAGTGCATTAAACAAAGTTGACTTACCAACATTTGGCAGCCCGACGATACCACAATTAAAACCCATAAAAAAATCCTATCACGTAATAAAAAACAAATGTGAACATAAATGACTTGAATCAACATACACCCAAAAAAGCTTTCTGTCAAAAGCATGATATTGAGGCTTCCCCTATGCAAGTTTGAAAAATGATGTTTTTTTAAGCCAAGAATCTTTGATGAAGATATTATTGTATTGACAGATATATAAGAAATTGATTAAAAAAATACAGATCAATTTAACCTTAATAGGATTTATATAAAATATGAAGCATAATTTCCTAAAAATTAAAAAAATATTATTATCTCTTTTGACGCTTAATTCAACCACATTAGCGATGACCCTACCACAAGAAGCTACAAGCTCTTCTTCCATGGTGCAAACAACCTCAGGAACTGGAAGTTTTCTAAGCGCAATAGATAGTAAAGCTTTAAGTCATGACTCATTTCGCAAAACAAGTTTAAGAGACATCATCGACGTGCAAATTAATAAATTTGGGTCTAAAGACAAAATCCACCCTTATTTGAGTTTGATTAATGATTTGTATTTTTCGAAAAAAAATGGGCCAACCACATTGCACCGCTTTGTAGTTTCTATTATGAATCAGGCAGCCATAGTTGAAACGGCACAACCCCATGTGACTTTACAGTTAGACTTATTTACGATGTTCGAAGAAGTTATAAAGGTTTTAAATTATTATACAGAACACTATCCAACACACATTCTTCCTCCAACCTTTTATCAATCAGGACTCACAGATTCAGAATATAGAATGGCATGTGATTTTTGGAATTTAGATTTGTATAGCCATTTATTTTTAGCTAATAACGAAGAAGATGTCTGTGTGCCTGTCACTGGCTTAGATCAGGTGCTGCAACTGAGTATCAAAGATGCCGCGCATACAAAAATAGATGGCATTTACAATGATGCAAAGTATATTTTGTGGGCAAATGTTATTTTCCCAAATATACCTATAGGTATCAGGGAAGATTTCTTACGTATGTTGAAAAATAATTGCGAGATGTCGCCCCAGTTTATTGCTGATTCTATTTTTTATAAAAATATAGAATTTGTGTCGCATCTTTATATTCCAAGTCTTCAATCAATTTCATTTAAAATTAATGTTGCTATTCAAGATTCTATCAATCATGCGATTAGTGAAGTATCGGGTCTTTCAAAAGCTGATCAAGCTGATCTGTTTAAAAAAGCAACACATCATCTCCAGCCTTTGGTTAAGTATTGGTTTGAAAATAAAATTCTTAATACTTATGGTGCTACAGTGGGTGTTAAAATTAACCCAAATGCACACGTGATGGGCTTTAGTGACCCAGACATTCACAACACCTCTCAACTTAAGGACATTGCAGCTTTTTGTCAACGGTCTGTTGAATGGGTGCCTTTTAAAGTGAATAAACATAAAAAGAGAAACGATGTCATAAATCCCTCAGGAACGAGTGAAGTTATGAATAAAGTGGCATTTCACTATTTGCCGAACCAAGAAAGAATTACAGCTTCCTCCTTTTTAACACTTTGTTATTATGCGGCAGCAAGTTTTAGAGATTTGCATAATTTAATCAGAGCGAAGATCAATCAAAGTGTTGTTTTGCACACAATGCAGATGCGGGTTATGGATTTATTGCCAGAACCAACTATTGATGACGAACAAACTATACTTGCTTTCAATTCAAGCCCCATTGACGTAACCCCATCTCAAAAAAAGCCACAACCAAAGAAAGGTAAAAAGAAGTCTAAGAAAGCAAAAGGTCAGAGTGCTTCCTTTGTGGCTGCATCACCAGTCAAAACCACGTTTGACACGACAGCCTTTCAAGCATTGAGTAAATTGAACCCCGGTATGGTTTCAGAAACGACATTGGAAGCATTTAACGCCCCTGTTGTTGATGTGCCAAGTGTGATTCCCTCAATCGTTGCTGATCGTGTTATGTCACCGCTTGCAATTCAAGAGCAGGCTCTGGTCCAGTTGGCAGATGACAAGACAGTTGATTCTCGAACGACGCAAGAAGATGTGCAAACTGTGTCCAAAGACCAACAAAAGAAAAGTGATGGTGTTAAGACTAAGCTCAAGTCAAGTCAGATGGATGCAGTCAAGGAAGATACAGCCCTTAATCCATTTTCAGATACTGTTGCAGAATTGAGCATTCCGCAAAGCGCACCCCAGTTTCCAAAAAGACGAGAGAGTAAAGAAGAATTGTCTGAATTGACGGTGTCTACTGATAATGCAACAGTGAGTGTTCTTGAACAAGTCGGGCCATACGAATCTGACCCAGAACAGACCGAATACACAGAACAAGAAGCTGTATTCTTTCCCCTTCCTGTTGTTTATATCGGTGTCCCGTATATGATCATGCCAGATAACGTCAAAAGGCCTTATTTTTTACCTGTTTTGCCTCACGAGAAAGCGTCTACTTGTTTAAAAAATATGACAGGCATACGTGTTGATCATTCATGGGTTCTGCAAGATAAGATTGACACAAAGCTTTATGTAGATTCTTATAATCCTAAAGCAAATGATTATGAAGTGAGTCAATGTGAATACTGTGGCATGATTGCGCAAAGCCTTACTAAGGAAGCTGCTGAACGATTAAATGCATAAGCAACGCATATTGCTTGCAAATATTATATAGCGCGGCACTCTTATGGGTCGCGCTATCTGAGCACATTAGCAGCTGCTCACACTGAATAAACAAAATTGTATGGATTATTCACAGGCAACGCATTTTGTGCCAGGCTTAAAAAAAATGTTCCACGTATAAGTCCACGGTATTCAGCACAAGAACTTCAGGCTCAATACGATCAATTTTATGAAGAAATGTTAAGGCGATATCAACAAATGCTGGTGGCTGCAAATAAGAAGGCTGCAGAACCAACTGAACATCCACTCATTAGCGTATGCCTTACCCATTTTAATAGACCAGAATTATTGAAAAAAACATTAGAATCTCTTGAAAGACAAGACTATCCCAATTTTGAGGTTCTTGTCATGGATGATGGGTCAACACAAGCGTGCAAACAAAAACTTGAAGTGGAAATTATTCCTATACTTAACAGACATAAATGGAAAATTTTTTATCAAGAAAACCAATATCTTTCTGCAGCAAGAAATAACCTTGTTCCACATGCAAAAGGAAAGTGGCTCTTATTTATGGATGATGATAATATTGCCTTACCGCAGCAGCTTTCTACATTTATGAGAGTCGCACTAGCTTCAAATGCAAAAATTGTAAGCACTAACTATTTTGTGGCGAATAAAAAAATGCCGCAATATGACGCCCTTAAATTTGTTTTTCCCTTTGCCGTTGCCTTAAACTTAAACGGCCAAAACATCTTAGGGGATGCTAATTCTTTAGTCCATAAAGAAGCATTCAATGCGATTGGGGGGTGGTATGATGAATATGGCTTTGGTTTTTCTGACCAGAAATTCTTTATTGATGCACTCAGATTGGGAATCAAACGTGAGGTTTGTGTTGAACCTGTGATGATTTACAATAATGCTGGGAAGGGACATATGTCTGGGATTAATAAAAATAAATATATTGCTGAAATTCAAACTGTTTTTGAAAGTTACGATGAATTAATGCACCCAGAACTGCGTCACCTTGCCTATCACACATTTTCTTTGCAGTGCAAGACTCATGCAAAGTCACTTATTCATTCACTTTCTGTGTTGCAGTTTTTAAGAATAAAAATCAAAAACCTCTTCTCATTCCGTGACTAAGGTGCTAGGGCAGAAATATTTTGGGTTAGGTTATAGCTTGCATCTTGTAAACTAGCATGTGACAATGGTTAAGAACCTTCAAGCTTTGCGGCGAAGGCTTCGTATATTTATTGGATATTGTCATAAGGCTAAAGGTATGATGAAAAAAAGCTGTCTCTTTTCTTGCGCTATAAAGACACTTATTGCAAACCCCTTATTTGGTATGGTGGCCATACTGCTCACTGCGCTTGGGGCGTTAAGTTTTGCTTTAATAGCTGAGCATTCATTTGGGGTGCGCCCTTGCGTGCTATGTTATTATCAACGTTATATCTTTATCGCGCTTATTGTAAGTGCCTCAACTGCAGTCACATTTTTTACACGTCCTTATTTACTGCAATTTGCAAAGGCAATCACAACAGTGCTCGTGCTCAGTGGTCTTGGACTGTCTGTTTATCATGTGGGGGTTGAGCAACACTGGTGGAAGGGCCCGGACAGTTGTTCAGCAAATTCACCTGGCAGTTCTGCGCTTAAGTCTATAGATGAGGAGTTAGCCGCTCTTCAGGCAGCTATGAAAAACTCAAGTAACTTGTTGGTGCGGTGTGACGATGTCAACTGGAAGATTTTTTCTATTTCTGCCACCATTTGGACAACATTGTTATATCTATTCTTAACCTTTTTAAGTATTAGTGGTTGGATTCAAAAGAAAAAGAGTGTATAACTAACTCATATTTATCAACGTTGTATACGCTTTGAAAACGAATTCATTACATACAGAAGGCCAAATGGACTTTTCCATCACCCAAGAAGAATTGGCAAAGGCGCATGAACTTGAGCCGCACTACCTTGCTATTGCGCAGTATTGGACGATTCTAGAAACGCTGCTTCACACAAAGATTGAGGGCAGTAAAAATGATAATGCAAACAACAAAACATTCTTCGTTGACGCTGAGCACCCTTATTTTCCTTGGGAAATCAATCATCCTTTTTATACAAGCCTGTCGAAGGTAGATGAAAAAAAGGAATGGTCATTCATGTTGTATATGGGGTTTGGAGATGTTGCCCAGGCCACAGACTCTCTCCTCACAGTATTTAGTCCAGATAGTTCCACACCCTATAAAAGCAAACGCACTGTTTCTGCGCGTTATCGTAAACGAACAGATGATGACGTTTACGATACGACAAATAAATATGCTATTTTCAGCACGAAAGTGTTTCGATCAGGCATCATGAATGGTGAATCAATGGTAATGTCATCATTTGCCTGGGCCCATGGAAAGGTGAGGGAGTTCTTAGACCCAAATCGAACAAAAAACCACCAAAACACTTCGATTGTGAAAATGTTAAGTGAATTTGCTATTCAAAAAGAAATGTTGCTTAATGAAGTTGTAAGTGACTCCACTGAATACATATACACTAAAAAAGCACAATTTATGGACCTTAAATCACTTAACTTTGAAGTGGCGACAACGCTTTTCAATAAAGTGCTAACGTCTTTAAATTTAGCATCTTCGCAAGCCGAAAGCTTTTTTGTTGTAAAGGCCGTTTTGGTTGACAAAAATGAAGAAGATAGCAATGAAGAATCGGGTATCTTAAATAGTTTTTATTTAAATGACTTAACTAAACTTCAAAAGGATGCGCTTGATCACCGTCTTTCTATTCCTTTACAGCAATACCTTACAAAGTCAATTGATATTCAAAAACGCGTTGACGTAAGGCGTTCACAGTCTGCCCATGCACAGTGGATGATGCCCAAACATTATCCGCAAGGGTGCTGGCCTTCGCCGGGCCACCATCCGTTGGTGTATAGCCAGCAAGCCATTATCAATACGTTTTTAAAAGGTCAGCAAGCCCAGCCTGGCTTGTTTTCAGTTAACGGCCCACCTGGAACTGGTAAAACAACATTGCTACGCGACATTGTTGCAGCTGTCGTCACAGAACGTGCGCAGGCCTTAATGCAATTTACCAATCCACTCACTGCATTTGAAAAACCTTTATTTGACAGTGAAAGTGACTTTGAGACAAGAATTGCGCTGCCTCATGAAAGCATTTGTGGTTTTGAAATTGTGATTGCGTCATCAAACAATGGTGCGGTTGAAAACGTCACATTGGAGATTCCATCTCAAAAGGCTGTTGACCCTTCTGTCTTGTCTTGGATGGAGCCAGACTACTTTACTGACGTAGCAGACTTGCTATTGAAAAAGAAATTAAAACCAAAGGAAGAACCTATTAAGGCATGGGGACTATTAGCAACGAAGCTTGGCAATAAAGCAAACTGTACACAGTTCGTTAAAAAATTTTGGCTCAACTACGTTTATGAAAAAGCCGCTTCTGACGAATATGAAGAAAACGGAGATGAAGTAAAAAAAACAGTAAAATCTTTAGGCGTGATTATTAAAGAATATGAAAAAGATATTAGCAAAGGCAAAGGTGGCTTTGAAAAGTTTTTACGTCAACACAAAGAAATTGCTGAAAAAGAAATTGCCTTTACGCCATCGTTAGTTAATCAAATTGTAGATATTCTTCCCGCTGCTATTACGGGCAATGCTTATGCGGAACTGACCGCAACCTATAAGGCTGAATGGGAAACTGCCGTCAAAGAATTTAAGCAAGCGTTAGATGATGAAAACAAAATCATGTCTAAAAAGAAGAGAAGGTTCACGGCTGCGCCAGCCAAGGTTGCAAGCATTCAAAAAGAAAATGTTCAAGACACCACTCCTTCAAATAATAGTTCTGCACCCGTTCAAGTCACTAAGGTAAAAGGCTCACCTCGTTTGTTGTCAAGCTTGTTTAAGTCACGTGCGGTAACGACAATGCCGACCAGTGAACCTGTTGCCCCAATAACATTCAAAGAAGCACCTGTTATCAATGCTGAGCCGACCTGGGTTAATGTGAAAGACCTTGAGCTTTCATCCCCTTGGATGGACCAAGAATGGTACAACGCACGCGTCAATGTCTTTTTAAAAGCCCTGCAATTACAACGCGTCTTTGTTTTAGCCAACGCAGAAGCATTTAAAACAAATATGAATGGACTGATGCGTCATTTCGCAGGTGATACGTCAATGTCACCAGAACAACTTAAAGCCTGTTGGCAGACGTTATTTTTACTGATACCTGTTGTTTCTACAACCTTCGCTTCCTTTTCACGTTTGTTTGAAACCCATGGCCATAATTCAATAGGGTATATCCTCATAGACGAAGCTGGACAAGCAAACCCTCAAGCGCCTGTCTCTGCCCTTGATTGTGGAAAACATATCATGATGATTGGTGACCCACAACAAATTGAACCTGTGATTACGTTAGAGGCTACTTTGATTAGAACCATCGCCAATTATATGGAGGTCCCCTTTAGATGGCAACCAGGGCGAGTTTCAGCCTTAAACCTTGCCGACAGGGTCAATAAAATTGGCACCAATATGGAACTTTCTAACCAGCTTGCCTACAATAATATGATGATTTTTGGAACCAGTAGTCATGCTAAATATGATCATCTGGATAAATCTAAATGGATTCATGTAAAGTCTTTCGGTGCAAGATCAAATTGGGTACCAGAAGAAGGCGTCGCATTAGAAGCATTGCTAAAGGATTTACAAACGAAAAATGTGCAGATGAAAGATGTTTTTTTAATCTCCCCTTTTCGAGATGTGATTAAGAACAGTGCAGTGATTGCCAAAAAATATGAAGTTAAGTCGTCTACTCTTCACGCAGTTCAAGGGCAGGAAAATGCAATTGTCATATTGGTTATGGGCAGTCGTGCTGATTCGCCCGGCACCAGAAAATGGGCTACAGAAAAACCAAATTTATTTAATGTTGCTGTAACCCGCGCCAAAGAACGGCTATACGTTATTGGTGATAGAATTCTTTGGTCAGAATACACGGTCAGCAAAACCCTTATCGATATGTTAGATCAACACAATGTAGGTGCTTTATAAATTACCATGGTGCGTTTCATATTTTTAACCCTTATGTTTTTTATGATGGTGTGTGGGCTTTCCTTTAAAGAAACAGTCGCACAATCTAATGGTTTAACAAATCAAGTTGGTGAGGCGACAAATCAAGTGGAAGTATTATTGTGCCCAGAAGGCACTGTCATTGAATATGCCCGTGTGCTTAACGAAGCCAAAGTTATTTCCAACCCTTGGGTTTTTCTCATCAAGGCCTGTTTTGCTGGCAGAATTCAACCGGGTATCTATAAGCTTTCAAAGCATCAGCATGTTGATAGCCTTTTAGAACAGATCACTAAAAAACAAATTTACCGCGTCACTTTAACTGAAGGTATGACTGTTCAAGAAATCATACAAAAGCTATATGATATTCCTTTTTTAGAAGGGGGTATTTTTGAAATACCTTATGAAGGTTCCTTACTGCCAGCAACCTATCACGTGTCTTTTGAACAAACACGCAGCCATTTAATGAAGCGTATGCAGCGCACAATGCATGAAACCTTAAACCATTTATGGAACCAGGGGGGAAGTGCTAAACATAAATTTAAAACCCAAAACGAATGGGTAACCTTAGCTTCTATTGTTGAAAAAGAAACTCGGCTTGCAACTGAACGTGCACGTGTCGCCGCTGTGTTTTTAAATCGACTTGCAATTCATATGCCCCTACAAGCAGACCCAACTGTTGTCTATGCAATTACACAAGGTGCTGGCACGTCTGCCTTAGGCCGTTCCCTTACAAAAGCTGATTTAAAAACAAATAGTCCGTTTAATTCATACACCAATAGAGGGCTTCCCCCCACACCCATTGCGTGCCCAGGAAAGGCTTCACTGGAGGCTGCCTTAAATCCGGCACAAACAGAAGAATATTACTTTGTGGCTGACGGTAATGGTGGCCATCGGTTTGCCAAAACACTTACACAACACAATGGCAATGTTCGTTTATGGAAACAAAGGTTGCAAAATGGCCCCTAAGAGGAAAGTCTGCAGGCGGGGTGTGCTGTAAATTTAATGAATTTTAAATGATTTAATGTATAATATAATAAACGCTTATAAGGGCTCTGGCTAATTTTATGAAACAAACGCTTAGTCTCATGCATTCCATCTTCGAGGGAAGCAAAAAACTATTAATACAATCTGCGCAAGTGGGTCAAAAAACAGAAACTTTATTTCATAAGTTTGTTGATGCCTTTTATGCGCACACAAGCCCAGAGCAATTAATTGTATTATCACATGACCATGACCCTCAGCTGACATCACAACTTGTCGCTCATGCTTGGCAATATTTTTATAGCCAAACAAAAGACTATAACATTGTTAACTATAATAACCAAAACGCAAATGACAATCGTCATACGTTTCAGTTTATGACGATTATCCACAAAGAATGCCCGTTTCTGGTTGATACAATCATTTTGCTTTTGCAAGAAATGAATTTAGAGTATATTTTCGAAGTTCACCCCCTTTTGAATGTGATGCGAGACGATGAGGGGGAGCTGATTGATATCGCTGATCAAGCACAACAAAACAGGCTTCCAGGTTTTCAAAAGGAATTCGTGATTTCGGTTATTTTTCCGGATGAAATGAGTACGACTACTTTAGAAAAATTTGAAGAACGTCTTCATTTTCGTTTGTCAAAGGTGCAAAAAGTTGTTGCCGACTTTGACCAGTATCAACAACAAATTTCCTTGCTTGCAAATTATTACTTAGATAAAACAGATGACCCACAATGTGTGGAAATTGGTACATTTTTATCGTGGGTCAACACTGATAATTTTGTTTATTTGGGTTCACGCCTTGTGCCACTTGCTAACCATAAGCAGTCTCAAGAGACCACACAAGCATACGGTCTGTTCGCCTTTGAAGATTTTGCCAATAATGATAATTTAATTCCTCAAATGGGCCAGATTCCATTTCTGGCAACCTTTGACGCCTTGATGCATAATGATTTTGGTGAACACCCACCTTACTTACATATTCGCCGCACGTGTACCCCTGCTATTATCCACAGGAAAGCACGCTACATTTCCTTAGAAATTTTAGAACCTAATGGCAAAGCTGTGCGCCAATTTATAGGTTTGTTTACGCGTCAGTTCTATTTAACACCGCAGCGCCAAATCCCCTTCTTAGCAGAAAAGCTTAAAACCTTTAAAGGCCTTTTTTCCTTTGACCCCAAAAGCCAAGAAGAAAAGTTTTTCGAAGCCTTGTTAGAGTTAGTCGTTAATGATGAAATTTTTTATGTTAACCCTTCTGACTTTTCACGTCTGCTAAACCGTGTGATGTATCGCCCTAATCAAGCCGCGCTACACCTTATTCATGAAGACAACACCCCTTATACAGACGTGATGTTATTTGTGCCAAACTCAAACCTTAGCCCTGAAATTAAAGCCAATATATTTTCTCACCTTGAAAAAGTGTTAGAGGGGAAAATTATTGATGATGCAACTTTTTCTTCAACATGCCCTATTTCATATATCCACCTTGTCATCAACCATGAACAAAAAGTGATTTTACATTGTGACATTGAAGAGGTTGAATTTGCTATCAACACATTGTGTCATTCTTGGCAAGAAAACTTTGAACGGCAGTGGAAGTCTTTATTAAAAAGTAATCAGAAAAAAGAAAGTGTACGACATATTGGTTTTGAAAAACATTACCAAGATTCTTTTTCAATCACCCAAGGTGTGTCTGATGCAAACCAAGCCTTGCTTGCGATTCATAATCCCAAACAAAAAATCATTCAAGTTATCAATGGTGAAAAAGACACTTTCATATTACAAGTTTTTACAAAGGGTGAACGCATTTCTCTTTCAAGACTAATGCCTATTTTTGAAAGCTTGGGTATAGACGTTGCAAGGGAAAGCGAATCCAAGATTAAGCTTAACCAAGACGTTTGCTATTTACAAAACTTTGATTGTGCCGCCCCTTCATACAATGAAAAGACGCATCCACACCTTATCGAAGCTTTTCACGCTTTGTTTATGGGGGAAATTGAAAACGATATTTTAAATCATTTGGTCATTGCTGCAGGTCTTTGTGTAAGAGAAGTTATCGTGATGCGTGCCCTTATTCGTGCGATGTGGCAAATGGGTTACCCAACCTCTGGCGACTATATACAAAAAATTGTTGTGCGCTATCCCACACTTGCAAAAACTTTAATGCGTTTTTTTGATCAAAGCTTTAACCCCAAAGCAGATACTTCAAGTTGTCAGCAGTCTATGAGTGCCCTTGAAGAAGACATCCTTCAACAGCTTTTGAATATTGCACCGAACGACCATGACCGTGTGCTGCGCCATTTGTTTAAATTGATTAAAGCCATTGTGAGAACAAATGTGTATCAGCTAAAAGACTATGTTTCCTTTAAGTTTTTGCCAAGTAAGGTGCCTTTATTACCACGCCCTTGGCCAGAATATGAAATTTTTATTTATGCGGAATATATGGAAGGGGTGCATTTACGTGCTGGAAAAGTGGCCCGTGGCGGAATTAGATGGTCAGATAGACTAGATGATTTCAGACAAGAAGTTTTGGGGCTTTTAAAAGCACAAATGGTTAAAAACTCTATTATTGTGCCCTTAGGGTCAAAAGGTGGGTTTATCTCTCGTCATTATGATGCACTCGCCCAAAAAGGAACGCACCACAAGGCCTTGAAAGCTGAAGTCGTTCGTTGCTACCAAACCTTTATTAAAGGCTTGCTTGATGTGACTGATAATCTTGTAGATGGCAAGTTGGTGCACCCTCAGCAAGTTATTTGTTATGATGAAAATGACCCCTACCTTGTTGTTGCTGCAGACAAAGGGACAGCGTCTTTTTCTGACATCGCTAATGAAATATCTAAAACATATAATTTTTGGTTGGGGGACGCGTTTGCCTCTGGCGGGTCAGCAGGCTATGACCATAAGAAAATGGCGATTACGTCACGCGGTGCTTGGATATCTGTTATTGAACATCTTGCTGCACTTGGACTTGACCCGGAACATGATGATTTTACCGTTGCAGGTGTTGGTGATATGTCAGGGGATGTGTTCGGCAATGGCATGCTAAGAAGCAGACATATAAAACTTGTCGCTGCTTTTGATCGCAATTATATTTTTATTGACCCAAATCCAGACCCTGAAACCAGTTATAACGAAAGAAAACGTTTATTTGATTTACCAGAGTCAACCTGGATGGATTATCAAGCTTCCCTCTTGTCAAAAGGGGGGATTATTGTTAAGCGTGAGATGAAAGAAATCACATTATCTGTAGAAGCTAGAAAAGCTCTTGGTATTGACGATATTGTTCCAGCAACAATCACAGCTGAAGACATTGTGCAATGTATCTTAAAGGCGCCGGTTGATGTGTTATGGTTTGGTGGTATTGGGACCTACATTAAAGAAAGCCACGAATCTAACAGAGATGTGATGGATGCCATTAACAACAGTGTGAGAATAGATGCAATACACCTTCGTGCAAAAATTATTGGCGAAGGGGCTAACCTTGCGTTAACACAGCGCGCACGTATTGAATTTGACCAACTCGGTGGCCTGATTAATACCGATGCGATTGATAACTCAGCTGGTGTAAGCTGTTCTGATCACGAAGTTAATATCAAAATCTTAAGCCGTCAATTGATAATCGAAAATAAAATTAATATTGAAGAAAGAAATGCCCTTCTTATAGAAATGGCAGATGAAGTCGCCGATCTCATTTTAGCTGACAACGTTAAACAAAACAAAGTGCTTACCATGTTGAAGGCAGACTCTATCCTTCAATTAGAAAGATATCACCAACTAATTTTATTCTTGTCAAAAGACCCTTATCAACCCCTTGACCCTAGCTTAGAATTCTTGCCTTCTGATGAAGAATTGCTCAACAGAGCGAAAATTCAAAAAGGTCTTGCGCGCCCAGAACTAGCCGTTATATTAGCGTATAGCAAAATTGTTATGTTTAAACACCTTGTCAGCACTTGCCAAGATATGGACGATTCAACTTGCCAAACTTTGTTGTCTGAATTTGACGATGAACTTTTAAATTATTTCCCCACCGTCTTACAAACAAAATATAAGACCTCTATCTTAAAGCATCCGCTTGCAAAAGAAATTGTGGCAACGGTGTTGTCTAATGAATATATCAATGATGTGGGGCCTGTGTATGCTTTTATTGGTATTGCTTTAAATGACAGTGACTACTGGTCAAGCATTCTGATTTATAAGCAGATGGTTTACCTTTTAAATTCTATTTTGCATGAATTTTCAGCCCATGAAAAAATTATGCTCATGACGCAAATGCAGCTGGCCCACAAACGTGTGAATGTGCACCATATCTGTGTTACAACATTAGAACAATGGCTGTCATTTATGCCACGTTATGCAAGCATTTCCTGCCTCGAATTAAGTGATCGGTTAGCAGCAGCACACCTTACAGAACAAGAACGTCAGTCATTTCAAGAACAGTTTCAAGTTGTGGCGCAGGCCTTACATTTTGCAGATTTCAGCCACTTGTGTAAGATGGTAAGCTGCAGAGAAGTGTACCAAATGCAAGCGCTTGCAAATGTGCTGGACGACTTTTCAAAAGCAATTGTAGACATTAGCATGCGCATGATTATGGCGAAGGAAACAGCAAATGTTGAGGTGCTGATCAGTGACAAAAGGTTTCAGCAGCTCTCCTCAACACTTGCAACGCTGATAGCAAATGGGCAAGGCTCAATAGAATTTGCCTTGCACTATGTGAAAAACTTACCTGAATTTGTGGATAAAACCCTTACGGCCTAACAGTGCTTCCAGCGGGGCCTTAAGCTATAAAAAATATGGTAGACTAAATATCAAAGTCCAACATGAGGGCTGATTTCTGAGTTGCTGTAAGGTTTGCTTTTGCATTGTAGCGCTGGTGATCTATTGCTAATGCGACCTCAGTTTCTGGGGTGCAAAATGCCCGAATATGTTCAGGGGAAAGCTTAAACCTTAAAAAGTGCACAGCAGATGTTTTACCATCTTCTGTTGTCCTCTCCGCATCTGTTTCAAAAGAAGCTGTAATTTTTGGTGCAGTGTCGATATGTAAATGCACATGGTTTTCAATGTCGCATAACTCTCTTAACACATGACGGCGCCTGTCAATGTCATTAATTTCAATCATTAAGGTTGCAACCAGTTCCTGACTGCCATCCGTTAGTTTTTGGGGAATGAGAGGAACATAAGCCAACAATTCATCTTGTAACTGTTCATCGCCCCCTTGTTCCACACGCAGCATTTCTTGTATCTGCCATGTCAACGTCGTATGATTTTCAAAATATAAGGTGATATCTTGGCCTACATGCACACGTCGTTGGTCTTTAAGGGAGCGAATTGTATGCCACAAAGTAGGTCGGGCTATCAAGAAATCTGCATTACTTAAAATATCTTCTCTTTCAATCGTTCTCTTCATATTTTTCCCTTTACTGATGATGCTTTTTAAAACTTATTGCCACCCAAAGATTTTTTTTAAAGGCTATATCCAGATAGGTTTCACATCTGTTATCGTTTATCTTTGCATGAATGATGGATAGTATATCATAATTGAAGAAGAAAACACATTCCATGCACTGATTAATAAAACATTCAACACAAGATGCGTTATAAACGCCACCTGCCTTTTTTTGAAAACAACATGTGATAAAAGACATGTGACACCTATAAGTGTTAACAGGAGGGGGATATGTTCTAAAACAATCCAAGGGGAAACGAGGGGTAAGGCAACAAGGTCTGTTAGCTGTGCAAGTTGTGTTTTGAAAACTTTGCTGATTAAATACACGAAAGTGCTAAGGCCTAGCAGTATAAAAAAAATCAATTTAACGTCATTAACTGGGTCAATCACATGTTTATAAAGGCCGACACCTACACATAATAAGCCGCAAACAGCAAAGGCCCACAGCGGTATACTTAATGATTTGTAATCACAAAAACACAAATATAGGCTAAGGGCCAATATAGCAAATTGAATTATCAACATAGATAAATATTTTTAAGCTATGAAAAAAAAGAAAAACTATGCACTTTGTAATGCGCGTTTATAGTTTTCAACCGCAAAATCCCAATTAGCAAGGTGAGCAAAGAATGTGTCGACATAGCCAGCGCGTAGATTTTGGTAATCTAAATAATAAGCATGTTCCCACACATCAATTGTTAACAAAGGTATTTGGTGTGTTCCAAAAGGAGTTTGCGCATTTGAAGTTTTGATAATTTTAAGGGTGTTGTCTTTGTGGTCATATACAAGCCAAGCCCAGCCACTTCCAAATTGTGAAAGTGCGGCAGTCTTAAATTGTGAGAACATGACATCAGTTGCGCCAAAACTTTTTTCAATTTCATCATGCAATGCACCAGCTGGAATTGCACCACCACCGTTTGGTTTCATGCTGTTCCAATAAAAGGTATGGTTCCAAACCTGTGCGGCGTTATTGAAGATAGCAACATCATCAGCTTTGTTTGCAGATTTTTTCACAATGTCTTCTAGTCGCATATCAGCATAAACTGTACTGCCAATAAGATTAGATAAATTCATCAAATAGCCATTGTGGTGTTTTTCATAGTGAAACGTAAGTGTTTGTTCACTGATATAGGGTTCTAACTCTGTTTTTGCATAAGGAAGTGCGGGTAGTGTCAGCATAATAAAACCTTTCTTTTTGTTGTCGTGTGAATAAGGTTACAAGCGTATTACACTTGCATATTGCGTGTACCCGAAGGCACTTTCACCGTTAGTCCATCGAGTTCTTCTGTCATACGAATTTGACAACCCAAGCGTGATGTGTGTGTCAAACCAAAAGCAAGGTCTAACATATCTTCTTCATCTTCACTTGCTGCTTCAAGTAAGTCAAACCATTCAGGCTCAACGATTACATGGCAAGTTGAACATGCAAGTGACCCTTCACAGGCTCCTTCCAAATTCACATGGTTGCGGTGTGCAATTTCTAAAATAGAGAGTCCAATTGGCGCATCAACGGTGACCTTAACACCATCAGCTTGGATAAAATTAATTTTTGCCATACATTTTCCTAAGTTATCTGAGCAATCGATTATCATACGTGGGTTAACCCACCCACCTGTAGTGCCATGGGCCCATTATAAAACAGTTTTTTTGTGATGTATATCGCTATATAAAGCAAACTCAGCCCATTGTTGAAGTGTGTCTTCATAAATGTATTTGCACACCTCTATAAGCCAATTTTCAAGGACGCCTATGGTGTCAACTGCGCCCTCACATCCATAACTATTTCTATATGTGCTTGGGGTTTCTTATCCAAGTCTTTTGGTGTTTTCCACATGAAAAAAGTTTTTAAAGGTGCCTTTAGGTCTGTGAAGCAATAGCGGTTAATTAACCCCAGGGCTGATTTCTTGCATTTGCTTTTTTCCTTCTAAAATATCTTTAAGCTTTTCCATTGTTAGCGCACCTTGGAAAAATTTATTGATATAAAACGCAGGGATCGCACTAATGCATTCACCTTTTTCATCTAAGGGGAGGTATTTCACACGCAGCAATTCTTTTGCAATAGAAGGGCTATTTGGCCCAGATATCGCTTCAATAATTTGCTGGGCTTTTATTCCCATGCTTAATGCGTACAAATAAATTGTTGCTAATATATTGTCTGGGGCAATATTAAGTGCAACTCTCTCATCTCTTGAGAGGCTGTTTAATATGGGTCCTAAATTTAGTTTGTCAACCATTTCATTAATGAATTTTTGTTTCTGTTTTGTGTCATCAGGTTTGAGGTAGCAAAAACCTATCCACTTTTCATGATTAACCACAAAGTCAATAATATAACGGGCAAAGTTTTCTTCTCCGTCAACATTAGCGATTTGGGCAATTGCAAAGTCTTGTGGCGGTACACAAAAAGGTCTTATCCATAAACGCACTTTTCCGCAAGCGATGTAGTCTGACACAAAATTATTTTTAAGCAGTGCTTGAAAAAAATGTGAACAATGCGTGCATGTTGGTGAAAAGAATAGTTCAATGGTTTTAATGTTGTCGGCATTGGCATTATCTGCAGCAGATAAACTATTATTTGGTTGGGTATGTGATAACAATGGGGCCAATCCTTCTGGTGTCACCAATGCTGCAGGAAAAAGGTCGCCATCAATTCCTAAGTCACCACCGCACTTATGTTTCTCACCATTTTCGGCTGGTGTGATTTGCGTTTGTGTGTGACCATCGGCAGTCCTCTCTAAGGCGGCATTAGCAGCACTCATAAAAACAACACACAAAATGCACTGTGTGACCATAGACCATGCACAGTAGGTAAGTGCTCTATATTTCATTTTTTCCCCCATAAGCTAAAATAATATATTCTACAAACGCCAAAAACATAATTAATCTTTAGTCTATCGCATATCACTGCCATGCAACACAAAAAAATACATTCATTTTTAATTAATTTAATTTATGTTTGCGGAATTTGCGTGAACGTCAGTGTAATCTGTCTCTTAAGCGGGCCTAGCTATTTGTTGGTAAACATTTTATAGTAGGGACAGTTATTAATATCATCAAAACATACATTTGAAACAGTTTTTCATTTTGACAAGTAGTTTTTAAATGTATGTTTAAAAAAATATACGGCCTAACTTTATGTCTCAACTTCGTCAATCTGCAACTAATCGTCAATGGAATATAGCTGAACCTACCTTTCGAGAGACGCAAGCCATTATGCAGCGCTTTGAGTTAAGTGAATTGGCTGCACGTATGTTGGCAACTAAAAAACTATCTTTGGAAGAGTTGGGGCACTTTTTAGAACCTAAGCTTAAAAATGTTTTGCCAGACCCTTTAGTGCTGCTAGATATGCAATTGTCTATTGAAAGAGTGTACGGTGCTATTTTAAGTGAAGAAAAAATAGTTGTGTATGCAGACTATGACGTAGATGGTGCCACAGGGTCTGCATTGCTGCGCCGTTATTTTCAAGAAATCAATTACCCGGTGGATGTTTATATCCCTGATCGTATTGAAGAAGGATATGGGGCCAATACGCAAGCCTTACTGAAATTAAAAAGTGAGGGTGCAAAAGTCATTATTATGGTAGATTGCGGTACAACCGCTTTTGAACCTTTGGCTAATGCCAAAGAGGCTGGGCTTGATGTCGTTGTGTTAGACCACCACACTGCAGAGGCACAATTGCCGCAAGTCCATGCCTTAGTTAACCCGAACCGACTTGACCAACCCTTAATCAATGAAGACTTAAGGTACACATGCGCTGCAGGTGTTGTTTATTTGTTTTTAATTGCGTTAAATCGCATGCTACGTGAAAGAAATTTTTTTAAAGAGAGAAACCAAGCAGAGCCAAACCTCTTGAACTTACTAGACTTGGTGGCCTTAGGTACGGTGTGTGATGTGATGCCGCTTACGGGGCTTAACCGTGTGTTTGTTAAACAAGGGCTTGCGGTGCTGTCACAAAGACGCAACATAGGGCTTGCGCACCTTGCAGATGTTGCAGCTTTAAAGGAAAGACCATCCGCATACCATTTAGGGTTCTTATTAGGCCCGCGTATTAATGCAGGTGGACGCGTTGGTGAAGGTGTGCTTGGTTCACACTTGCTGTCAACCAATGACGCTATGTATGCACAGCAGATTGCGATGCGCCTTGATGACTATAACAAAGAACGCCAAGACATAGAAAAGTTTGTGTTAGAACAAGCTGAACAACAAGTGATAGATAGACAATTAACAGATCGCGCTGTGATTTTAGTGGGTGATGTAGGGTGGCACCCCGGTGTGATAGGCATTGTCGCAAGTCGTTTGAAAGAAAAATACAACAGACCCGCTATGGTTGTTGGCTTTGACGACAATGGGGAAGGCAAAGGTTCGGGAAGGTCAATTACAGGTGTGATGATGGGGAACACCATGATTGAGGCAACTAAACTTGGCTTGCTTGTAAAGGGGGGTGGTCACGCGATGGCGGCCGGCTTTACCGTTATGCAAGATCAATTTGAGGCCTTTTATGACTTTGTGTGTGAACAATGGGCAAGTGCGGTGGGGCAGTATAAACCAACCCTCGACGTTACCAGTGCTGTTGCCTTATCAGCCCTTAATTTAAACTTAGTGAATATGGTAGAGGTGTTAGAACCTTTTGGGGTAGGAAACCCCCAACCTAAATTTTTATTAAAGAATGTGCGTGTGAAATATCTATCGGCCATGTCAGGGGGGATTCATAAGCGCTGTACATTTGAAGATGACAACAATGACCAAGCCCAAGTCTTAGCTTTTCGTGTTGAAGATACACCACTTGAAAAGGCTTTGTATAAAGGGCGCCATGAATCTTTTGATGCAATCGTCAGTGTTAAGCGTTCTTCGTATCAAGGAAAAGACCAGGTGTCTGTCATCTTAGAAGATATTGCTTTTTAGTTGAATTTCGTATGGTTTAAAAGGCCATAAGGCTATAATATGTGATGAGTTAAATAGTTAAGAAAGAATGATAGTGAGTTTAGAAAGTTCAACGCGCACACGCCCAGTCGACCAATTGTCACCTAATGAGGCCATAAAGGAATTAACTGATTTAGCCATAGAAATTGCGCATCATGACTATTGCTATTACACAATCGCAAAGCCTTTGATTAGTGATGAGGCTTATGATGCATTGCGTCTTCGTAACACTTCCATAGAAAAAAGGTTTCCACAATTGCGTCGTTTGGATAGCCCTTCACACCGCGTGGGGGCGCCGCCTGCAGTTGAATTTGAAAAAGTAAAGCACAGAAAAGCCATGTTGTCACTTGACAATGCTTTTAATGAAGAAGACGTGCATGACTTTATCGCGCGCCTCAAACGCTTTTTAAAATTACCACAAGAAACCCATATTCCTTTAATGGCAGAACCTAAGATAGATGGATTGTCCGCAACCCTTCATTACCATAACGGTGAATTTGTATTGGGGGCCACACGCGGTGACGGCCAAGAAGGGGAAAATGTGACCAATAACTTAAGAACTTTGCGTGATGTGCCTTTGCGCCTACATGGTGAAGACATTCCGCAAAACGTTGAAATTAGGGGGGAAGTGCATATGTTGAAGGCAGACTTTGAAACCCTTAATCAACAGCGCTTGGTGGAAGATGAAAACCCATTTGCCAACCCCAGAAATGCCGCCGCTGGTTCGCTTCGTCTGTTAGATGCAAACATCACCGCAAAGCGCCCTCTTCATTTTTTTGCCTATGGGTATGAAATGGGCGAGCAACGTTATGATGCAACCCAAGAAGGTATCTTACAGCGTTTGCAAAGCTGGGGCTTTCATACAAACCCTCATACTAAGTTGTGCCATGATGTGAACGAAGCCCTCGCTCATTATATAACCATTAATGAATTGCGTGACACATTGCCTTATGAAATTGACGGGGTGGTATATAAAGTCAATGACTTAGCCTTACAACAAAGGCTAGGGTCTGTTGGCAGAACCCCGCGCCATTCTATTGCGCACAAATTTGCGGCACAAAAAGCACAAACAACCGTTATAGATATACAAGTGCAAGTGGGGCGAACAGGCGTGCTGACTCCGGTAGCGCATTTAAACCCTGTTATGGTGGGCGGGGTGATGGTGAGTCGTGCGTCACTACATAATGACGATGAAATTAGAAGAAAAGACATTCGTGTTGGTGACACAGTCGTCATACAACGCGCGGGTGATGTGATACCCCAGATTGTAGAAGTTGTGTTTGCAAAGCGTCCTGCATTGGCACAGCCCTTTGTCTTTCCGCAAACATGCCCTGCGTGCGGTGCTGATGTTATTCAAGAACCCCACCTGGTTGCCAGACGTTGTAGTGCGACGTATCAATGTAAGGCACAGGCCATTGAACGTTTACGCTATTTTGTAAGCCGAGATGCTTTTGACATAGAAGGCCTTGGGGAAAAACACCTGGAAAGTTTTTTCAATTGGGGGCTGGTGAGAACACCAGTTGATTTGTTTAAGCTACAAGTGATGAATGATCATGTCATTCCCCCTTTGCAATCACGTGAAGGGTGGGGCATTAAAGCTGTTGAAAACTTATTTGCTGCGATTAATAAACGAAGGCACATTGAATTAAACCGTTTTATTTATGCGCTTGGTATCCCCCAAGTTGGGCAAACAACGGCAAAAGCATTAGCCTTGCAGTGTGGTTCACTTGAACACCTCATGCAGATGAGCCAAGAGGACCTTAAAAGTTTTGAAGGCATTGGGGACTTGATGGCAACAGACATCTCGCAATATTTTGCAAACCCTGACCATGTCAACTTTGTAAATGAATTGTTGAGCCATATAACGATTAAAGCAATGGAAAAAGTGGCAACCCTTGAGCACAGCACACTTACTGGGCAAACGGTTGTGTTTACAGGCACGCTTGAACGCTTGAGCCGGTCAGAAGCAAAAGCACAAGCAGAACGTTTTGGTGCACATGTCGCAAGCTCTGTGTCAAAGAAGACAAACCTTGTTGTGGCTGGTGCTGATGCTGGTAAAAAATTAGAAGCCGCTAAAGCCTTAGGGGTAAAAGTGATCACAGAACAAGAATGGATAGCACTGATTAATGCGCCAGCTCAGTAAGCATCTATTGAATTTGGTTGTACTAAAGACTTAGTGGGTTCGTTTGAGACTGATTGTATTTAAGGCGCAAGCTTGGTATACTGTAATTGTGCGCTGTGGGGTGCGACGAGTTTACATCCCTTGGCCCAATTATCACTCTCGGGAGCTGTCCCTGTCATGGCCGTGGTCATGTTAAACGGCGCCCACCTGGCATATCGGCCACGAGAGGATCACAAATAAGCCGGCCTTTGCGGCGCACAATTAAAAACAATAAAACGAGGGCTCATTTCTAATGCAAGCATATAAAACTCAAACATTTAAATATCTGTCTTTATTACCTGTTTTTATCTGCACGATGGCTTGTGCGCTTTTGTTGACAGGTTGCGCAGCGCCGCTGTTAATTGGTGGAGGGGCAGCGGTTGGTGTTATGGCTACACGAGAGAAAAATGTAACCACGACATTTTCTGACAGTGAAATTTCTATTAGAATTAAAGCTAAGCTTTATGGGTTTGATAAAGACTTACACGCACATGTTGGCCTTAATGTGCAAAATGGCGAAGTGCTACTAACAGGGGCTGTTCCTAAAGAAGAATGGATCATTGAAGCGGAACGATTAAGCTGGCAAGTACGAGGTGTCAAAGCTGTGCATAACAATCTAACAGCAATGAAAAACCCTAATTCTGTGTCTGAAGCTTTAGGGTCTGTACCAAAAGATAGTTTTATCACAACACAAGTGAAAGCAAAACTATTGTTTGAAGACAATATTAGGTCAGCCAATTTTAGTGTGAAGACAGTAGATAGCGTTGTGTATATTATGGGTATTGCGCGCCATCAAGCAGAAGCGGACCACGTTGTAAAAATTGCAAGTAAGGTTGGTGGGGTGCAGAAAGTTGTGAACTATATTGAAATTGATGCGGAACGTGGCGAGAGCACTGATGGTGCAGATAAAAGTGTTGATGCAGCACCTTCCACAACCTCAGAAGGTGGGGAAATTGACCCTGCACCTTATAAGGCTTAACGATTAATAACAGGGTGTGGTATGCTGCATTTTGATTTTGAAAAGGCAATGCCACCAGGATTGGTGGCTGGCTTTGATGAAGCCGGCTTGGGGCCTTGGGCAGGGCCAGTAGTGACTGCGGGTGTCATCTTTTTGTCCTATGACGGGGGTGAATATCCTTTTTTAAATGAATTAAATGACAGCAAAAAGCTCACCCCTCAAAAACGAGAAGTTTTGTTTGAGCATATTACAAAACATTCGCAAATTATTTACGCACTTCATGTGATGGATAATCAAGAATTAGATAGCTTAACCCTAACGCATGCTTTGCCTTTGTGCTATCAACGTACACTGGCGAGTTTGGATAAGAAGCCACAATCTGCATTGATTGATGGCATTAGGTCACCAAAATTTAATATTCCTGAACACCTAATTAAGAAAGGGGATGCTCAGTCATTATCTATTGCGGCAGCTTCAATCTTAGCAAAAGTAACGCGTGATAGATTAATGGACCAAGCCCATGAAGAATTTCCCCACTATGGCTGGAACACCAACAAAGGGTATGGCACAGCACAACACCAAAAAGCTTTAAAAACTCATGGCCTTTGCCCTTTGCATAGAAAAAGCTATGCCCCCATTAAACTTATTTTAAACTCCCATTTAGTTGTATAGCTGGTCCTTTATACTTTGGCTCAAGCGTCATATAGGAACTGGTGTAGCAAAACGTAGACTTTGCTCCTATTTCTGTAACCAGATTATTAGCGGCAAGTTATATTTTACTGCGCCGTGTTATTAATATAGTCAACCTGACTTACCATTTGCCCTTGGCTTTGTCCGTCTTGGCCATATACAAATACGGTATTCGTTTTAGCACCAATCATGACATGCAGAATCATTCTATCTAATTGTTGTTGGCAGCTTTGTATTTTACAAGTCTTAAATTCAATTTGTTGCAAAGTCACTTTCATTTGCCCCACATTACCCAAGCGCACAATTGTTAAGTTGCCAATGCCTGTTCCAAGGTTCATATGGCTTTCAAGCTGTGCGCAATATCCACCATAAGGAATAATGAGGATAAGGTCAGAGTGACGCAGCGTGGAAGATGTAAACAAGGGACCGCTGATATCGGGGTTTGTATAACGTGAAGATTCACCATACCAGCCAAAGAGTTCAACATAGTTGCGAAAACCTTCAACTGATGACTGCATGAGTTCATCAATCTTGACCATCCATTCAGGTGATTTGATACCACTGTGTTCTTCATTTGTTGTGTCTGTCGTTGCAATGCGAAACTCACGTTTACCCGGCAAATTGACGATTTGAAAATTAGTTGCCATATTATGTTATTCCTTTATCATAAATTGCATCATGGGTTATTCGGTGTGTGCAGCTGGAAGTTCAGCTACAAGCCTAATGGATGCTGTCAATTCTTCCATTTGAAAATGAGGTCTTAAATAAACAACGGCTTTATATGACCCTGGCACACCAGGCACAGAAAAAACATCTACCCTGCCTTCACGTAAGGGGTAAGTGGCTTTCGCAGACTGAGGCGCGTCATCATTTAATAAAATGTAATTTGATAACCAATTATTTAAGTATAGTTCTATTTGTTCGCGTGTGACAAATGAACCAATTTTTTCACGCATAATGACTTTAATGTAATGTGCGAACCTTGAGGCGGCTAATACATAAGGTAAGCGCGCAGATAAAGCTGCATTTGCATTGGCAACATCGTCTTCATACTGCTTAACACGTTGCACGGTTTGCGTGCCAAAAAACACGGCATAATCACTGCCTTTTGCATGGCAAAGCCCAATAAAGCCTTGATCACTGAGTTCTTTTTCACGCCTATCTGTAATGGCAACTTCCGTTGGGCATTTTAAGACCATGTCACCTTCAGGGGTTTTGTATGTGTATGCTGGAAGTCCTTCCACAAGCCCACCACCTTCCACACCACGAATGGCAGCTGTCCACCCATACCAGTAAAAGGAATTGGTGATGCGTTCTGCCAATATATAAGCTGCATTTCCCCAGCAAAACTTATCCATACCGACACCATTGACTTCTTCTTCAAAGTCTAGTCCGTCTTCTTGAATGCCGTCAGACTTATAAGGTAGGCGCATTAAAACGCGTGGTAAGACCAAAGCAATATAGCGTGAGTCTTCATTGTTTCTAAAGTTATTCCACTTTGCCAATTCAAGGCTTTGAAAGCTTTTATTTAAGTCTTTTGGTCTTGCAATTTGATGAAAGCCGTCAATGTCAAACATTTGCGGGTGGGCACCAGAAATAAAGGGCGCATGCGCACACGCAGCAACTTCTGAAATTTTTTCAAGCAAAGCGATATCTTTTGCACTTCTTGAAAATTCAAAGTCACCTACCAAGCAAGAATATGGTTGACCGCCAAATGTCCCATATTCGCGTTCATACACCTTTTTAAACAATTCACTTTGGTCAAATTCAGGTGACTTGATGAGGTCTTGATAAAGCTCGGCCTTTGAAATATTGAGTAAACGTAACCGTAGTTTTTTATTTGTTTTTGTGCGTGAGACAAAGTAGTGAAGACTTCTCCAAGACCCTTCTAATTTTTGAAACTTAGGGTCGTGTATAATTTCATTAATTTGCGCTGAGATGAGTTCATCAATTTGCCGAATGCGCGCCACCACAAACGCCGTTGCATTGTTAGATGTAATGTTGCCCTGTTGACGCAAATGATTAATAAATTCCTTTAACATGGCCAAGGCAAAAGGGCGCTGACTTGCATCACGCGCAAGTTTTCCGGTGGTCATAAATTCATCAAGAATTGAAGTTTTATTTGTTGCCATAACTTAATCAAAGCCTTTGTGGATTGTGTGAATGGGGGTGAACAAGCAGAAATATCATCAGCATTTTTCCTTAACTACTTTGGGGCACTTGGGCTGGATGAATCTTCATAAGGGGACTCAAACGTTTCTGATGGAATAGAGGCTTCGCTTCCCAGATTAGGCAAAGCCTTTAATGTTTCTTGGGCCAACTTTTCATCTTCACTCGGTTTGTCATTGACCACTTCGCCCGACTCTTCCGCTAAAATCGCCTTCATGATTAAGTCTTGTTTTTTGGTGTCGTTCATAATTTCTAAAAACATGTCTTCTAATTCATCATTACCATCCATCTTTGAAAGCAAGTCTTTTAAATTGACGCGCGATTCCCAAAGTGAAGTTAAGGTTGGAATTTGCTTAATGAGGTTCATGGGCAAGAAATCATCCATCGATTCGAACACTAAGTCAGCCTTAAATTTTCCTTTGGTAGACAATAATCTATTTTCAACAGCTAAGGATAAATTAGGGCGAATATGTTCCATAATGTCATTAAAATTATCGGTGTGAATGCCGACAAATGAACGTTCCTTTACGGCAGGTGGCTCAGTTTCACGCATGCCCGAAAGGTCGGCCATAATCCCCACAACGAAGGGAAGCTCTCGGTGTTCTGTTGCATTTCCAACCATGACATCATAGGTAATTTGCACACGTGGTGGGCGTGTTTGCCCAATTTTATGCTGAGAATTATCGGCCATAGTTTTCGTTCCTGTCGTCTTATCTGTGATCACCTTCAATGCCAATCACAGTGTGAGCTGCATGGTGGTACCCTTATCACTATTGAACACGAATTATGTTAACAAAAAGTTAATAAAATTAATCTCAATTTTATATGAAAACACCTTAGAAGGTAGAGAATCTTTATACAATCGAACCAAATCTTTGTGCGTTTTTTCACCTCATCTTAAACATTGTGGTTTACGCTGAAGGAATGAAAGCTATGAAAGATATCACATTTCATTGTTTGACTTTTAGTAAAAAAAGCATTAATTTTTAATGACTGTATAGTAATTTTTCAAAAGAAGGATGTGTTTATGAAATTAAATTTTCAAAAAGTGTGTTTGTTAGCAGGAATCACCCTTGTTGGTTTCCCAATGATTGATGGTGGTGTTGCCTATGGTATGTCATCTTCACAAGAAATAGGTAATCTTGCAACACCATCACCACTTAAAAAGGCAGCTACTTCGTGGACAACTGCTTATCAATTGCCTTTTTTGCAAGACGCTGAACGTTATTTTTCAGAACATTCAATTGACAGTAAATCAGCCACCTTTTCTGATGAAGATGATTTAAACACAACAAAATATAAAGTTGTGGTTGCTGTACACAGCTTATTTCCTAAAAGAGCGGCTGAAGCATTGGCAAAGGCCGAAAGACAGCCCAAAATCAGACATAAACAAACACGTTATGAAAGCTTTTTGACCAACACTGATGGTAAAGTCGAGGGGCATGTCACTGTAGAAATTAGACCTTATGGCAGCAATACCAACCCTTTTTTAAATGATGCTTGCGCCACATTAATGGATAACTTTTTGTCACTCACAGAAAATTCTGAAGAGGGCACCAGCTTAAGAATTCAAAGATTGCAACAACTTTATTCTAATTTCAATTCTATGGTTATTGCGCAAGAAGAGCAGGTTTCAACACTGACAAAAGCGTTGGCAGGCCAAGAAGATGAAGCAATGTGCGCTTCATTGACAGCGCTTAAACAAACAGCTGAAAACCAAAGTTTAAATTTGAGAATTCGTTTTCGTGAAATGATTTGTCATTCGGCGGCAGCTATTGAGTATATCATGGCTGCACGTGAAGCCATTAACCAATGCAGAACTTACGTTGCACAAAACCCAATGCAGTCGGCGCTTGATTCGCGTACTAAAGCAGAAATAAAGGCAACAATTACAAAATGGAATGAAGACGTTGTCTTCTTGCAAGAGTCTATTTCAAATATAGAATCTTTGCTGCATGCCTTATACCCATACGAAAGATCAGGGTTTGCGGCTACAGCCGTTTCAGCAGCAAGATGGTTAACCTTAAGTGCCGTTTCAACGCAAGCTGGCAGAACCCGATGTGCCATTACAGGCAGTGACGCTATGCCCCGTTTCACAGATATTGTTTTAAATGCCCCCGTTATGCCAAACGCACCGAGTGCCAGCCAATATTATGCGCGCTACTATCAAACAATGAAATATCTATTGTGTGCGAGTGATACACTCAATGATGCATTCGCTGCAAAGTTTGTAAAAGTACGTACACACCAAATCACGATGGACCAAGCACATGATTCTTTAAAAACAGATATTGAGACTGATGAAGTTGAAACAAAAAGCTAAACTTCTTTTTTTCCCATAAACCACAAGTTTAAAGAGCTGTTTTAAAACGGCTCTTTTTTGATAGCATCCTTGCGTCAAATTTCCTCTTCTAGCCTTTCCTTTTTTGCAGAACAGTTGTATACACACACAATTAGGTGTACCCTTTGTTCATGCATCACGCTAATGCTTTCTATATGATTAAACTAAAATGAATGATACAAAAATAGATAAATCTTATTGGCTTAAACAGCACTTAATCTTAACCATGGATCCGGCCCATAATCAAAGCCTTTGGGCAATTGCGTGGGTAAGCTTTTTCAGCGGGACAGCCAGTGTGATGGTGTTTTCAATTTTGCCTTTTTTTATGAAGGATGAATTAGGCCTAAATTATAAGCAAATTGGTTATATTGAAGGTGTTGCGGTGGGTATCGCTTTTTTAACTAAAATTATATCAGGCTTGCTAAGCGATAAGCTTAAAAGAAGGAAAGCTATCATTTTAGTGGGGGCTGTGTTTTCCATACTTATTAAACCTATTTTTGCCCTTTCTACAGGCCTAATGAGCATATTTATTGCAAAGTCGTTAGACCGCCTTGCAAAAGGAATTCGGGCTGCGCCAACAGACGCCCTGGTCGCCGATCTGTCTTCAAGCACAAAACATGGCACTAGCTTTGGGGCAAGATATGCTTTTTACGCATTGGGATTTGCAAACGGAGCCATTTGTTCGTGGTATATTATGGGCGCTACACATAATCATTACAGAAGTGTATTTTGGTTTTCTTTAATTCCTGCCCTTTTGGCCCTTGTTATATTACTCTTGTTTGTAAAAGAACCTAAAAAAGCTGATAGCTTCAATACGCACAAAACAACTTTTGCAACCCTTCTGCAAGACATTACAAAATTACCCCACACATTTTGGCTGCTTATACTCGTTTCGTTTTTATTAATGTTGGCCCGCTTTAGTGAATCATTCTTGCATTACCGTGGCCGTGAATTGGGTTTTGCCATCACAATCATGCCATTTTTCATGATGATCTATAACCTAGTCGAAGCAGCAGCTTCCTTTCCCGTTGGAAAGCTAGCAGATAAAATGGATAAGCGAACACTGTTGTTTTTTGGTATTACTATTTTATTACTAGCCAATTGTATTGTTTCTTTAAGTGATAATGTTTCATCAATTGTATTTGCGATTGCGTTAGCAGGTTTGCATATGGGCATGACACAAGGCCTACTTGGTGCACTCATTGCGCAATCTACGCCAGCGCATTTAAAGGGTAGTGGTTTTGCGGTCTATTATTTTGTAGCTGGTATTGCGACACTCATAGGTAACTTTATGGCTGGCAACTTTTGTGAATACTCAACTCACATAGGTCACGGTGTTAAGGGCGCTTTTGTTTGGGGAATCGTAGCAACTGGAGTCGCATGCCTTGCTTTAGGTAGCTGGATCACTTTTTCAAAACGCACAGCCTACTAGAATTGGCAAATTTTTTTAAATGTGCTTACTTTTCTTAAAAATAACTTGCAAAATGAATTGAAGTATACTATATAGTATATTGTAATCATAAACACAAAGTAAGGAATTAACATATGAAAAAATATAACCTAAAAGCAAAATTGGCAGCATTCTTCTTAAGCATGAGCGTGGCGCCGCTCTTCGCAATGGACACTTCAATTGAAGAAAATATCTTTAAATTCCCTGGCAGCACTCTAAGAGATGCGCTGACTATTTCAAAAGAAATTGGCATAATTCCTGAAGAAAATAGAAGGTCTGTTTTTGACGCTGTAAACGCTATTGTTACCCAAGGGTACCATGAAGCTTCTTGGCCAACACGTACGCAAATGATACGCACCCTTAACAAGATTTTGACAACACCAGCAAAAGCAGAGTCATTTAATGAATATGTACATATTTGGCACAGCCTCACAAACGAGATATCCTTCAGTAATGCACATATGCCACATTGTCCATTCACTGAACAGCATGCAGCACACGTACTAAACAATATTGCTGAAATGGCTCCTGCTGACTTAGACGGATATCGCAACACTGTTATAAGTGTTTTTACTACATTTTCTGCTGACACAGATGCTGTAACCTGGTTAGGTATGATGAATAGTATTGCAGTTCATGAATGGCCAATTTATATTGATGCCGTACTGCAGCTAAACTCATATACGATAGCACCACTAGAACTTTCATTTTGTTTTCACTTGCACAGCCCTGCATTTACGAGTATGGCAGCTCAAATTGTGCATAGCTACACCCAGTCAGAACAAGCGCAACAACGCGTCACCAGTGATGAATTGTACCAAAATATTCGTACGCACACAAATATAGTACAGAGTCGATATCTTTCAGATTTGTTGACACCAAAAGCACTTAAGACCTTAGTATGGGCTAGCAAGGGCTCTTTTGAGTTCAAATTGGAAGAGATATTTACACAATTTCCAAACATGAGTCTTGAAGGTGAAGATAATATTTGCTCCCACACTAATGATTTTCCTGTGAAAATTACGAATGAAATTACCCAACAAATAGTACAAGCTGCACAAGAAGCTATTGCACAAATTGACTTTCTGAACCCAGAGGTTTCAATTCAAGATAAGCAAACGGCTGTATGGAAAGCAATTGATACAGCTCGCAGAAATGCAGCTAAAATTCTAGCGAACCGTTAGTCTGCACTGTATCAAACACCCATTATCTTTCGTTATGCCACGTTCATTCAGGCACGAAGCTTTTCTGGTAAGCATTAAGTTAATGGGTGTTTTGTCTTTTAAGATTTCCAACCAGGCCGATTTTCAATTGGCTTAAATCCTTTCTCACTCGTCACACTATTACTTCTGCTAGATAGTTCTGATTCTGTAGAAGGGCTTGTATTCCTGCTGAAGGAACTCGAATCAATTGTCAGGGGGGAATCAGCAGTCAGAGCTGCGATCGAACGTTCTGAGCCACCGTAAGATTTCTTTGTAGCAATTTGCCAAAAGTTTTCAATGCGACATTCAGCTGCCAGATTTGTGTCATCTTTGTCAAGTAATAAATCATCAAAATTTGTTTTAAATTGGTCAAGTTTTTGTAGTATTGCAGTAAGGTCTTTTGCCATTTCTAGATATACTTTTCGGCAAGGTTTAGCGATACTTTCATTATTGGCATAGGTGGTTGCAACTGATATTCTTTCTATTAGTACGGTGATTATTTGAGAAAGGTCACTGATTGCATCTATGAGAAGATAGTTTTGACTATCAATTAAGCCACTGCTCAAAAGAAACAATAGCTGGCCAAGTAAATGAAATTTTTGACGTTCACGGTACACTTCAATAGGGTCATGCCCTACTGTATTCAAATCTAAGTGAAATCTAGTCTCGTCATCACGGTATTTTTCCATCACGATTATCATGTCATAAAGAGATGCTCTAATGGTGCTAAACTGCTCATGCAATCTCTCTATTTTTGTTCCACTAGTGCAGTATAGTATTATTTGCTTCCCTTTGAAACTCACCGGTAAATCTAAGCTGTAGTTTCTGTCATTAAATAAATTAGAAAATGAGTCAAATGTGACAATATCATTTTCAAATAAAGACAAATCCGTTGGTGTTTTTCTAAAGCTGTTAGTAACTTTATTGGCAGTATTTTGCAGGCGACTTTTTGCCATTTCTAAACGACTTTTTAAGGATGCGCGCGGACTTTTAGCGTCTTCTTGCCCAGACAGACTGCTGCTGTGTGTGAGTGACCTTTCTCTGCTGCTTGCATGTAAGGAAGATTCAGTCATGAATAATAGGGATGTGCATAAAAAATAAGAGATGGCTTTCATGTGGGAAACTCACAAAATTGATTTGACCTTCATTATGACGCACTGGCTCTTAATTAATAGTTAAAGTAAAACAATATTTCTAAAAGAGTTGAGGTGTTGTTGATGGAAGGAAAGGCCATAGAAATGAACGCTGCTTAGAGTAAGCGTGTTGCATATGCTCTGCCAGCTTAATTAATACGGGGTACTTTAATTTTTCCTTTGCATGTGCACTCTAAAAAGCGCATAAATAAAGTAGCAAAAAGACTCTTTGTAGTATATGGCAAAGAAATTGATGAATCATAAAAGATAAAGGTAGGAGCAAAATTATGGCAGGGTCAGTAAACAAAGTGATTATTGTTGGAAACGTGGGAAAAGATCCTGAAATTCGTTTCATGCCAGATGGCACAAAGATTGCAAATTTTTCAGTTGCAACCAGTGAAGTTTGGAAAGATAAGAACACAGGTGAACGCAGAGACAAAACGGAATGGCACCGCATAAGCGTGCTCAATGACCGCATTGCTGAAATTGTTGAAAAATTCGTTCGCAAGGGCTCACGTTTGTATATTGAAGGACAATTGCAGACACGTAAATGGACCGACCAGTCTGGTGCAGAACGCTACACGACGGAAGTGCTCATTGGTCGTTTTAGAGGTGAACTTACATTGCTCGACACACGTGCTGGAAATGCTGATGATGTCCATGGCCAGGATGATATGGGGTATTCTGCTGGCTCAAATCATTCAAAAGGGCCAGAACTTAGCACAGCTCCGTTAGGGGCGCCTGCTGCAATATCTGGGTTGGATGATCAAATTCCCTTTTAAAGTGAACTATTTTTTGTTATAGTCTACACGTGCTCTTGGATGAAGCGCTGCACACCCTCCACGCGCGCTCTCCAAGGGTTTTTTATTTATTGTTCTCATTTTGCAAAGTGTAAGCAGAAAAGATTGCACTTAAGGGACCTATTTTGTGGCATTATATGTAGTAAAATTTGGCGGAACTTCTGTTGCAAACCCTGAACGCATCAATCATGCAGCACAAATTATTAGTAGCTATATAGAGCAAGGGCACCAGATCATTGTGGTGGTGTCAGCAATGGCAGGGGCAACCAATCAGCTATTAAATTTTGCAAACGTGCTGGGCGGGACACCTTGCCATAACCCCCTTACAAAAAATAATTTAGCAAGCGAGTTTGACACAATTGCGGCCAGTGGTGAACAAGTGACCGCAGGGTTAATGGCATTAGCCTTGCAACGATTTGGGTATGGCGCCAGGTCGTACCTCGGCTCGCAAATTAAAATTCACACAACTAGTGAATATACAAATGCACGCATTTTATCTGTTAACACACACGTGCTAAAAGCATGCCTTGAGCAAGGAATAGTGCCTGTGCTAGCAGGTTTTCAAGGTGTGTGTGAGGAAAACAATGAGCCGTGGCGTATCACAACATTAGGGCGAGGTGGGTCTGACACGACAGCTGTTGCAATTGCAGCCGCCATGAAGGCTGACCACTGCTGTATTTATACAGACGTTGAAGGGGTGTATTCAGCTGATCCTCGCTTGGTTCCAACAGCGATAAAAAGAAAAACAATTCCACAAGAAATCATGCTAGAGCTTGCCACACATGGCGCAAAAGTTTTGCATCATCGTTCTGTTGAGTTAGCGATACGTTTTGGTGTAGAATTGAGCATTATTTCAAGCTTTGTGACCGCTGATGGAACTGTCATTAGTGTGTCTCCTCAATTAGAACAGTTTAAACGCTTTATGCAAGATACCAATCAACAAGAACGGGGAATGGAAATGTCAAACGTTAGTGCGATTGCACATTCCATGACGCATGCCTGTGTTTCGTATACCGTTCCACAAGTGCCTGAACACGTTGCAAGCTGTCCTTTTACAAAACTATTAAATGACTTGTATGCCTATTGCCAAAGTCACGTCATACAATTAGAAGGTTTGCAAATGCTAACAGGAGGGCACCTTAGCTTCTTGGTTGCCAAAACAGATGTTGATACTGTATTGGCGTATCTTCACACAATTGAAGCCACCTACGGTTTAGGGCGCCCACACGTTGACCCTAACATTGTGACCGTTACATTAGCGGGCCTTGCCATTGCAAGAGACGCCGCATTAATACACACCTTGTTCACAATTTTAAACGAAAATGCTATTCCTCTTTTACGCTTTCAGGCAACGGAAACGAAAATAAGTTTGACCGTTAGCTATGACCACATGCCTAAAATATTAACCCTCTTACATGACAATCTTATCAGTTAATCCTTGCAAGAATTAAAATAAATAGAAAGAAACAAAACTTATTATGACAGCTACGACAACCGCTACAGAAAACACACCATCTATTGACCCGAAATGGGTTTTAAAAGCAAAAGAGCAACTGCAAGCCCTCATGAAGCGTGGGACAGATTTTCTAGGTTCCAACACAGCCTTACTGGGTGGTGCCATGACATGGGTTTCTAATGCAGAACTGGTTTCAGCTATTAGTAATGCGGGTGGTTTTGGTGTGTTAGCTTGCGGTGCGATGCAACCTCACCATCTTGATGCTGAAATTCAAAAAACGAAAGAAATGACGGATAAACCATTTGGAGTCAACTTAATTACAATGCACCCTATGTTAGATGAATTGATCGACATTACAGAAAAACACAAGATTGAATTGATTATTTTAGCAGGTGGCTTGCCGTCAACAGACTCTATTAAAAAAATAAAAGCCAATGGTGCCAAAGTCATTGGTTTTGCCCCTGCACGTATCATCGCGCAAAAATTACAAAAGTCTGGTGTTGATGCCATTATTATTGAAGGATTTGAAGCAGGCGGACACATTGGCCCTGTTTCTACAAGCGTTCTTGCACAAGAAATTTTACCTTATGTTACCGAAGTTCCTGTATTTGTGGCAGGCGGTATTGGTAGAGGAGAAGCCATTGTTTCCTACCTTCAAATGGGCGCATCGGGCTGCCAACTTGGCACACGTTTTGTGTGTGCAACCGAATGTACAGCGCATGAAAACTTTAAAAAAGCATTTATCCGAGGTAATGCCCGTGATGCGATTGCCTCTGTACAATTAGACCCACGTTTCCCTGTTATTCCCGTTCGGGCCCTTCAAAATAAAGCCAGCAAAGCTTTTGCTGAAAAGCAAGCTGAAGTGATTGCTAAGTTTAATGCAGGTGAAATTGACTTAAAAGATGGACAGTTAGAAATTGAACATTTTTGGGCAGGGGCGCTGCGCCGTGCGGTTGTTGATGGCGACATTGAAAATGGTTCAGTCATGGCAGGCCAAAGTGTTGGCATGGTGACATCAGTGCAGCCTTGCCAGGAAATTATTGACCATTTGATGGAGGAAGCCGTGATGTATTTAGCCCAACAATTGAATACGCTAGATCGTAACCATTAAAGAAAGTAAGCCTATCATGACAAATACAACTGAAATGAAAACTTTATCTGTTGGAAATTTAAATATTTCCAATGCTCTACCTTTTACGCTTATCGCAGGACCTTGTGCCATAGAAAGCCGTGATCACGTGATGATGATGGCTGAAAAGCTGGTTGCTCTATGTGATAAGCTTTCCATTCCCTTAATTTTTAAATCTTCTTTTGATAAAGCAAATCGCACGA
The DNA here is from genome assembly GCA_964478775.1 of uncultured Verrucomicrobiales bacterium. GTDB lineage: Bacteria > Pseudomonadota > Alphaproteobacteria > Paracaedibacterales > CAIOTO01 > PNMQ01. The sequence goes on along the minus strand of CAYZJC010000004.1, from coordinate 21,301 downwards.
GTGTGAAAGGTGGGCGGGGTATTGGGTTAGCAAAGGGGCTTGAAATATTTGCAGAAATAAAAGACACATTTAAATGCCCTGTGATTACCGACATCCATTCAAGCGAACAATGTCATGAGGTTGCAAGTGTTGTTGATGTATTGCAAATTCCTGCATTTTTATGTAGACAAACAGACCTTTTGCAAGCAGCTGCACAAACAGGAAAAGTAATTAATATTAAAAAAGGACAATTCCTAGCCCCTTGGGATATGGCCAATGTCGCCACCAAGATGGAAGCTTTTGGTAATTCAAATATCATGCTATGTGAACGTGGCGCGAGCTTTGGCTACAATACCCTTGTCACCGACATTCGCGCGTTATCTATTATGGCTAAAACGGGTTATCCTGTTATATTTGATGCAACCCATTCTGTTCAACAACCAGGTGGGCAGGGCGAGTCGACCGGTGGTCAACGTGAATTTGCCTCTATCTTAGCGCGTGCAGCTTTGACATGTGGCATAGCGGGTGTGTTTATTGAAACCCATGACAACCCTGATTGTGCTTTAAGTGACGGCCCTAATATGATTCATTTAAAAGACATGGAAAAAGTTTTAACAGAACTAAAAGCGTTTGATGCCATCGCAAAGGCAATGCCCCGCTGGCTTTAGTTAAATTGAAAAGATATATGTCAGATTAACGTGCTTGCAAATTGTCAGATGAAACAACTGTGATGCTAGACGGGTTTGGTAAACCTAAAAAAGCATATTGATTATTAATGATAGCTTTTATTGACATGTAAGGTAACGCACCTGGAATTGCAGGTTGTAGCAGTGAATTGTACGATAGCTCTTTCATATTTTTACTGATACGGACATCAGTTTTGAATTGTATGGCTACACAGTCAGGTCTATTTGCCATACCTGGAATCACTGTGAAAACTGGGACAGGCATAACCCGTATTAATTTGTATAGTGCGACTGCCATTGGGTTAAAATATCCACCACCGTAGAGTGCGCGATTAACATAAGCATTCAATCCCGGTGGAATAGCTCCACCTGCAGCTATCATCTGAATGAGGTGGGGATGTCTGAATCTCACATTAAATCCCAATCTTAATTGTCGATGAGCCGCGATGCGGCACGTCTCATTTAGGGTTAATGGCCCTCCTGCTAAGGGGTGTAAAACCTGATGCCATGCTATAGGCGCATAAGTACCTGAAATAGCAAGGCTAATCCCTATGCTGGGGGCAAGTGCATTCAAGATTGGCAACATACCATGCATATCAGAAAGTGACCCATACGTATAGTGATTTAAGGCTTGATTGATTGCAGGTAGTCCAGGATTTATATGCGTGAAAACTTCATGATTTGGACATTGTGGACCGACAATGATGGCGTGTAACTGACATGTCAAAGCTATTACTGATAGCATGAAAAAATGTTTACGCATTTCTTTATATCCTTATAATCTTGTTATTTGACACCTAATCGTCATATGTTTCAGCTTGCTCATCATGCGGGGCTTTTGGCAGTTTTGATACACTTTCTTGAATATCTGCTGTTGCAAGATGAACTTGCTGCGCAGTTCTCAAAATATCATCGCAGTTAATAAAAGCAGTAACTTGATTATTGTGTAAGTAGGCAGATAATTTTATCAATTTTTCTTTAATGTCAATTGAAGCAATAATAACAACACACAACATCGTAAAATCATGTTCGCTTAAATTTTGATAATTTTCATTAGAAACCAATCGTAGTGTTTCTGCCATATCAAGTTCCAAAACTTGCATAGCTACAAAATAACTCGCTAATTCAGCAGCTTTTTCAAACTGGGAATTTCTAATTTTTGCCACGACATCTTGCATTTCTTTCATGATTTGTTGTAATGCAGCAATTCCACCTGGTAGTGAAGCTTTCAACTGTTCCACTTTTGGTTTGATAGCTTGCTTTGATTCTCCTAATGTAGGTACGTAGATGTTATGATTTTCACATGCTTCCTCAAAAGTCAAAACTGTCGATTTTGGTTTCTTCTTTCGTGGTTCCTGTGCTATATCATCCGCTGATCTTTTTTTTAAATGTTGTTCTGGAGAAAGACTTGGGGACGCGGTTAAGTCAATCACTTTGTTAGATGCAATACTAACTGACGCAATCATTAACAGCGATATTACGCTAAGATAGAATTTTTTATTTTGGTTTTTTTTCATATTACATACACTCTCTTGTGTTAATTAAATCAATTTTATGAACTTCTAATATGTACAGTCAAGTTTTGTGTGATTAAACACGATAGGGTGTGTATAGAAGCTAGGCCCTCAATTTAATATCTTTTCATAAGGAAATTTACGATTTGTAAACGCTATCCATGCTAAAACTAGAGAAAGGTGCTTTGAACACATACTTTATTTAGCTGGATACCTCTATTAATGTTTTCCATTTCCCCAACTACTGGAAAAGAAAAACTCATTCAAGAATTGTTGCTTGAGGTTGAAAAGCGTTATGCGCTGCAGCCAAGTCAAACGTTGATTAGTAAAATTAGTGGTGTCTTTGATAAGCTTCCCGAAGCTGCCCTTGTGGAATGGATAGGAATGCTTAAAGTTCTGCCGTCAGAACACCCAGAATGGCAGAGTTTTGTAGAAGGCCTTACGGTTCATGAAACCTATTTTTGCCGTGACCGTAACGTTTTAAATGGCATTAAAGACTTTATCTTGCCCTATTTATTTGACCTCAATAAGTCAAAACGTGAAATTAATATTTGGTCTGCTGCTTGTTCAACTGGGGAAGAAGCGTATAATTTAGCTATCATTGCAAATCAAGCCTTGCAAAATTATTTAAAACAGGGGACAGGATTTTCATCAGACTGTATGACGTCAAGCAGTTCTTGGCGCATTAATATTTTGGCAACAGACTTATCAAAACAAGTGATTAGAATTGCTGAAACAGCTATCTATAATGATTCGGTGATGGGGTCATTTCGAAATAATTACCAAGAAATTTTACCCTATTTTGACATTGATAGAACGGAAGGTAACAACACTGGCAGTGTCATTACCTATTACAAAGTAAAACAAAACATACGGTCAATGGTAAAATTTCGTCAGTTCAACTTATTAACCGACACCCCACCACAACGTAATATAGACTTAATTATTTGCCGCAATGTCTTGATTTATTTTAATGATGCAAATAAAATGCAAGCCCAACACATGATGGATAAATCCCTCAATGCTGGTGGTGCCATTGTGTTAGGCACTGTTGATACGTGCTACCTCAAACATTATAAACAACACATGAAGGTTGGGTGCCATTGGTTTACTAAGCCAGAAACAGATACTAAGCCACAAGAGGCAGACAGCCCAAAGCAAAATGACCCCTTTAAAAGAATTCGTGGAGATTAGCACTATGGATTTTATCATCTTCGAAAGAGCCAAACAAAAATTTGCCATCAGTAGTAGATCAATACGTGAAATACTAGATGCCACCCCGTTGACCCCTGTTCCCTTTGCACCAGATTATGTAGACGGTCTTATTAATGCTGCTGGTGATATTTTATTGCAAATCGACTTTGCAAAGCGTATGAGATTGCCTCTTGATGATGTGACAACTGAAAACAAATCTGCTAACCAGGAACTCAAAGGCCATATTTTAACCGTTATGACACCTAAAGGAACCTATGGTCTGCGTGTTGATAAAGTGCATGAAAAGCTCTTCATTCCAAGTGATATGATACACCCCGTTGGTTCATATAATACGAACGGTGAATATACAAATAAAAATGAAATTATTGGTGAAGTCAATATTAAAAATAACATCCTTCTCATTGTAGACGAAGTGGCATTAGGTTTAGATGAATCCATCTCAACTTTCGAACCTGTCGAAAACGATGTTGCATTGGGCACACAAAACGTGATGATGCAAGTTTCTCAGTTTTCAGCTGAACTTAAAGCATGTTTGATTTTACAATGCGGTTCAGAATTTTTCGCCTTTAATTTGCAGGATGTATTAGAAATTGTAAAGGTAAAACCTAAACAAGAAATAACCTTGCTTCCTCATGCCCCATGTGAAATTTATGGGTTGTATCTGCTGCGTGGTTCTGCATTAGCTGCTTTTTCAATTTCTGGCATATTTAACATTAACCGTTCAAGCGATGAAATTTTTGGTGTTGTTGTGCAATCAAACCTAGGTCGGGTTATGATCTGTGTGGAAAAAATGCATGGCATACACTATTACAGTACCCAAGAGGTTCAAGAGCCAGTTTTAGCAGACTCACATTTTGAAGGTTGGATTAAAGGCAAACATGACGAAATGATAGGTGTGATAGCATCGCAAGAGCTGTTTAACGAAGAACAAGTTGAACTATACGAACCTTACCTTGTAGAAAATGCTGAACTAGAAGATAGCCATATCGAAATTGCAAAACAAAAGTTTTTAGCCTTTTGGATTGGTAAAGAAAAATGCTGTCTTGATTTACAGTTTGTACACCAAGTTGCCGAACGTCACCTTGAAACAGATTTACCACATCCTATCATTGACGAGTCTATTAAGCATGAAAGTCATTCTTTGTTGTGTGGCATTACGCAAATTCAAGGTATTGTCATGCCCATTATCAACTTATATAAAGCCTTTCATCTCTCGCAAAGCCAACAACAAAAGCCTATTTCCGTAACGTCTGGGCAATATGTCATCATCAATTGCAATCAGAAAAACTTCGCACTTTTGGTAGATAAAATTGACCGAGTGATTGATATTGCTGTTGCGGATATCGAAATCAATAAAAATAGGGCGAATGACTTTGTGAAAGGTATTGCAAAAATCAACGGGCAGATCGCAGCAATATTGTCGCTAGAACCCTTACAAGCTTATGATGCTTCACTTCATGCAGCTGAGGAAAAGAAACATACATGACCTCGATTTGCATCATCAGTGACTCCTCTTTTATGCGAACGCTCATCAGAAAGCGGTTGAGCAATCATGCGCATATTAAGATACTAGGTGATAGCCAAAACGCCCCTGCGGTTTCCATTGAGATGTTGCATAAGGCAAAGTGTAATTTGGTATTGGTAGATATTGATGTCCCCACAATTGCAAACTTAGAATGTGTGCGCCAAATTGTTCAACAAGTTCCTAGCATGAAAGTGATTGTGTTGATGAACCTTAGTATTGGCGGCGCTGATATTGCCCTTAAAGCATTGGAATATGGCGCGATAGATTTTATTCACAAAGAAACTTCATTAATTGAGATGGATATCCACGCCTTTGAAAATGCTTTGGTTGCAAAAATTGCACAGTGGGGTGACCATTCAGCGTCATCAACAAATGTGCAGCGTGAAGTTATCAGTCAAATTAATAAAAAAGAAATGCAAAATGCACCGTCAGAAGCCCTGTTAAGGCCTGTGAATATCCCCTTAAAACCCATTAAACCTATTCAGTTGGTACTCATCGGTATTTCAACAGGGGGCCCATTAACTATTTTAAGTGTATTAAACCAATTACGGGGTATGAAGAAAAGAATACGCTG
>CAYZJC010000004.1:0-15798 GCA_964478775.1 uncultured Verrucomicrobiales bacterium | reverse complement strand
CGTACGGAAACTGCATTAAATGTTATTGAAGGATCGCACGCCCTACCCCTTGAACCGGGGATGATTGTGATCGCACGTGGGGGGACAGACTCTAAGGTGCAGCTGATCTCTGGAGCAAAGCTTATGTTGGTTGAAAAAATTGACCCTGCATATGTGATCCATCCATCAGTTGATGCTTTATTTATGTCAGCAAGTCAAATGAAATGCGAAACCCTAGGAATTGTGATGACAGGCATGGGAACAGATGGTTTAGCAGGTTCCAAAGCTTTACATGCACAGGGGATGAAAATCATCGCACAAGACCCAAAGTCGTGTATTGTTAACAGTATGCCTTCCGCTGTGATTGACGCAAAGGTCGCAACCCACATTTTCACACCAGAAAAGATTGGCGAACTCATTGAAAGTTGGTGTAAAGAATAGCGTTAAGATATGCCCTATTCATAAACATAAGATTCATCAGTGGCAACTGCCATTCCTTTCTCTACTAGTCTGTCATTCCTGTAACCAAATTAAAGTGACTACGCTATAGCTTGCCCATTTCCTTAAGGCAACAAACAGCACTGTTTTCAAGCCGTTTTTACCTTATTCAGCTGATTTTATGTCTAAAATCACTGTATAAACAAAATAAATTCAAAAATATTCATGTTTTTAAATTTTGTTAACTATTTATTAATCTTTATACTTTATAACTATTATCAGAAGGGGGAAACAGGAAGACAAAGTCAACCAACCCAGCTTCACATATAGCGAAGTCTTTTCACATTCGTTTGAAGATTTGCTATAGGAACAATATGTGCATGGTATCTCAATAGTGCTTTTATAACATTTATATTACAGGATATATAAACATGACATTTTTTAAATCTTTTCAATCAAAACTAGCCTTAGGTTCAGCAGCTTTATTGACAGCTTTGTCAACACAAGTTTCTGCAAACTCTGCAAACATTGAAGTTGCAAGTGGAGTTCTTGCTACATTAGAGTCGGGCAACCTTGTTGTAGGTGCAGCTGATGCAGTACGCAAAAAAGGTGCTGGTGAATTGGCACTTTCTGGCGCCCATAGTGGAACCGGTAAATTAGAAGGCAGCTTATACTTAGACGCTGGTACAATTCGCTATGACAATGCTGCTTCACTTGGTAGTAATGGTGTTATTATGGCTACTGGTACAGGTTTAAAAGCAGCAGCAGCCGTTACCTTAACAGGACCAATTGCACTTGCAGCTGGTGCCGCAGTAGATTTGAATATTAACAACAATATATCATCACTGCCTGCAATTCAACCTGCTGGTTCTAGTGCGGTAACAATCAATTTCAAAGGTGCTACAGCACAAAAGGATTTAACATTAGGTGCTGCTTATAAGCCTGCACATGCTGATGACAAAATGACAGCTGACCCGTTTGTTGCGCTTAATGTAGGTGCGCCAGTCTCAAGTGGTGTAACTGTTGACCAACTGCGTATTCTAAACGGTGGAAACCTATACTATGATGGCACAAATATTGCTGGTGGCTTTAAATTAGCAAGTCAAAGTGGCTTTGATGTAGCATATACTACTTCAGATTCAAATGCAGTGTATTTTGACGTAGATACATACTATGCTGGTGATGCAGCAGGTAGTGCATACTCACACAGCGTTCCACGCGTTGCACCAAATGTTGACCTTCAAAGTGGTTCAACCTTTAAGGCAACTGGTAACCTTACTATGCCAAAAATTGCTGTTGTAGCTGTTCCTTAGTAAATTAACCTTATTAGGTTAACAACAAACACCCCATCCGTACTTTTGTACAGGTGGGGTTTTTTTATTTTGCATTTTGCATTCCCCACTGCAACAAACAGCACGGCTTGCAATGCGCATACAGATGCTTCATAATTAATTTATGTAAAATTATATGTAATTTATGCTATGTCAGACCTTAAAACACGCCTTCATGGTTTATGCGACGAAATTCTCACCTGGTCATTGCAGGTGCAAAATAATATGCAAGAAGCAGAACAAAGCCAATTTGGTGAGTTGGAAATTAAGCTGACCCTTATATTGCAAGAGGTGTTAACCTATCAAGGGGAAGACAAACAAGAACTCAACGACATCGTCAATACCTTTCAAACCCAAATTCAACAACAATATGAAGTGACCAAAGCTAAAATGACTGAACTTAGCCAAGACCTTAACACAACGGCGCAATACACCAAAGCTGTCAAAGCTTATTCACAAAGTTAATACTTATGATACAAGCCATAGCAACTTTATGCCTGGTGTTAGGCCTTTTAATTGCAACACTGTTCGCGCTGCGCTTTTTGCTTGACCGCATCAAATATCCTTCCTTTTTAAAAAGGCTTCGTGCCTCTTCACCATTGCAAGGGCAAATGCATATTGAAGAAACCATTATGCTAGACACAAAGCGGCGCATGGTTCGCATGCGTTACTTAAATAAAGACTACCTTATTGTGTTGGGGCCGCAGGGTGAACGGTTGATAGACACCCTATTGCTTGACAGTTCCGTTTCAGACGCTAGGGCAGCAGACCAGCTTTTAAAAGGCCCTTCCTTAATGGTGCACCCTTCAAAGGCGCAAAATTCATGAAAAAAATAATATTGGGTATGTGTCGTTTGTCTGCTTTGTTAGCAATGCTACGTCTTATAACGGCAACCTTTTGTGTGTGGAGCCTTTCAAGCCTTGCCTTTGCTGACACATTTACCTTAGACCTTGGTACCACAGGTGGGTCTATGATTTCGCGCATGCTGCAATTGCTGATGACGCTCACCGTCTTGTCATTAGCGCCAGCCCTTATTATGTTGCTCACCTCTTTTACGCGTATTGTCATTGTGCTGTCATTTGTAAGAACGGCCCTTGGCACGCAGCAGTCTCCCCCTAATATGGTGATTATGGCCCTCGCTTTATTTTTGACAACCTTTATTATGGCCCCCACCTTTGAAAGCGCATACCATGACGCTATCTACCCTTTGATGAATGAAAAAATAACAGAAGAACAAGCCTTTGAAAAGGGTATCAAGCCTTTTCATACCTTCATGATTAAAAACGTCAGGGAAAAAGACGTGAAGCTATTTGCTGACCTTGCAAAGGTGCCTGAAATTAAAACACCTGAAGACACTCCGCTTCGCATTTTGATTCCTGCATTTGTTATTAGTGAATTAAAGCGCGCCTTTGAAATTGGGTTTTTAATTTTTATTCCCTTTTTGATTATTGACATGGTGGTGGCCTCTATTTTAATGGCCATGGGTATGATGATGCTGCCCCCCGTCATGATATCAATGCCCTTTAAACTCATTTTCTTTGTGCTGGTTGATGGCTGGTATCTGCTTTGCGGCAGTTTAATTAAAAGTTTTCGCTAAAAAGAATTGGGTTGATGATTGCCTTACGCAATAGAACTAGCTTTGTCTGTGAGCATGCGCAGCATCATATGGGCTTCACTTTCCCCCTGCTTAATGTCTTGCATAATTTGTACAATTGTTTTGTTTTTCCAGCCTAAAATAAGCCCCAATAATTGAGGGGAGGGACTGTGCGGGTCAACTTGGGTTAAAAACTGGGAGATTTGCTCTAGCGCGACGTAAGCATCTTCCCTTTCAAAGACAGTCATTTGCGCTCTGTTTGCGTCAATAGCTTGCTGGTTGGCTGTGGGCGCTTGCTGAGGTGTGGCAAGGCCAGAAAGGGTTGAGGGCTTATCGTCTTGATTTTGCTTGTCAGATTTTCCCATATCAGCGGCTGTATTCGTTTGCCTGTCGGAGTGGTCATTCATATGTGGCACGCTGCGTGGCATGTCAGCTTGAAAGGGCTTGCTTTGTGTGGGGGCAACTTCTTCAATGCCGCGTACCGTTTTATAAATTTGTAGCAATTGTTCTAATTTTTTTCGTGTAGCAGGAAATTCAATGGCATGCGGTAAGTCAGATGCCAGCAGGATGCGTGATAGCACCCCTAAGGCTTCTATGAAATGTTCAATTCTCTTAAGCTGGTCTTTTACAAAGCTTGCCTTTAATGACTGCAACGCCTTTTTACACATCTCAAGACTAAGGCGTTTTTCAAAGCCATCAGTTTCGTTTATATTGGCCTCATCCGCATAATAGCCACGCATTTGTTTTTGGTTAAAGTCTGTTGCATCTATCCATTTGGCAAGGGTAATAGGTGGCCACATGGCGTCTTGTGTTGCGGGTACAATTTCTATAGTTAATAAGCGCTGCGCTAAGGTGTTATCAAGCCATTGTAAAATAAGGTTACGCTTGAGGGCAATTTCTTCATTGAGTTGCTGTTCGTCTTGCGCTGTTAAGTCTTGCGGGTTTGCAAATGACAAGGTTTCAAAGGTGTCATAAGACAATTGGTCTTGTTGTTCAAGGTAAAGACTTAAAGCATTTGGGTATACAACTGGCCATAAAGCATCGCATAAAGAAGTCAGCAATTCAGCCCCATAGACACCGCCTTGAAGACCGTGCTTGACCAGCAACGCTTCACATAGCCAGCCTGCAACTTGTAAGTCTTTTGACTGCGTCGTTAATACATGCGCACAAAGTTCTATCACTTTGTCAAAATTAGCTTGTTTTGGTTTTGTTTTCCAAATGCCTTGTGAAAGTTGGGCCGCATCTTCTTTACGCTCTTCCTTAATCAAGTCATACACTTCACTCAAACCAACAGGCACACCGGCCCCATTATATTCAGATAAAGGGGTGCATAACTGCTGACTGAGTTGTGTATAATCCATAACCATTAAGGCTTAACGTGAAGGGCATTCTTATACTAGGGTATACCAATTTGAAAAATTATATAACTATTTCTTTAATTTTAAGAATATGTTTTGGGAAAGCTATCTGATTCTTGTGGTTCTAAAGACGCTTTCTTACCACATGCAACGCAGATAAGGGCCAGTATAATAAGACTCAAGAAGGGAGATATAACTATTTTTTTCATTGCTTTGGAAAATAATGGTGGGTGATGAAGGGATTGAACCTCCGACCCTCTCGGTGTAAACGAGACGCTCTACCGCTGAGCTAATCACCCATTAAGTTGTCATCTAACGACTAATAATTAGTACCATCTACCTTACAAAATTGCAACATCTTTTTTTAAGTGTAAGCGCAATGAACAAGGTTGTGATCTATAGCGTAGTCAGTTTTGTTTGTTTGTAGGTCAGTAAACGCTACAGAACCAGATACAGCAAACAACCAAGGTTAGATAGCTTGGATGAAATCGTTAAACTCTACTTCACTTTCAATAAGAAAGTCTTCGTTGTTGTCTTGTGAGGGCGCAGGCATAAACATAACGTCTTCATTGTTGCGTGGGTCTGTATATGCAAATATTACACCTTGATTCTCCGCAAGATCGAGTGGCCTAATCTCATTCTCGTTATGTAAAACACCCCCTTGTAATACATATTCAAGGGCACCTGGCGTGACAATGAGCCGCGCGTCTACAGTGTTAATCGCTGTTATGATAGACTCACACAGCATTCCTAGCACAAACACTAGCACAAATTTTGTCCATTCCTTGGTCATCATCTTGTCTACCTGCTTAAGCGTGGTTTAAATCCGTATTCATTTTCAAACTTTAATAAGGAATTCAAACTTAAATGATTAAGTCAAATTTGTCATTCTCGCTTTGAAAACAATATTTTGCTTACTTTATACCACTGTACACAAAACATATTAACAAAATGTAAAGTTGTTAAATTAATTTTGTTAAATGATTATTTTATTATATTAATATTAAATTGACTTTAAAGGAGTATTCAACAGCTTAAGTTTAGCAGTTGACGTATGCTTGACTTGCATGTATGTAATCATATTAACCAGTTTATAAATGGAAACACTATTTAATTATTTTAATTGATTATTAACCATTTATGGTTTAAAATATAAACAATCGCAAATACGTATGTAGATTGATAGTTTTATTGTGATATTAAGAGATATGCTGTGTGAACGGCATGATTCTTACGCCGATAATGAGATTGTTCTACTTTAAGCTTAACGTATTGAAATATCTGATAGCCTGTTATGAATTGCTGCATGAACAGGACAGGCGAAGCATTAGGTGGTGTTTGGCTTGACATAGGAGGGATTGTGTCCCCCCACCCTTGAAACAAGGGTGGAAAGTTATGGGCGGGGGGCGGTAGCGGTAAAATTAAATTAATTAAAGATTTAAATTAATTTAATCCGCAGTGCATTCTTCTCCACATTCTACACACTGTATAAACCTCAGTACAGCACCCTACGTCTGAAGGTACTAAGACTTGAAACAGAGTCAAGTCATGTTGCGTGTAAACTTTCTATGAAAGCCCACACTGTTTTGTGGAATCTGGCAATTATGCTTTAGGCGTTGATGCACTCTTCTCACTTCGTAGCGAAGCCAAACTCAATTGACGCACGCTGGCAGTTGTACTGATGCAAGGTAAATGTTGCTTAAACCAGTCTTTTTTGCTTCAATAGACTATCAAACGTAAAGTCCTGCCAAATTAAATAAGGTGTATCATGGTTAAAAAAATATTAGTTCTTAACGCCAGTCCAAGTTTTGAACATTCACATTCTAGAAATTTGGCACAACATTTTTTAAATGAACTCACCGTGTATACGATTGATCCCTATGAGGTTATTGAAAGAGACCTTGCAAGAGAAGATCTTCCTCATATCAATGCAGAAAATTTTGAAGCTTTTATTTCTGGCGCCCCCACAGCGAAAGCCGCTGAACATTTTAACACGCTGTGTGACCAATTAATCAATGAACTTATAGTTGCTGACGCTATCCTCATCGCAACACCGATGCATAATTTTTCAGTGCCAGGAACCTTGAAAGCGTATATTGACCTTATTTTGCGCGCAGGAAAAACATTTAAGTACACAGAACACGGCCCACAAGGGTTATTGGAAAATAAACCCACAATCTTAGTAACAACCTCAGGTGGATATAGCACAGGCACACCACATGACCATCTCACACCCTACATGTTAACCATTTTAGGGTTCATAGGCATAACAGATGTAACAGTTGTGAATGCTCAAGGTCTTGCAATGAAAGATAAAAGAGATGACTCTCTTCACCAAGCACAGCAAGCCCTCTCAGATATCTCAAAGCATATGTGATACATAGTGAGTGTATGTCAAAGTAACAGAGCTTGGGGGCATGCTGGCAAAACTTAGGCTGATGCACTTTCATCTGGTGCTTGGTAGTAAGCGAGTGTAATATTGCGTTTTTGACATTCTGACAAGAGGCGCTTTCTAAACTGTGCTGTCACTTCTTGTTCAGGGTCTGGGGTGACCATTAAGTTTGTGACAGTGACAATGCCTTGTATGGTGGCTGAACGAATGCCAATATCGGTAAGATCTCCCAAAATCCGTGGGCCATATTCTGGGTCAGCTTTTAAGTCTGCATGAACTGCATGAAAGGCTTTAATGAGTTCTTCAAAGTCAACGTCAGGCGTCACTGTAATGCATGGGTCTATGACATTGAATTTGCGTGAATAGTTTAATACGCCCACGGCTTCTGAAAACGGAATTGTTTGTAATTCACCAGAGGTGTGACGCAAAACAATTGCACGTAATGACATGCTCTCAATTTGACCTAGGCTATCACCAATTTTTACATAATCACCCACAGCAACGTTGCCATCAAACAAGGTCAACACGCCATTGATAATATCTTTAACGAGTGCCTGAGAGCCCATGCCAATGCCAATACCAAGCAATCCTAGTGCTGACAAAATCGGGGTTGTGTTGATACCCAAATCTTTGAGCAAAGCAATTGCTGCAACAAATAATATGAGCCAATGTACGATAGACTCAGCAATAGGAACAATGGTTTTGGCAAGCGGAGTTGCTGCCGTTGCTGAACTTTCTTCATGCTTTAGAGTGAGAACACGGTGAAGGTGCTTTGTTACATTTTTCTTTACGACTCTTAAAATGAATTTTGTTGCAACCACATATACGGCAACTAACAGTATAATTCTTGCAGCTTCTAAGGAAAGATTAAGGGCAGGGCTAACATTCATTCCTTGTTCCGCTAAAACGGCCATCCCTACAAGAAAAGTACAAAACCATTTTAAAACACAATTACTGATTTCTTTTATAGAATTGAGGTAGTGTTCATCGTGCAGATGCGTTTCACTGACATGAATTAAGGTTAATATTTTGATAAGATGCTTTTCTTCTGTTCTTCTTAGAAAACGATAAACAAATATGCCAGACAGAATGATGGCAACTATTTTTCCAACAGCCAATAAAAATGTCACCCAATTAAAATTTTTCACATAACTTTGCCATGCCGCTTGCCAGTCAACTGTGCGTATTTCATGTATCACTTCTGTTAATGAAGGAATCTTCATGCCTTCATTAGGGGCTTCTTCTTGTTTTTCATCTTTTTGTTCTTCTTTGCCATTGGCTTTATCGTCAGCTTTATCAGTGCCCTCAGGGGAACCAAACAATGAACTAAAGGGGTTATCTGCCCCTGCATCAATTTCTTCTATGCGCGCGTCAACAGTTGAAACACTTGCTAAAATTAACCCTAAAGTTAACAATGACCATAAACTCTTCTTAAATTGACTCAACTGATGCAACATAACACTTTATGCCTTTCAAAATCCTATTTGTTTTTTCTCTTTTTTAAACTGGGTAACATGGCTTGCATCACTTTGTCTTTGAAGACAAAATAGTGAATCAATGCCGCAATGATGTGCAAACCAATCAGTACCGCAAAACCGGCTGCAACTGTTACATGAACAGAATTAAATAATTGGGAAAGAGAAGGGTTTTTTATAACAAACTCTGGCAAGGTTATAAAATCAAACCAAGCAATAGGGTGACCACCATAGGCAGACATTAACAAACCAGATACTGCCATCACCAACATGCCAACATATAAACCCAACACCATCATTTGTGACAATTTATGTAAAGCTTTTGATGTTTGTGGGGAGGGTGAAGCTGACAAAAACCGACTTGCCAGCCTGATAGGTATCAATACTAAGATTGTAATCCCTAAAGATTTATGAACGCTGTAAGCAAGTTTTTTATATTCCGCTGGTATATCATCTAGCATAAAGCCAATGACCAACACCCCCATAAATAAAATTGCCATTCCCCAATGCAATGATTTGAGTAGTAAGGAATACCCCTGTTCTTGCGCTATAGGGAACAATTCTTTTTTTGTTGATGATTTTGCCATTTAAAATCTCCTCCTCAATATTCTAGAGTGGAAGAATTTAATATATGGTTAAGAATCTCCTTTTTTAATAACCCCAATATAATTAATGGATAAATCTTTGGTCCAACGCCATTCTTTTTTACAAATATCTAGTTTCATGCCCCGAAGTTCTTGCCAATGGTAGGGGGGTAATTGTTGCGCTGTATTGATGTGTGTTAAAAGCCCTGCAATTTCACTTGGCTTTAAAAAGTGTTGCCAGTCATGTGTACCACGTGCAACAAGCCTTAAAACATATTCTGCCCCCACAATGGCACCTAGCCATGACATCCACGTCTTATTGATTGTTGAAACAATAAGGCCAAAGTTCACCTCTGGTTTTAAACAGGTCAGCGCTGCAGACAAGAAATTTTGTGGGTTTTCAACATGTTCAATAATTTCAGATGCGATAACCAAATCAAAGGTACCTGCATGCTGCGCTGCAAAGGTTTCCACGTCAACGCAATGATAGTCAATAGCAAGGCCCATTTCATGGGCATGCTGCTTTGCGACATCAATAGCGCTTTGGGTGGCATCAATTCCTGTAACGATAGCTCCAAGGCGTGTCAAGGGTTCAGCCAATATACCGCCGCCGCAACCAATATCTAATACCTTAAGCCTTTGAAGATGCGGCACTTGATCTGTTATAAATTCAATGCGCAGCCGATTCATGGCATGCAATAAATCAAATGGCCCACCCACTTTCCACCATAAGGGGGCGTCTTTGTCAAACAATTCAACTTGCTGTGGGTTAACCGTAGACATAAAACTATTTTCCTTCAACAGCCAGGCTGTTTAGTTTGGCCCTTTGTAACAAAGTGTCTTGACCAGCCTCTATGTTTTTCTCAACACCTTTCCAAACGGCTAATGCGCAGTCTTGCAAAGCTCTGCCATAGGAAAAACTCACGTACCAAGGTTTTTCACCAGCTTGGTTGATAAGTTTTAAGTGAAGGGTTGCATCATCATCGCTTTGACCACCTGACAAGAACATAACAGAAGGCACAGCAGCAGGAACAAGTGCCTTCAACAGTTTAAAGGTAAGAGTGGCATTTGTCTGTTGGTCATAATGCACACACGTTGCACCGGGTGTGACCATACTTGGCTTTAAGATCAGGGTTCCAAGGTCAACTTTATGCGCATCTAATGACTTAAACAATTGTGCTAACACGCGTTCAGTGACTTCATAACACACATTTTCATTATGGTCACCTTGTGTCAAGACTTCAGGTTCCACAATGGGCACAATCCCTGTTTCTTGACAAATTTTCGCATATCTTGCAAGGTCTTCACAGTTTTGTAAAATAACAGCGTCAGAAGGTTGATTGTCTGAAATATGAAAGACAGCGCGCCACTTTGCAAACCTCGCCCCTTGTTCTTCATAGGCCACACAACGACTTTTCAAATCATCAAGGCCGGTTGTCACCTCTTCACCCGTAATGGCACTAGGAACATGCGCTGCCTTTAGCCCTAAGTCAACCTTAATGCCAGGCACAATACCATTGGTAGCTAAATAGTGGGGGACAGGAACACCGTCGTATTCTTGATGAAAAGTTTCATCATACAAAATAACACCTGACACATAGTCATTCAAATGAGGTGTCGTCAACAACATGAAACGGTAGTTATAACGATGACAAACCGTGTTTTCAAGGCCCCATGCGGCAAATTTACGACCAATGCTGATTGTTGACTCATCCGCTGCCAAAATACCTTTAAAAGGTTGTGTGAGCTTTGTAATGGTGTCTTGTAATTGTTGCGCAATTGCTTCATTCGTTGTCATGTTGATTTCATCCTTCATCAAGATTTTCATTTTCAAATATGTACTAAGCTTGGTCTCTTTATATATTGGGTATTGATATGCAAAAAAATGCGGTAACTACCCCACAAGCAAATGATAGGGTGCATAAGCCAAATTATAAACGACAAGCTATAATACTTATTGTACGTTGACAAACCTTTTCCCGCAAGTCTAATACCCAAATTCACGTAAATCGCATAGAGGCATTGTGAATGAGATAGAACTTTCCTTGGGAATTATTTCTTATTTAATTGATTTATTATTTTTTTTATTTATGTTAACTATTTGTTAATATATTTCATTTATAAATAATAATGTAGCGAAAAGTTTTTTAAAAGGATTAGAAAGATGAAAGTATTAAGTTCTTTAACAACCAAGTTAGCGTTAAGTTCAACAGCACTATTATTGGCTTGAGCACTATTATTGGCTTGTTCGCATCATGCGGCTGCCAACTCAGTAAGCCTTGACATTGCTTCGGGGAAATCAGGTACGCTGAATAATGGCAACCTTGTGCTTGCTTCAAGTGATGAATTTCATAAAGAAGGTGACGGTGTGTTATTTTTAAGTGGCGACCACAGTGGGTCAGGTAAGATTGAAGGTAGGTTGTACGCAGATGCGGGTACAGTTGCATTTGACCATAACGGTTCATTAGGGGCCGGCATTACAATGGCAACTGCTACAGCCTTGCAAGCCAGAGCAGACAATATTGATTTAGATGGGAAAATCACCATAGCAGAGGGGGCATCTATTGCGATTGATGTCAATGACCACCCCACACAATTAGGGGCAATTGCGCAAGATGGTGCCACGGCAGTGACGATTGAATTTATCAACAATGGGTCACAAATGACTGATATTCTTTTGAATAAAGATTATGCAAAAGCACACAATAACGATAAAATGGTCATTAATAGCAAAGTCAATGCCAGTATTGACGGACACGGCTCTATTCAATGGACTCTCAGTTCTTTACGTGCAAGCAATAGTGGAACGCTTTACTATGTGAACGCAGATGTTGGTATTGCAGCTGGTCTTGCACTTACTGGTTCAACTGCTTATACAGCAACTGACAATAATTCAGCTGTTTTATATAAAGACGCTAACAACAATTACTATATCACCAGTGATACAGCGCATTCAACTGCTGTCATTGAAGCAGAGCGTCCATATAAATTGTCAGATTTTCAAACAAGTGAAATTTTTTACGATGGCACTTCATTAGAAAATGGTTTTTATTTAGCTTCAACAACAATTTACTATAATACGCTAGCTGATTTAGATGGAGAAAATTTAAATCAAACTGTGTATAATTCGACTGGTGATCAGGATGAAAAGCTTTTTCTGAGTGACCTCGGAGGGATGGTAGCTGTGCAAATTGACCAGTATGATGATGAAGGTCAGGTGGTTGGCTCGAGAGATGCAACACTAGATGACTTTTCTTACTATAGTGCCTATATACCCGCTGGTGGCAGTATCCAGGATGGTTTTTATCGGAATAACAATCGTAGTGAAGCATTTACAGCTAACCCGTCATCTTTGGGTGATACGGCCAGAGTCATTTACGGTGCGGCTGGTCAAAAACTTATCCTCAATGACTCAGTTCTGCCACTGTTGAAAGCACCAGAACAATATGCTGTAGCAAGTTTAGGCACTGTTTATATGAGTGATGCCGGTCTAGCTGCAGGGTTCTATAAGGTTTCAACTAGTGACTTTACAACCTCACAAAGTGTTTCAGGAAGCTCTGCCCTTGTTTATAGTGCAGCAAACAATATTGATGGCAAATTATTTAACTTTAGTATGCCTGCCCATACAGATGCTGCCATGTTTGAAAAAGTTCGTTTGGCTGACAAAGTCGATATGATTAATGGGTCAAAACTTTCTCTTACTGACAATGCGATCTTGCCAAAACTTGAAGTTAAAGGCAACAGCCCTTCATAATTTGCAAAACCACCCTTAAGAAAAATTAAGGGTGGTTATTTTATGCTGACATGTCTATAAAAGCATCAAGGTTGGTTAAAAATTCACGTGATCGCTTTGATAAATGGTTTGAATGGGGGCTAAAAAAATCTTCCTTTGTGACGTCGTCCAGCAAAAGCCCTTTATCAAAAAACAAAATATGGTCAGCAATGCTTTGTGCTAATTTTATGGCATGCGTTACAATACAAATAACGCGATCTTCCTTTTTAAGGGCCATAATGGAATTTTGTACATCATGAATCAGTTCTGGGTCTAAGGCTGACGTTGGTTCGTCAAAAAAGAGAACATGGGGGTCCATCATCAAAGCGCGGGCTATGGCAACACGCTGCTTTTGGCCGCCAGACAACCGGTGGGGTTTTGATTGTGCCAAGTCCGCCATGCCAAATTGTTGTAACAACTGGGTTGCAAGTTGGTGCGCCATATCTATAGGGGTGTTTTTAACAGTCACCACACTTAAGGTGAGGTTTTCTAAAATGCTTAAATGCGGAAACAAATTAAAGCTTTGAAAGACAACACCAACTTCACCTTTTTGCCATTGTGCCATAGGTCTGTCATTTAACGTAATGTGCCCTTTAGTGGTGGGGGTAAGGCCCGCTGCACACCTTAAAAAAGAAGTTTTACCTGCACCTGAAGACCCTAAAATAACAGTAATTTTATTGGCCTGTAGGGTGGTTGAAAAGGTATTTAAAATGGTTTTACCTTGCATATCTAAGGCAACGTCTGAAAGCTTAAGCATAACGTAAATGTGCCTCCAGCTTACGGCCAATATAGGTAACAATAAAGACCATGATATAGTAAAGGGTTGCAGCAATTAAGAAGGGTTCAAAGAACATAAACTTTTCACCTGCCACTTGTTGTGTGCGCCGCATGAGGTCTGCTTCACCAATGGTGGAAATAAGGGCTGATTCCTTTAATAAGTCAACCATTTCATTAACAAGGCTTGGGATAGTTGCCCAAACGGCCTGGGGTAAAATAATGTGCCTGAATGTTTGCGCTTTACTAAAGCCTAGCACTAGCGCTGCTTCCCATTGCCCGACATCAACAGACTGAATGCCTGCACGAATGGCTTCTGAAACGTAAGCGGCAGAATTAAGGGAAAAGGTTAAGACACCAGCTTCAAAGGTGGTTATTCTATACCCCGTTACTTGTGGCACACCGTAATAAATAAGGCCAAGCTGCACCAATAAGGGGGTCCCCCTAAAGACAGATGTATAAAGGTCAGCAAACCTTGCAAGGCTTTTTTTAGAGCTGACCTTACAAATCGCAAGACCAACGGCCAAAGGCGCCCCGCCTAATAATGACACAAAAGTAAATAACAACGTTATTTTAACCCCTTGTAAAATATAGGGGAGATCTGGCAGAAGAGATGCAAAATCAAGATGCATACAATATTTCCTAAAAACCTTTTTTAATAACGTTGTGACTTAAGCTGCATTAAAAACATCAATTACTGGCATTTACTTAGCTTCTTGAGGTGCGAACCATTTATTTGTTAATGCCAATAAGGTACCATCTTCACGCATTTGTTCGATAGCGTCATCAACTTTCTTCTTCAACGGTGAATTTTTAGGTAACGCAATCGCATAATCAATACGTGTATCTGGAATTTCTATGATATGCAATGGGTTCTTAAGGTTTGTCACTTGCGCTAATAAGGTTTTAGCTTCATGAATACCCATGACAATGCCACTGATACGTTCGCTTTTTAGGTTTTGCACAAGGTCAGGCACACGGCTCAGGGCTTCGTATGACAGGCCTTCTGTTTTTGCTATCCATTCTTTGACAAAGGGTTCGTAAGATGAACCTAACTGCACACCCACCTTTTTGCCTTTAAAGTCTTCCACTGACTTACATTTTGGGTCAGCTGTTACGATAACTGATTGTGACATGGCATAAGAAACTGAAAAATCAACACTCTTTTTTCTTTCATCTGTCGCACTTAACGCAGATATCACAAGATCAGCTGTGTTTGACTGTAAGGCTGCAATCAAGCTTTCAAAGGGTGAATCCTTTATGACAATAGTGCGTCCTAATTTTTCGCCAATTTTATTAATAAAATCTACATCAAAGCCAATAATTTGCCCATTTTTATAAAATTCAAAAGGGGCATAGTCTATAGACATCACCACATTCAGCTTGCTTGCGTCTGCGTTATTATTGTTTTCAGCAGGCTTGTCTTCTTTACAGCCAGATAATGTGAGGAATGCGGCTAAGAACACTGTCCATATTTTAGATTTCATAATAAAAAGCCTTTAAAAATAGTTTTTTACATTTAAGAGTGTACGCGTAGTGTAGACAATTATTTTACAAATGTCTAGCCAAAAGCTAGCCTTCTTAAGGGCTGAAAAGTTAAAAAACAGTTAATTTTTTTACAGGTTTTGGGGGGATTAAAGGGGCGACATCTTCACTGATTGAAGTGCAACAGCTGTTAAACTTTGACAGAAAATATAGATTTCTGGCAACACAAGGTGTCTAAGAATTAGTATTCAGAAGGGAGTCCAGCTTTTTTCCCTGCTGGTGCTGGGGCTGCTCCTCCGTTGAGGGCAAGCTCAGCAAGGCTTGGCTCAGGAGGAGGAGGTGCCTTCTTTTCGACCTTAGCTTGATTTGTCTTGGTAGTCGTGTTTTGTTGAGTTGCTGTTTTGCTTGTCGGTGAAGTGTTGGATTGGGCAGTTGAATTACCGCCACCACTTTTATTGCCAGATGCCCTACTGTTATTGATGGCGGAAGTCTGCTGGTTGTTACCAGATGAGGACGATGAAGTGTTGCTCAAGTTTTCGCCCCCGCCGCCGCTTGCGGAACCGCCGACTTCGCTATATCCGTTGCCTCCGTCGTTATAGCCGCCGCTTGCGGAACC
>CAYZJC010000003.1:93911-102843 GCA_964478775.1 uncultured Verrucomicrobiales bacterium | reverse complement strand
ATATAAATATTTTATCAGCTAATCCTTTTTGATAAATATCTAATCCTTCAAAGATTCGACCAGGACCACCGGTGAGCACAATCACAGCATCTCTTTTATGAATTAAAGAAGGAGTTGAAAAAAAAACATAAACAACAAAAGCAGTAAAGAAAGTTGAATACAATGCGGCAAAACAGGCGAATAAAAACTTAATCTTTTTATACAAAATTCAAACTTATTTCAACTTCAATAGAATATTAACTATACTTAATTTTTGATAAAAAAGTAAGAGAGAAAATTGGTGCGGTCGAGAAGACTCGAACTTCCACGAATCGCTTCACAGCGACCTCAACGCTGCGCGTCTACCAATTCCGCCACGGCCGCAAATGGTGCCGATTGAGGGATTCGAACCCCCGACCTACTGATTACAAATCAGTTGCTCTACCAGCTGAGCTAAATCGGCGACATTCATATTTTTACCTAATTTTGTTTAGCTTGTCTACGAAAAAATGACAATTTATAAATTTTTTCTTTTTTATCATGAGATGCTCTCTGTAGTAGTTGCACAAAGCTTAGCAAACTAACATCACTTAACGATGTTATCATGACAATCACCATGGTCACATCAAGACGATGGTGATTTTTTTTAACAACAGGAATAGTTGCAGCAAACACAAAAAAAGGGTATAAATTACTTACAAGAGAACCTGTATCAACATGATTATCTTTTCTAAAGACATTGTGTTGGTGTATATTTCAAATAAGACGTTAACGAATTTATGGGAAAAAACTTATGACAACTGCGAATTTTAATGGCGATGCCATTCGCAAACTTGCTGAAATTTTGGCTGACACGCAATTGACAGAAATTGAATACGAAGAAAATGGTGTGCGCATATATTTGGCAAAACAGCCAGCACCCGTTAATGTTAATGCCACAGCGATTCCGGCAATGCCATCTAACAGCTTTGCCCCTACACCCGCTGCTGTAACACCCCCAGCAGCAGTTACAGATAAACCACACTTTTCTCAAAACCCTGGCACGGTAAAGTCACCAATGGTGGGCACAACGTACCTTGCGTCAGCACCAGGTGCTACGCCTTTCATTAAAGTTGGCGACACAGTAACGGCGGGTCAAACCCTTGTGATTGTGGAAGCCATGAAAGTGATGAACCCCATTAAAGCACCAAAGGGCGGAACAGTAACACACATTTTAGTGTCAGATGCATCACCCGTTGAATATGACCAACCATTAGTGGTAGTTGAATAATGCCTTTATTTTCTAAAATCTTAATTGCAAACCGTGGTGAGATTGCGCTTCGTGTTTTGCGCGCGTGCCAAGAAATGGGAATCAAAACAGTGGCTGTCCATTCAACAGCTGACGCTGACTTAATGCACGTTCGTTTGGCTGATGAAAGCGTCTGTATTGGTGCCCCTGCTGCCAAAGACAGCTATTTAAAAATGTCAGCTATTATTAGCGCTGCTGAAATCACTGGGGCGGATGCTATCCACCCAGGTTTTGGTTTCTTGTCTGAAAACGCAGCCTTCGCGGCTATGGTTGAAGAACATGGTATTGCCTTTATTGGCCCAAGCCCAGAACACATCACCATGATGGGTGATAAAATCACAGCTAAAAAAACCATGATTAATTTAGGGGTTCCAGTTGTTCCAGGGTCTGAAGGGTCACTAGACACAGACGCACAAGTCATTGAAGAAGCTAACCGTATTGGTTACCCCGTGTTGATTAAAGCCACAGCTGGCGGCGGTGGCAAGGGTATGAAGCTTGCCTACAACGAAGGTGAACTTTTATCTTCCTATCAAATGGCACGTGCTGAAGCCAAAGCAAACTTTGGAAATGACAATGTGTACATGGAACGCTATTTACGCCGTCCACGTCACATTGAAATACAGGTTCTAGCTGACCAACACGGAACAGCTGTGCACTTAGGTGAACGCGACTGTTCATTGCAACGTCGTCACCAAAAAATATTTGAAGAAGCGCCATCTCCGGCTTTGCCAGTTGCTGAACGCGAAAAGCTAGGTGGTGTTGTCGTTGACGCAATTACCAAAATGGGTTACCGCGGCGTTGGTACATTTGAATTTTTATATGAAGATGGTGAATTCTTTTTCATGGAAATGAATACACGTATTCAAGTTGAACACCCTGTGACAGAAATGATTACCGGCATCGATTTAATTAAGGAACAAATTCGTGTTGCTGCCGGTGAGCCACTGGGGTACACCCAAAAAGACATCACCTTTAAGGGACATGCCATTGAATGCAGAATTAATGCGGAAGACCCTCAAACCTTTATCCCATCCCCGGGTAAAATTGTAAGGTACCACACCCCAGGTGGCTTTGGTATCCGTGTAGATAGTCATATTTATTCTGGTTATACTGTTCCGCCATATTATGATAGCATGGTCTCGAAACTCATTGCTTATGGACGTGATAGAAATGAATGTCTTGCAAGGCTTGAGCGCGCCTTACAGGAATATGTGATTGACGGCATTAAAACCACGTTACCCTTACACCAAAAACTTGTTAAGAATGCTGATATCATTGAAGGTAAGTATGATATTCACTGGCTTGAAAAAAACCTAAGTGATACCCTGCATAAAGAAAGCTAGAAAGCAATTAGTGAAGGAAAGATAATATGAATGTTGAAAAGAAACTAAGTGAATTAGGGTTGGTATTGCCCACAGCCTCTAAAGCCATAGCCACATACTTACCCTATGTTGTTACTGACAACATGGTATTCATTTCGGGCCAACTCCCCATGCGTGATGGTGAAATTTTATACAAAGGAAAAGTTGGTAGCGACCTTTCCCTTGAACAAGGAAAAGATGCTGCCCGTTTGTGTGGTTTAAACATTCTCGTGCAATTAAAAGCAGCTTTGCTGGGTGACTGGTCACGCCTTGTGCAGTGCGTTCGCCTTGGCGGTTTTGTAAACTGCTTGCCACAATTTGAAGACCAGCCACAAGTCATTAACGGGGCATCAGACTTAATGGTTGAAGTTTTTGGGGAAGAAATTGGCCGTCATGCACGTGCTGCTGTTGGTGTAAATGCCTTGCCGAAAGGTTCAGCGGTTGAAGTCGAAGCGTTGTTCTTGATTCACGAATAAAAAAACACCAATCGCCTAGCCATATATCTCGCAATAAGTCTGACAGCAAAAGAAAAGGGTGTGCTTTAAAAGATATTTTTAAAAAACGCCCTTTTCTGATACATTTATTCATTAGATGAAATCCGCTTTTGAAAATGTCCCCACCTGATACAATCAACGCATTGCGGCAAGCTCTTTTGGTGTTGATGAAATTAAAGGAGACACTCACGATGCTAAGGGTTGCTTGTTTTAAAAAAATGTCTGATAATGTGGACAAATGACTATTAACATTAATAAAGAAATCTCATGATGCGTGTGTTATTGAATTTACGTGAAAAAAACAAAATCACTCTTACTCTTTTGTGGTTAGGCGTGGGCGCGTCAGCATATTGTTTTTCATCTGCAATTTCATTCGCTGAAAATGCACAAGATATTCAAAGTGACAATGTTACAATGACGGAATCGTGCCAGCATGACGAACCAACATCAACTTTATTAGAAGAAGTACAACTACAAGTTGACAGAGGTGATAGTGTCAATGCATTAAAGCGCCTTAAGACCCTTGAGGATGCAAATGACCCTGAGGCAATTTTTGCAACAGGTGTTCTTTACTTAAATGGCTGCTTTAACAATGGGATTAGAAACCCGCGTGAAGCAACCATTTATTTTGCGCGCTCTGCTGCCCTTGGCTATGTTCCAGGCCTTACAGCCTTGGCAGATAGCTTTTTAAATGGGGATGGGGCTATTAAAAGTGAACCATATGCGTTTAAGCTCTATAAGCAAGCCGCCGATAAAGGAGATGGCATAGCCCAATTTAACTTAGCTGTTTTGTACCGCGATGGGATTGGTACAAAAGTTTCAAAGAAAAGGGCTTTATATTATTTTAAAAAGGCAGCCAAAAACCCTTACCTAGCAGACCTTACGGATGTGGCACAGCAACTGCACGATGAATTGAAATCTGGCAAATAGCACATAGCTTAATTTCATCTCGCATCAAATTTTAACAAATTTTCAATATAATTTGGGGCTATTTTATGACCATGGTACTTGCAAATTCAAATACTAGCCAGCAAACAAAGCAAATGAACCCTGTGTTGCTGTGGCTGTGGGGCTCAGTTATATTGGTGGTTTGCGTTATTATGCTGGGGGGGGCTACACGTCTTACGCGCTCTGGTTTGTCGATTACGGAATGGAAACCCATTCTTGGAATGATTCCCCCTTTAAACATTGACGACTGGCTGAATGAGTTTTCAAAATATCAAAAGACCCCTGAGTTTTTGACTGTTAATGCGAAAATCACATTGTCAGAATTTAAGTTTATTTACCTGATGGAATATTTTCACCGTGTCTTGGCGCGCTTAATTGGATTTCATATTTTGTTTGGCGCTCTCTATTTTTGGACAAAAAACAAATTAAACGGTTTTGAAAAAAAGGTAACAGTTTCCTTATTGGTTCTGACTGGCCTACAAGGCGCAATGGGGTGGTACATGGTTAAGAGTGGTCTTGTGAGTGACCCGCATGTGAGCCATTACCGATTAAGTGCACACTTACTTATCGCTTTTTTGATTATTGCTATTTTATTGATGGCCATTTTTAAACGACAATGCGTAACTTCCAAGCAACACCAGCAATCGTATGCAACTAAAAGATGGAGCGCTCTTAATCTTGCCCTGGTGACAATTACTGTGTTTTATGGTGCCCTTGTTGCTGGATTAAAAGCCGGACTCATCTACAATACATTTCCGCTTATGGAAGGGCAGATGATCCCTTTTGAATGGCTAGATAAAACCCCCTTATGGACAAATTTTTTTGAAAACCATGCGACAGTTCAAATGTTGCATAGGTTTTTGGCTTTAAGTGTTTTGTGTATGGCTGTGTGGGGAGGTATTAAAAAACATACAAATTACCATTTTTTAATAGCTGTCACTGTTCAAGTTGTGCTTGGTATATGTGTTCTCTTATACCACGTACCTGTTGTGCTGGGGACACTACACCAAGGCTGGGCTGCAATAGTTTTTTGTGCAGCTATGTGGCAGTTCTTACAGAGTTTTCAAAAGACTAAAACTTAAATTCCTTGTAAAATGTGGTGATTTTTAGCGCCATCTCTTGAAAAAAAAAGGCGAGAACGGCATTAAGCAGTTGAATTAGTTAAAATTTGTGATAAATTTATAAATAATGATCGCGTTTTTTTAGGTTGGGTCAACATGAATATCATATTAAAAAATGAAAAAAAGTCTTTATGGCTGGTAATGGAATGGATACTATTACTCGTTATCCCTGGTTTTGTTTATATACAATTAGAATCTTTAGAACTTTCAACTGAGCTTGTTCTCTTTCTCACTCTGGCAACGGCAGCTGTTGTGATGTGGGCATGCAATTCGGTTCAAGAATATGTACCGGCAATCTTTTTGTTGTCTTCAGCACTATTCTTAGGTTTGGCACCCTCTCACCTCATTTTGGCGGGTTTTTCCTCTGAAGTATTTATTATGGTGTTTAGTGTTTTGGTCTTATCCGTTGTTATTTCATCATCAGGCATTATGACAAGGATGATGTTATATGCACTCAAGTTCACCAGTCGACACCCCAGGCTGTTTGATAAATGCTTCTTTATTGTGTATGGCTTAATCACCCCGTTTGTACCGTCCATTATTAGCCGTGTGGAACTTGCTGCAGATTCCATAAAGACATTTGCTGCCAAGTGGAATATTACACCAACAAATGGTGGCTTTAATCGACTTGTTGTTAGTGCCTTTCATGGCGCAAGCGCAATGGGCACAATATTCTTAAGCGCTTCATTGATGAACTTCGTTATTATGGCTTTCTTGCCTTTGCATGAACAGCTTCGTTTTCAGTTTTTGGGTTGGTTCAAAGCTTCCGTTGTTGCGGGTGTGATTATGATTATTGGTTATTATGTGCTGCATAAGATTTTTTTTAGTAACCGTATACCATTATCGTTACCAGCTAACCAAGCTAATATTGAGCTTAAAGCGTTAGGTTCAATGTCTTCCAAGGAAAAAAGTATTACAGCAATTGTTTCCATTGCTTTTATAGGAATGATGACCTATTCCTGGCACCGTATTTCACCTACATGGATTGTCTTTTGCCTAGCCTATGTTGTTTTGGTTGCAAACCTTATTGACAGAAAAGAACTTCGCGAAAAAATCAACTGGACATTATTGATTTTCCTTGCCTGTATCGTTGGAATGTCAGGAATGGTTGGCTACTTTGGGATTGATAAAACAATTGTAAGAGAAGTTCGCCCTTACGCAGAACTATTTGGTAACTCTGTATATTCATTTTTTATCTTCCTTACCATTAGCGTGTTTGTGTTACGTTTGTTTTTGCCCATTGGCGGCGCCTTAGCTGTCTTGTTGCCTGTATTTATCCCCCTCGGAAAAGCCTGCGCAATTAACACGTGGACAGTTTGTTTTGCAATTTTAATGCTAGCTGACTGCTGGTTCCTACCGTATCAATCATTCGTATATACCGCTTTCAAAAGCGTTCTCGATGATGGGGGAATAGAATTTAGTGAAAAGAAATTTTTGAAGTTTAATGCGTGGATGAATTTAGTAAGGATTATCGCTGTCTTTGCATCCATTTATTATTGGTCAGAAGTATTGAATATCATATAAGGACGAACAAAATGAATAAGAAAACTTTTAATTTAGAACACCTCGTTCGTGCGATCGTATTGACAACAGTTGCAGGCTTTTTGCTTTACTACAACATGAACAAGAAAACGATTCTTGTTTTGCAAAGTTATAATACAGACTATGCATGGGTTAGAGATGTTGATGAAGGAATTAAGCGCGCTGTCGCAAAAGAAAATGCTGGCTTAAATATTTTGTACCACTATATGGATACAAAAAATCATCCAGATGATCCGTCTAAGAAAAAAGCCGCAGAAATTGCTAAAGAAATCATTCGTATTACAAAACCTAATGTGGTTGTTTCTGTCGACGATGATGCACAAAATTTTGTCATGAAGGAATATAATAATGACCCAAGCATGGTCAATGTTTTTGCGGGTGTTAATGCTAAGGCTGAAAAATATGGGTATACAACGGCAACCAATGTAACGGGTATTTTAGAACGTATTCCAATTGAAGGTATTAAGGAATTCGTTGAAGTCATTGCCAAACAAAAAGGAATTAAAACACCTGTGCGCATTGCACACGTTGCTGATGATTCTAAGGTTGTGAAGTCAGATGACACAAACATGCATGAATACCCAAATTGGGCGCCTATGAAGTTTGTAAAGTCTCAGTTTGCAAATACTTTTTCTGAATGGAAAGAGATTATTAAGAATGCAGATAAATCGATGGATATCATGTTGATCTCTAATTATCGTAAAGTGTATGAAGACAAAGAAAAAAAGAAACTAGTTCCCTTTAAAGAAGTTATGAAGTGGGCTTATGAAAATTCACCTATTCCAATTATTGGGATTAATGGATTCGTGACAGAAGATGGTGCCGCCATTTCGATTGGGGCCTCACCATTTGAACAAGGTGAAGTTAGCATGACCATGGCAATTGATATTGCAAAAGGCCGTAAGAAAGTTGGTGAGCTTCCTATTCAAACAGCGGAGCAGTTTATCGTCTTGATTCACCAAGGCAGATTGGCAGAAAAGTTTTCCAACAAAGGCGTGGTGTTGCCGCGTATTTATGAAGCATTCGCACGTGCAACCAGCAAGTATATTAAGGATGAGACAACCAAAAAGTAAAATCCTTGAAAAGAGCTGTTAAGTATCGCCCCAGCCAAGTCTGCAAATCTGCACTGGGGCACTAAGAAGGTCAGGTGTTATAATGAAGCTTTGCTTACCGCAAGGAATTCATTGCGCCAACAAAATGGGCACTCACCTGACTTGCAGTGAAAGACCTACGGATCCATACATAAAAGAGGGCAATGTTAAAATACATCAGGTTGCAAACACTTGCATTCCTGTTGCAAATTAGATAACCTATTTTTAGTAGTCTCAATAAAGGTTTTTATATATGCTGACAATCTTAGGTGCAATTTTATGGACACTCATGGCAGCCCTCGACATCGTGTTCTACTGCTTAGTTGCTTATATTGTCGTGCAGTGGCTTATGTATTTTGGCGTATTGAATTCAAACAGTAATATTGTGAGTGCAGTGTATGAAACCCTTTCACGTTTGTTTGAACCTCTCTTTTACCAAATCAGACGTTATGTTAAGCCTTTTAATGGTGTAGATTTATCTGCCGTTATTTTGTTTTTGTTTATTTTCTTCTGTCAAATTATATTAACGGGCTTGGGAGCAAAACTTGCTTTTTCAGCTTTGAATTAGTCGCCGTTCTTAACACATCAACACATTATACGTGGCGTCATGAATAGCCAAATTTCTCTACTTGCTAAACGTTTAAAGCATCAATGTCAGTACCGTGGCACACGCGAATGTGACTTAATGTTAAGGAAATTTATTAAGGATGCTGCGGATGAATTGGCACAATGGTCACAAGACCAATGGAAGGTGTTTGAAAGCTTACTTTCAGAACCAGACACTGATCTTGTTTCGTATTTACTAGAACAAAAGCAACCCCCACCTTGCTATGCACAAATTATTCGACGCATTATTAATTATAATAAGGCAGCATCATTGACTGCGCAGGAATCAACGCCACTGTCATTAGAGGAAACCTTAAGTCTTGCTGAAGGCTTTGCTGCCTCATTGCAAACACAGCCCCTATTTTCGAGGGTGATTTGTTTGTGGGGTGACTTAGGGGCTGGAAAAACAACTTTCACCCGCCATGTACTACAAACATTGTTGAAAGACCCAGAACTGATTGTCGCAAGCCCAACCTTCACATTGATGCAAGAATATGAAATA
>CAYZJC010000003.1:88018-93901 GCA_964478775.1 uncultured Verrucomicrobiales bacterium | reverse complement strand
ACCCTTTGGCATGTTGACTTGTATAGACTGTCTCACCCAGATGAAGTGATTGAAATTGGCTTGTTAGACTTTATGAAAACTGATATTTGTTTTATTGAATGGCCGCAAAGACTGGAACATTTCTTGCCAAAAAATAGAATAGATATCACACTCACTTTGGCCCCCCATGCAGCTGATGGAAGCGAACGACGCTACCTCACGATTAAGGAAATAAATGATGAACAGACCCATAACTGCGGCTGAAAGAGACCAGCAGATTAAAGCATTTGTAGCACAATGTGGCATTGAGGGTGAAATTGCCCACTGCGCACAAGATATGTCAGACAGGGTTTATTACCGGGTATATGGGGCGCAAAAAAATTATATTGTGATGGATAGCTTAAACACCACGATGTTCGAACAATTTAAGGCTGTATCTCACCTGCTGCAACGCTTAAGCGTTAGGGCGCCAAAAGTTTTTGCTAGTAATATGGAAGCCGGGTTTATGTTGCTAGAAGACTTTGGTGATAACACCTTTACGAAGCTTTTGGTGCATAACCCCACTTATGAAATGGCTTTGTATCAAACAGCCATAACTGTTTTAAAAGCTTTACACACACAAACAGAACAACCACCCTTTTTGGACCCCTATAGTCATCAGCACTTATTAAAGGAGGTGGAAGTTTTTATTGATTGGTACTGGCCTTTTGCGAAAAACAATAAGGCCCCAGATATGCTTAAGCAAGAATTTTTAACTTTGTGGCAAAACTGTTTTAGCAATATGCCAAACACACCGCAGTCCATTGTGTTGCGAGACTATCATTGCGACAATTTAATGTTTATCACACATGAACAGTCTGCTTCAGAAATGCACAACAATCTTTGTGTCGATACATGTGGAGTGTTAGATTTTCAAGACGCCTTATGGGGAAGTGTCGCTTATGACTTTGTGTCGTTATTAGAGGATGCGAGGCGTGACGTTTCACCTGATGTGATAGCGGCATGCAGTCAGCTATTTTTTAAAGACTTTGATGCCGCCACTGTTGGTGCTATTCAAGCAACAGGCATGGTTTTGTCTGCCGCAAGACATGTTAAAATCTTAGGTGTCTTTAGTCGCTATGCATTGCGGGCAGGAAATCTAAGTAAGTGTGTTCATCACCCAAGAATATGGGGCTACTTAGACGTGTTGTGCCAACAAGAGAGCTTAAGTGAGATAGCTAAGTGGTTTGCTGTTCATTTTCCATCACCTCAAATGCGCCGTTAAGCCCTTATGTCACAGCAGACTATTGAACAAGTTTTGATTTTCGCAGCTGGCCGCGGGCAAAGAATGTCACCGTGCACTGACACCATTGCCAAGCCGTTGATTCCTTTGGGCCCTTCTCCATTATGTGGGCTATCTTGGACATTAGATCAGCTCCCCCTCAAGACCATGAAGACCGTTGTGGTGAATTGCTATTACCTTGCAGAACAGGTGAGCAATTTTTTAAAGACGCACTATCCGTTTGTGCAAGTCAGTCATGAATCTCTTCCACTTGAAACAGGCGGCGGGTTGTTGCATGCCTTACCATATTTTGACACATCAAAGCCCTTATTGCTTTTAAATAGCGACACGATCATTCAAGGCTTAAAAGAACACCTACCCATATTGATTGAAAAACATTTTAGGCTTTCTCATCCGCACGATGCAATTTCCCTTGCTGTGTCCCCGTTAAATGCACACAAACATCAAGGCATTGGCCATAAAGGGCCTGGTGATTATGTGATAGATGCCAATCAACGCTTAACACACCGTTCAAGGGCTATTAATAAAGGTAAAGAGGCGTACGTTTTTGTTGGGCCTCGTGTCGTAGGGCCCCACTATTTATCTGCGCAGCTTTTAAAAGAACACGCAGATATTGTGTATGACAACCAACAAGATGTTTCTTTCTCAATGATCAAACTCTTCCATCAAGCAGAGGCCTTCCAGCAACTTTATGGGCATATGATAGATTCCCCATGGCAAGGCCTTACCACCGTTGAGGATATTCAGACAGCCAAGAATTTGCTTAAGTGAGTGTCACTTTAATACACTTATATTTATAGTGTGAAATTTCTTGGCAAATCGGCTTCAAGCACTTCAAGTATGCGTGTCTTTACTCTGTCAGGGGTGGCGGGAGATTTTAAACCTATAAGAATTGAATTAACCGACTGCTCACGTAAATCTTTCGAAAGGTGTTTTTTGATATTAATATACAAGTCAGCACGTTCGTATAGGTCAATATTTTTATTAATGACGTCCCAAAACAAGGCTTCATAAGCCTCTGTTAATTGCTTAGACGTGAGATACGGCTCTAACACTTTACACGCAATTCTTTTCAGCCGTGTTGAGGCGCTTGGATCTCTTAGCTTCATAATAAGTGATGCCGCCAAGCTTTTTATTTGTGTAGGAATCAAATGCTTCATAGCAATACGCAATGCCTTTATTGATTTCTCTAATTTAACAGCAGGCGATTGTATGTCTGGCACAAATGATAAGCAGGCAATTTGCTGAAGCGGCGTTGGCAGATATGAATTGATTTTTTCAAAGATATCTGCTCTATCCTCAGGTGAAAGTTCAGGGTTCGCCAAATCATGCATAAAGGTTTCAACAGCTAAATTAAGGGGTTCACCGTCTAAATAACTGCATATCATATTAAAAAGTGTGATGCGTTGAAAGGGTTGTATATCATAGTTTTTTAAATCAGCCAAAAAACATTGTGCTGCAGACTTTAATAAATCTAGCCCCAGGTATTCGCGTGCAATATTAAAACCTTCTTTTCTATCATACGTTGTAGAGTTGGGTGAACGAATGTCAAACAAAAAGCCCTGAGCGGGTTTAGTCAAAGCTTCGGTTGTCACCATTTTTTTGACAATATTATAAAAGTCTAGCCTATCAGCTGGAGTCGTTTCCTCAAGGCTAATCTTATTGAGGAATTCCTCCATAAATAGCATTAGCATTTCACGGTTAATGTGTGAACGAATTAAGTGAAAAAGCCCACGCAGTTCTTCATACTGGTCGTGAAGGTTAGGTATAATTTTTAAAATTCCTTCAGCAACACGGTGATGGGCGTCTTGTGATAAGTACCCTGTCAATAACTTATATAGTTTTAACGTTTTCTCGAGAGGGACATCTGCTTGTATTAAATCTGGCACAAACCCTTCGGCGGCCTTTGCCAACACATGTTTATTGAGATATAGTTCTGCTATGTGAAATAGATGCAGGCGCGTTTCAATTGGAATATTATAATTGATGATATCTAAAATAAAACCTTCTGCACCTCGTGCCATATGTAAGGCTCCAAGTGGTTCTCTTAGAATTTCAAACAGTTTTAGCCTGTCGCGTGGATGCGTTTCATTTGACCGCATTGCTTTAACAAAAATATCCGTCAATTTGACAATGGTGTCACCGGTGAGGGATTCACGCATTTCTGCAAAACGCTGGGCTTGTAGGATAATTTGTGTATTATCTTGCATAATCTCAATAATGGCTTAGGTCTTATTGCTATAAGTTTAAAGGGTTTTTTTTAACATTTGGTTAATGATGGGAATGCGCGTAGTAAAGAATAATGAGATAAAGCACTTTTGAGAACATTTCTTGTGTGAATCGAATATTGCCATTTTGCCCGCATAAATCATATACTTATTGCTTTTCAAATACATTAATGCTACAAAGAAAAGGATTTTATCTAAAATTTTTCAACAATTTTTACGGAAATGCAGCCCATTTTATGAAAGCACATTTACAACACTTAAGTGGATGCATTACGAACGGCGACTTTGTGCTTATGCAACAGCCTATTTGCGCCTTAGATTTGTCAACTTCTTTAGGAACAGAAATTCTTTTGCGCATCAGCCCACCTCTCAATCCGTTACATAATCTGACCGCCCATAACTGGATTCATCTCGCCGAACAAAATGACTTACTTGAAGAGCTGACGTTAAAAATTGTTCAAAAGTTAGACACGCACGCGAAGGCCCTTAATCCAAGCCAGGTCCCCTATTATATTAATCTCTCGCCTCCAATGCTCAACCACACCTTTATTAACCGCTTTTGCGAAATGATTGATAAAAGTAATCTTAGTTTTCAAGACATTGGTGTAGAGCTCACTGAACGACAGGATATTGTAAATTTATATGAATTTCAACAATGCATGCAACAGTTAAAAGATCTTGGTGTGACCTTTGCTTTAGATGATTTTGGGCAAGGGTTTTCAACTTTAAATTTTTTAAAGAATGTGCACGTTGACCGCGTTAAAATTGGTCAACAGCTTTTACAAGATGCACAATCTAGTGATACAAGTTTTATTTTATTGCAGTCATTATTGGCATTTGCCAGAGAATTTAATGTTGTTGTTATTGCAGAAGGGGTAGAAACAAAAGCGGACTACCAATTTTCATGTCAACTTCAATGCGATGGGATACAAGGCTATTTTTATGCCAAACCTAAAGTGTTAGTCGGCACACCTTTTGTCATGCCAACAACTGTAACAGACCTTAAAAACTAAAGGGGGAAATTTTATGCACACCACTCACTTACAGCTAATTTCAAAACAAGCAAATTTAGTTAAATTAAAAAAACTCATGTGTTGTATAGCTGTTCTTGTCGCCGCAGATGCGCATGAAGTGAACGCAGGCTTTTATGCAGGCGGTTCCGTAGGGATGAACCAAGTGCGTGCAAAAAACACGTACAAGAACCCTTCTTTGACACCAGCGGGCAGTGGTAGTGTTTCCATGAAGGGGATTGGTTTTTTAGCCGGTATACACGGCGGATACATGCTTGAGCGCAACCTGAAGTACTTTGGCTTTGCCGAACTTGATGCTTCGATGGGGACAAATACTGTTAAGGGCACATTATCATCTAGTGGTGAAAATGCCCCAATTGCCAATGTTAAAGTCAAGCGTAAGTTTCATGTGGGCCCAGCTGTAGGGGTTGGTATGCGTTTTCACCCAAGCCTTGGTGTGTATGCAAAGATTGCATATCAGTGGGTTAAGCATGACATAAAGTATGACAATGTCAGCTTCCTTGAGGAAAAATCTTTTACAAAAAGTGCATTGCAAGGAACCCCTGTGTTTGGGGCAGGACTCGCCTATTCATATTCGCCAGCTATCTTGATGCAATTTGAATACAATTTTGGACTCAAGAAGGACATAAGTATTTCAGACGATTCAGGCAAAGTTGGTGGCATTGTGCGTTCTATGACTTATTCACCATCTGAACATCGTTTACAATTGAGGGTAAGCTACCACTTTCGTTAAGCTGTAGTAGGTTCCTGCACGTGTGCTTGTGCAATGGAAACATGCCATTCAAGTTCTTGCCCATCTGAAAGAGAGGATAAGATAGCAAGCACAGTTGGCTGCGAGAGCATGAGGCACCCCATTGTGCCCCTATCATGGTCGGCATCTATAGAAGCAAAGCTGTTGATTGAAGCAGTAGTTTGATCCGTAATGTGTTGCGTGTGAATAAAAATGGCACTTCCGTTATTGGCAATCACGGGGTGCATATTATAGTCTGTCACAAGGACAATGTCATAAACATTATCTTCCCTCCACATGTTTTCATGACTATGTGCAAACGGCAACGTTACCAGTTGATTGTAGTTTGGGTGAAGTGGGGCATCACACCACCCCATTTCTTTTTGTATGGGTGTCATTGGCAGCGTAGTCTGAGGCTTTTCTATACGGTCTGGCCTATAAAACCCATAGAGAACTTTATGCTGACCCGTTGGGGTTTTTTGATCCCCCTCTTTTTTATCTGCCGCATTTATAATACCAGCTTTGCCAACAAAGGCGCTAATTGTGTTGCCCATAACCTGATGAATTATCGTTTTACAGGGCAGAAGAACAGTCGATATCACTAAGGGTTTTGGGGCGTTCATAAAACTATTC
>CAYZJC010000003.1:81431-88008 GCA_964478775.1 uncultured Verrucomicrobiales bacterium | reverse complement strand
TTCATCATAAGGTTTAAAAAAACGCCACCATTTGAAAATGATGACGTTTAAAATTAAAACAATGCAGCCTTAATTTATGAAGCTGCGCGTTGTTGAGCTTCTGCTTGCTGTTGATGGGCTTGGTAAAGCGCTTGGAAATCAACAGGGTGCAATGTCAATGCTGGAAAACCACCTTCGCGTGTCATATCAGAAATAATTGCACGTGCAAAAGGGAACAACATTGTTGGTGTGTGAATCATCAAGAGCTGTGGCACAACATCACTTGGAATTTGGGTTTCATTCAAATTCACTAATGCGCCATAGCTAAGAACAGCCATAAACAATGTTTGGGATTCTGAAAATGTTGCTTTTGTATTAATATCTAAAATAACTTCAAATAAATTTTCGCCAACTTTTGTCGCTTTTGCAGAAATATCAACAGAAATATTCGGTTGTGTTTCGTGTTGTGTTAAAAACGCATGAACCGGATTTGGATTTTCAAATGATTGGTCCTTAATATATTGGGTAATAATTGAAAAATTAGGGGTTTCATTTTGTGGTGTGTTTTGTGTATCTGTAGTGGTACCCGTTTCAGCCATTGGCCTGCTCCTGCTCAAAAAAAGAATGTGCTAAGGTTATGCTAAGGTTACATTTAGGTATGTAATGTTACGCATTAACCTCATATTACCTTTTAATGTAAAGCATGCTTGACGCATTTTCAAACATTAAAATTTTATGCGTGCAATTTTTTGAATGCCCGTCACTTAATTGAGAGGAGAATTAGTTTGGTTCATTTAAATTGTCATGATTCAAAAAAATCATCGGGCAAAAGTCGCATAGCAGCTAACCAATCGCGCTTTCCTCTTTCTTTTTCAAATGACAATAGTTCGTCTCTGGCATAACTGCACAGTTCCTTGCTTGGAATAATTAAGTGCTTATCTAGTGCGTCCCTATTGGCAGTCGCCAATGCTAAACATTGTACTTTACAGGCTTCTTCAAAATGGTGCGTGTGATAAAAAGCTTCTTCTATGGTTGTGCCGGCTGTAAGCGTGCCATGGTTTTGTAAAAGCATCACAAAGTTGTCAGCTAAATCATTTGCAATCAGTTCGCATTGTTGGTGTTCATCTAAAATGAGGGAATCATACCCATGGGTTGAAACCTTATCGTAAAAATGAAGTGCGAACTGGCTAATAGGTAAAAGCCCTTCCGTCATTGCAGAAACAGCAACCCCATGTGGGGTGTGCAAATGAAAAATCGCATTAATATCTGGCCTTTTTTGATAAATGGCCTTATGCAACAGCAAACCCGTTGGGTTGACATGCCCAAAAAAAGGAACAGGGTCTTGCGCAAAACCAATATGAACCAAGTCTTGCGGCGTAATATGTTCGAACAAAACACCAAAGGGGTTAATTAAAAAGGAATGTTCGTCATGGCGTACAGAAATATGGGTGTATGTCCAATTATCCCACCCTTTTAATGCGCACAAACGAAAAGCTGCCGCTAATTTTTGACGCGCCGTTAAGGTTGTATAGCGTGCATTAACTTCCGCATAGCGCTGCTTTTGGTTTTGAATGGTGTGTAAAATTTCTAGTCTTGCTTGCATAAACGAACCGGTCTTTCCTTTATTCAACACATGCTGTTTGGGTTTGCTTATACCATAGTTTGGCATAACTACCATCTTGTTGTAACAATTCTTTATGTTGGCCAGCTTCAATAATGCAACCTTGGTCTAAGACATAAATCATGTCTGCATTAACAATGGTTGACAAACGGTGCGCAACAATTAATGTGGTTCGCCCGTGCATTAAGCTAGAGAGTGCATCTTGAATTTGACGCTCTGATTCACTATCTAAGGCAGAGGTTGCCTCGTCTAGCAACAACAAAGGCGCATTTTTAAGCATAGCCCTTGCAATCACAATACGTTGACGTTGCCCACCAGAAAGCGTCACACCATTTTCACCAACAAGAGTTTCATACCCATGTGGCAACTGCATAATAAAGTCATGGGCCGCGGCTGCCTTTGCGGCTGCAATGATTTCATCTTGGCTATATTCTTTTTCACTATAGGCAATATTTTGCGCAACAGTTCTGTCAAACAAAGAAACCTCTTGGCTTACTAAGGCCATATTTTCGCGCAGCGCAGCAAGTGACATATCTTTTATGTTTTCACCGTCCAACATAATGCTGCCAGAGGTTACGTCATAAAAACGTGCGAGCAAATTGATAATGGTTGACTTTCCCGCACCACTCGCACCAACAAAAGCAACTGTCTTTCCTTGTGGCACCGTAAATGAAAGGTTGGTGAGCGCACGTCTGTCATCATCATGTTGGGGGTATGTAAAAGTGACATTCTCAAAGCAAACATTGCCCTTAATAGGTTCAATACCTTGTTGACTTGCTGCATTGTCAAAAATTTCAGCTGGGTGGTCAAGCATTGCAAAAACACGTGCCGTTGCGGCCAAGCCTTCTTGAAGGTTAGCATTTAAATTACTTAAACGTTTTAAAGGTTCATACACCAATAAAAGCGATGCGATAAAAGCAATAAAGTCACCAGCCGTTCTGTCGTGGTGAATGACTTGCCAACCACCGTACGCAATGACAGCAACAATTGCGACCCCGCCCAAGCTTTCAACAATAGGATGCGTGGCAGATTTTATTCTTGTTGCCTTATAGGTTAACGTAAACACGTGGTCGATAATTGAATGTATCCTGTTAGATTCAGCAGCTTCCATACCATAAGCTTTTACCACACGAATCCCTTGAAAGATTTGATTTAACTGTGACGATAACGTTGCGTGTTGGTCTTGCGTTTTATGGGTCACCTTTCGCATACGTTTACCTATTTTTAAAATAGGCAGCACTGCTGTTGGAAAGACAACAAAGGCAATGGCTGCTAGGGTTGCATCCATATAAAACATTAAGCCCACAAGAAACACAAGGGTAAGAAAGTCCTTGCCCAAACTTATTAAAGTTGTTGCCATGGCGTTTCGCATCATGGCGACATCATTCGTGAAGCGTGACAACAATTCCCCACTTGGCGTAGTGTGAAAATAAAACAAATCAGCTTTGACAAGGTGTCTAAATAATTTCTTTTGAATGTCGGCAATAATTTTTTGCCCCACAAAGGTCATTAAGACCGACTCCCCATAAGCAGAGGCCCCCTTCACAATAAATGCCCCAAGCACCATTGAAGACACCCAAAACAGCATGTTCATTTCACCCTTAACGAAGACATGATCAAATACAGGCTTTAGGGAATAAGGCAAAGCGGTTGTCGCAAGTGCACCTGACAACATGCATAAAAATGCCATCACCAATTGGCGACGATAGGGTGATATAAAATCACGCAAAAGCCGCCTTATTAAAGGGCGGCTCGACTCATTTGAAGACTTTAATGAAAAAGATTCACTGGCACTCACAACAAGAATCCCTCTATTACTTAACCATGACTTTTTTCTTGCTCATCTACTGTTGGGCGAATGCTTTTACCATAAATTCTTAAAGCTTCTTCAAGCTCAGCATTTGAACAAAATCCAAGCTGTACTGGGTTCTTTGGTTTAATGTGTGCACTGTTCCAGTGTGTTTTTGAACGCACAGCGTTCACCATAGGCTTTGTGGTACCAAGCAATTTAACAATAGCGATATCAGGCAATTCAGGGTGATACTTTATCATCCACGCTATGGCATCTGGGCGATCTTGTCTTTTTGAAACTGGGGTATATTTTGTTTTTCTCTTGCCCAAAACAGAATCTACGGTAACGGCATCACGTATCACCAGTCGTGCTGCAGAGTCAGCTTCACAGCGCTTAATTTCATCTGCCGTTAATTGTGATGAAGCGATCGGATCAAAACCAACAATCGATACGCCGCCTTCTTGATCAGCCAGGGCTTGTATTTCTAAAATATGTAACTTACAAAAAAAAGCAATCTGTTCAAAACTTAAAGCTGTGTTTTCAATTAACCAAACAGCCGTGGCTTTTGGCATTAATGGCGTAGTCATAGGAAAGCTCCATTCATTTTTATCGTATATCTTGTCCGTAGTATGCTTTAATTATAGGGATGTGTGCAAAGGTTTTTTAACGCAAAAAGAAAATTCATGGCATTTTGAACACACATATAAAATAAGAATCTAAATTATTTAAAATTTTATCTTTACACATACCTCTCGATACTGTGTAATAAAATCATGCAGAGATCGTTTGAAAGAAAAAAGGAGTGTTATCAATGCAGATGCAAAAATATTTTACGTTAGGATTATTCTTAACAGCAACAACATTTACTGCAATGGCAGCTGACACAAAAGTTGAAGCAGCAGCAGCAGCAGTAGTTGAAGCCAAAGCTGTTGATTCATCAGATTTAAAAAAACAAATTGAAAAGCTAAAGCACCAAGTTGCTGCCCTTGACAAAAAACAAAAAGAAGCTGACGCAAAAGCACTTGTCGCCGCTGAAGCTAAAGTAACTGAAGAAAAGAAGGCTGAAGCCTCTTCCTTTCCAGAAAAATTCATCCCCGTTCCTGGCTCAAACACAGCCGTTCGTTTTGGTGGACGTGTGAAGATTGATGGTGGTTACGCCGCAAACCAAAGATCAAGCAATAACGTTTCAGGTACATTTTTTGACCTTAGAAACATTGCCTTAAATAGTTCTTCAACAGAACAACAAAAAGGTTATTTTTCTGCAACAGCACAAGGCTCAAGAATATTTTTTGACAGCGTAACGCACACATCTGCTGGCGATATCACAGGGTTCTTTAAAATGGACTTCTTTGGTTCAGGTACAAAAGATACAAGCACAAGCTATGGTTTTCGTATGCGTCAAGCTGTTATAACCTTTGGCGGTCTTCGCATTGGTCAAGACGAATCAAACTTTGCTGACTATGAAATGGCAGCTTACCACTTTGAAAACTTTGGTATGGGCGTATTACCACGTCGTGCACAAATTCGCTATAACTTCACCCCAAACAAAAATACAGTCATCAGTATTTCTGCGGAAAAACCAGATTCTGATTATGTAATCAATAATGGTGCAACAGTTACAGATAAAATTAGCTGGAGTAATGATTCCGGACTTGGCAAATCAACAATGCCAGACTTAACAGCACGTGTACGCTACAATGGTGACAATGGTTTCATTTCCTTTGGTGCTATCGGTAGAAGACTAGGTATTGAAAACACATTTGAGAAGGATTTGAAGACAGTCCAACACAAACTCAACAAAATGGGTTATGGTTTCTCATCTGGTTTCCAAGCACGCCGTGCAGGCAGCAAGTCACACGCCTTTGGTCAATTGGTTTGGGGTAAAAGCCTTGGCTATCTCGTACAAGACGGTAACGCACCAATGTACTACGATCAGGCAAATGGAAAACTTGAACATTCCACAACTTTAAGCGCAATTTTAGGTTACAGCCACAGCTGGACAGATTGTTTCAAAACTGTGTTAGCAGCTTCATTTGTGAAAATG
This sequence comes from uncultured Verrucomicrobiales bacterium, assembly GCA_964478775.1. Taxonomy (GTDB): domain Bacteria; phylum Pseudomonadota; class Alphaproteobacteria; order Paracaedibacterales; family CAIOTO01; genus PNMQ01. The sequence goes on along the minus strand of CAYZJC010000003.1, from coordinate 82,572 downwards.
TCATACCCTAAAGATGCTGTGAAGTATGTGTTACAGACTGATGTAATTAATAAAGACGTACGTCGTATTATGTTCAACATGGTCTATAACCCAGTTGCAACAGTTGACGTAGCATTTGAAGTTATGTACGGTAGCCGTAAAACAATGGCAGCAGCAACCAATGCGGACGAAAAGAAAGTTCTTCCTGAAAAGAAAGGTAAATCACTACACTTTGTAACATCTTTCGTGTACCGCTTTTAAGCTTTTCAGTCAAGCAAAAGTTAAATGGCCTAAGGTTATCCTTAGGCCTTTTTTATTGCATCTATTTTTCTGTGTATTTTAAGCACTTTACTTTAGCTATCTATTAAGTGTGACCATTCATCTATACGTGAAAATAAAACATCCGCCTCATTCAAGGGGTTACATAAATAAGGTGTCGTAGATTGGTGATAGTGCACAAGGGCTTGCAACAAGGCCGTCTTGTGAAACTGAACATCTTGCATAGAAAGGGGGAAAATCAAACATTCACCAGCTGGGTCAGCGCCCGTTAAGCGCCAATACTCACAAGAATAAGTTCCTTCAATATGAAAGGTTTCACAAAAGCCCCCTTCACTTGCAATAATCGCTTCCACCAAAATTTGTGGGGCTTTGCCAGACTTAATCATAGCTTTGGTTGGTAGCTGGCCCGTTTTATAGTCAATTAAACGCAAACTTGTTGGTGCATCATTACCTTGTTCATGCACGATTTCAAGCCTGTCAGCGCGACTCATCAACGAAAATGGCTGCCCTGCTATATCCTTGCAAACAATTTCACCTTTTATTTCCGTAACCCGGTGTGTTGCAGGTTCAGTGTCAAGTTTATTGTGCCACCATTTTGCAATAGCATTAAACCTATACCACCAAAACGTTTCTTTCATGCCGTGCTTCACTTGAAAGTTTGTAAGGAAATTTTGCTGCTGGCCTTCAAATGTGTCAAATGCCTTTTTAGAATGTGAAATAAGGTTGGGCAATGTATACACATCGTGTTCTTTAAGGTAGCTATCTAAAATAAGGTGAAATAATTTCCCTTTTTCTCGGGCATCTAAACTTCTATCTAAGGTTTCAAGGGGGCGTATTTTCAAAAGACGTTTAATATAAAAACCATAAGGGTTCTTCATGAGCA
>CAYZJC010000003.1:27976-81421 GCA_964478775.1 uncultured Verrucomicrobiales bacterium | reverse complement strand
AGCAAATCAACATCGCTTGCGGAATAAGACGTTGGCCTTAAGCTAACTGGTGGGCATGGGGCTGGGGGTTTTATGGCACAAAGTGATTCAATTTCTCCCCTCCCCTTAGATTCTTCTAATTGTTCATTTGACAGTAACGTTAAAGCCAGTGCTTTATATTCGGCATGAAACGGGTGCAAGCTTTCATAAAACCTTGTCCAGATACGACTTGGCAAAGTCACCTCACTGTCATTTCTTAACGCCCTTGTAAGGTATAAATTGGGCGCATAAAACAATGTACATAAATCATGAGCAGCAAGGCCCTGCTGACGTTTTTGTGAAGGCAACCCTAGACTTAAACGCATTTGATTTGAAAGATAGGGGTCAATATCTGGATACTTTGGCCATACCCCTTCATTGAGAGACGCACAAATCACGAAATCAGCTGTTGTAAACCGTGCTTCTAGCGCCCCCAAAATACGTATACGTGAACTTAAGTCTTCATCAAACTGGACAGATGGTGCAAATTCTTCAATGCACATCAGCAAAGCATCTTCAAAATTTTTACAAATAGGCACTTTTGCCCTCAATAAATCATCAAAAAAAGCAATGGCGGCCAAAACATCGCTTTTTGTTGAGGCTTCATTAAATATAAATTGGTCAGACAGTGTTTTGCACCACATTTTAAAAAAAGCTAAAAAAGAAGACCAGCTAGATACAGATTGACGTTCTAATAAGCAAGTTTGAATGGTTTTAAAAAAAGGAATTGTGATGCTTTTTAAGGGATATGATCGCATGTCTTTTTCAAGGTCTCGAATTTCACTTAAATGGGCTTGTCTTGACTCTTTTGCCGCAAGGGGATGCTTTGCAAGATGAAAAAAGTTTTGCATCGTGGGCTCACGCAATAATTTGGCAAATAAAAATACAAAACTACCAACAGCAGTCGTTTGAAAAGACATACCCTGTGAAAGGTTAGCGGTAAGACCTAAGTGGTTCAGTTCACTCATAAGACGCGAGGTTAAAGCCAAGTTAGGGGTCACAATTGCAATATCTTGCTGAACACTTTCAAGTGTTAGGTGTTGCTCTTTTAAAATAGTCTCGCACAAATTGGCAATCAACCTGGCTTCATCTTGAAGGGTTTCAACTTCAAACATCAATGGGGGTTGGCGTAGTTGATGCTGTTCAACTGGTAAAATGGGCGGGCTTTCAAATGCATTTCTAATGAGGTGAGAACGTTCTTTCTGTAACGACGTAAGGCTACCCAGGCCACTGGTCTTAATCACTTCAACATCCCTTGCTGGTATATCTAATGCTTTACATAACTGGTGCATGGTGTGCTGTGGGTGTGTTGCCATTTCAGTAACACGCTGGTCACACTGCTGCAAGGAAAGCTGCTGTCTGTCATATCCAGGTAAAATAATCATACCATTGGGTAAGTGATGAAGGGTCTGCATTAACTGGCGCGTTGAAGGCACGGTACCTGTTGAACCGGCTATCATGATTATATCATCAACCACAGTGTCTTGAAGGTACGTGTTAAGGGCTTGTGTCACCATGACAGTTCGCTGAGAGCGCGTAATGGCATTCACATGACTTAAATGTTCTGGTAAGCGCTGTGTTAAAATTTCTAAATACTGCTTTGACTGCTTGATATGCTCGGCTTCATTAAGTAACCGGTCTTCCAATAACAAAGCTTGCAATTGAATAACTTCAATGCCACCAGTTGTTAGCAAATTAAAAAGTTCAGATAAATATTTCGCAAGTGCAATGCTTTTATTAACTGACAATTGTGACGGAAGATAGGCTAAAATGAGAGAGACGATATCTAAGTCAGATAAAACTTTATACTTTTCATTGACGTCATAAATAGATAATAGCTCAAACGGGTGCTTTTCATGTAAATGACTTAAGCTATAAAGGGTTGGAAATACCAGCGTTGAAGAGGTGTGTCGTTGGCTGACTTGTAATAAAGCCTTTTGGAAATTGAGCACAGCCCGGTTAGATGGCAATAAGATTTTCACCTTTGAAGGAGTAAGGATTGAGCACGATGTCTCAGTAATTGAGGCATGTACCTTTTCAATATAAAAGCTAGCCAGAGTTGTTAAAAAATTTTGACCAAAGGGAATAGAGTATAGCTTTGAAAGATTGTACATATCATTTATTTTATTATTTTCTAAAGACCAGCAAAAATTAATTCACACTAAATTAGTCTCTCTTCTGTTTTTTAATGAGTGATTATCACCTAAAAACCAAGCGTTTAAACTAGTCTCACTTAATAGATTGCAAACTTCAGTGACTTAATTCAAGGCTTGGTATTGTGACGTGTCATGAACTTAAGCAGCGCCCGCTGGTTCTGCAGCTGGTTCAACAGCGATAATAGCTTTATCTAGTTGCTTTATTTCTGGTTGACCAACACTATTAACAACATCACCATTAATAATCACTTCTTCTACATTTTCCATGGATGGCAAGTCAAACATCGTGTCTAACAAAATGCTTTCCATGATCGCACGAAGACCGCGCGCACCCGTTTTTCTTGAAATGGCATGGGTTGCAATTGCAGACAAAGCATCATCTGTGAAGTTCAGCTTGATATCTTCCATTTCAAATAATTTTTTGTATTGTTTTACCAACGCATTTTTTGGTTTTGTTAAAATATCAATTAAAGCATCTTCATCTAAGTCATTTAATGTGGCAAGCACTGGAAGACGACCAATAAATTCTGGAATCAAACCAAAACGGAGTAAATCTTCTGGCTCAACATCTTTTAGTAACTCACCTGTTTTCTTATCATCTTTGTTTCGAACATCTGCACCAAAACCGATAGCACTTCCTTTGCCGCGTGCAGAAATGATTTTGTCAAGACCAGCAAACGCCCCACCACAGATAAACAATATATTTGTTGTGTCAACTTGCAAAAATTCTTGCTGTGGGTGTTTGCGCCCGCCTTGCGGTGGAACAGAAGCAACTGTGCCTTCCATAATTTTAAGTAAGGCCTGTTGCACACCTTCCCCAGACACATCACGGGTGATAGAAGGGTTATCAGATTTTCTAGAAATTTTATCAACTTCGTCAATGTATACAATACCGCGCTGCGCCTTTTCAACATTATAGTCAGCCGCTTGTAGTAGTTTTAAGATAATATTTTCAACGTCTTCACCAACATAACCAGCTTCAGTGAGCGTTGTCGCATCAGCCATTGTGAAAGGAACGTCAATAATTTTAGCCAAGGTTTGCGCAAGCAATGTTTTACCGCTACCCGTTGGGCCAATTAATAAGATGTTAGATTTTGCAATTTCGATATCAGCATTTTTTTCTATAAGGCTAAGGCGCTTATAATGGTTATGCACAGCAACTGACAACACACGTTTTGCCCTTGCTTGCCCAATGACATAATCATTTAACACATTACAAATTTCTTGCGGTGTAGGGATACCTTCGTGTGTAAGCAATCGCCCTGTTTGACTTTCTTCACGAATAATATCCATACATAACTCAACGCATTCATCACAAATAAAAACGGCTGGCCCTGCAATTAACTTTCGTACTTCATGTTGACTTTTTCCACAAAATGAACAATGGAGTGTATTCTTAGAATCATTATGATTTGATTTTGACATAAAATTTAGTCTTTCTTCCAACAGAGCATGCCATCATGGCCATGCTTTCAACGAAAATTATACCGATATATCTACAGTATGACAGATGAAAGTTAAATAAAGCGTTAACAAAACAGGTGCCAAGTCCTATGGTTGATCCTTATTTGAGAGCGATCAAGTGCACTTGTTGCAATTTTTATACAACTTTCACACGAATGTAGGTTATCAAGATACCACGAACATATAAAATTGCCTACCGCTTTTCGCGCGTTAGCATTATTTTTTATGCAAGTTTTCTCATCGTATGTCATATAAAATTGAAAAATGTGGAGGCCGGAACCGGAATCGAACCGATATACAAGGATTTGCAATCCTCTGCATGACCATTCTGCCATCCGGCCTTCTTTAAGATGTCAGCATATGCCAGACCAATAATCTTGCTATCCATCTTATTCACCAACTATACTGAATATAATGATGACGCGTCAACTGAAATCATGAATGATTAAAAGCGTCTTAGCAAAACAAAGCTTTTATATATGCCAGGTCCATTTTATGAAAAAAACACAATACTCCCAAACACTTACTATTGAATCTGTTTTGTTTCATCAAATCAAACCGTTAAGTTATATTCATCCGTCTTTAGAAAAAGCATTACTTTCGATTAATCGTGAATCTTTTTTGCCCCCTGCGCACCGTTTACTGGCTTATGCTGATGCCCCTATTGTTTTAAAAAGACGTTGTGAGTTTCCCTTTTATTTAGTGGCTCTTTTTTTGCAACATCTTGTGGGTGACCGTATATTAAACACACAAAACGCCAATGAAACTACTGAACAATCAGAACCATTATCGGCTGCAGTTATCAGCGCCGGCACTGGTTATAGTGCGACATTGCTTAGCATGTTGTGCGGTGAAGTATGTGCCGTTGAACCAGATAGTATTTTATTTGCAAGACTACTAGACTCAACGCGTAAACTTAAAAAGATAACACCGGCAACTACGCTTTCCATAGAGAAATGTGACATAATTTTTATGGATGGTGGGGCTTACACCCACATTCCGCAGTCAGCAATTGACAAGTTGCGCATCGGGGGAAGGATTGCTGTTGCTAAAATGCGAGCGCAAAAATCGGTTAATTCTAACACGTTGACACACACACTATCACATGCGGAACATACCCTAAAAATGTCGCAAGAAGATGACAGTGTTCTGCATTCTCCATTTTTAGCCATGAACAATGGAAAGATAGACAATGTGATTCACCCCGATCAACCTTTGCTTGCACACCCCCTGTGTGATGCGATGATTTTTCAAAAACTAGATAACGGTCAACTGCACGGCACAGTGATCACAACACTGCAAATGCCTGTTATTAATGTGTTGTCTATGCCGTCTTAATTTGGTTTGATTTTTTATTATCGTTTTCTTTGAAAATCAGATAACATACCAGTAATTAATGTAAAAACATAACTTACTCTTTTAATGTGAGCCTTTTAAATGAACATAAAGCCTTATTTTGTTTTAATTTGCGGCCTATTTTGTGTTGCAATCACTGCAAGTTGCAATACGGCATATGCACGTCAACGTATTCAAGTGACACAAGGGCTCATTCAAGCAGACCCAATTGCTGTACACGATTTTTCAGGCAAGAATGACTTTGAAACCAGCAAGGTTGGTGTAGAGATGTCTAATGTGATTGCGAATGATTTAAAAAATAGCGGCCTTTTTGCCCCAATTGACCAAAGTTTATTTCCCCAAACCTTACCTGAAATTAAACAAGCCAGCATTGCTTTTGATAAATGGCAACGCATTCGTGCCCGCTTTATGCTAACAGGAAAAGTGATAGAGGCACATGGTCAAATTAAAGTTGAATTTCGTTTGTATGATGTTCTAAATAAAAAACAATTAATCGCACAAATGGTAGAAGGCAACCATGCAAAGTGGCGCCGTCTTGCGCATGCGGTTGCTGACCTCATTTACACCCGCGTTACGAATGAAGCAGGTTTTTTTAACACGCATATCGTTTATTCAGAACCTCATGGTCAAGGTAAAAAAAGCACAACCCAGCTTGTGATGATGGACTATGATGGTCACAACCCCAGAACATTAACCAGCAGCAAACACCTCGTTCTCACCCCAAGATTTTCACCCAATGGCAGGTCATTAGCGTATCTTAAAATTCACAATAACAAAGCTGAAGTCTTTGTGATGGATCTTATTACCAAAAATGCCCGCAAACTTGGTAACTTTGACGGCATGAGCTTTGCACCAAGGTTTTCACCAGATGGGCAGTTTATTGTCATGAGCCTTGCCCAACAAGGAAGAAGTGCTATTTACACAATGAATGTGAAAGACCGTAATCTAAAGCGACTCACAGACCATATTTCTATTGATACCTCACCTTGCTATGCACCAGATAGTACACAAATTGTATTTACATCTGACCGCGCTGGCAAAGAACATATCTATATTATGAACACGCAAGGTGAAGATGTAAGACGTATTAGCTATGGGGAAGGTAAATATTCCCAGCCCGTTTGGTCACCAAGGGGAGACCTTATTGCGTTCACAAAACAACTGAGAACCCCTGAAGGGCCACGTTTCTATATAGGGGTCATGGGTCCAGATGGATCAGGCGAGCGCATGATTGCAGACGGATGGTTAGTTGAAGACCCTTGCTGGTCAGCCAATGGGCGCTATTTAATTTTCACCAAGCAGGTTTCTGTTTCCCATAAACCAAAGCTATATATGGTAGACTTAACAGGGTATAATCAACAATGGATCAACACCCGAAGTGGGGCCACAAATGGCACATGGTCACCTTTGGTTGCACAAGTTGGTTCTGAGTAAAGGCTAGGTATGCATTTAAATCCACTCAACACAATAATGAAACAATTCCTTAGCTTTGGGCTAATGGCATTGTCAATTGCATATGTATATGGAAGTGACGCTACCCCACCTCATAAGACTTCCACCTCGCAAGAGGCACAAAAGGACTCTTCACACAAAGCTGAAAAAGAAGGTGGTTTCGAGCTTGTGTCTTATAGCGCAACCTATGCCATAGAACTTGACCGCGAACACTATTTTGATTTTGGTATTCAAGATGTGAAAGGCACATTAGAAGTCACAACTGTTGAAAAAGACAACCTGTGGCATGTGGTGCAAAAATCAACGATATTTGTTTATTTTAAAGACAAAGAAAAAACAGCCCGCTATGACAATATTAGTCAAACAACGGAAAGCAAAGACGGGCTCACTTACGAATTTAAAACACAGTCAAAAACAAATGAAGCAAATGAAGATGAAGAAACGCAAGGGGTTATACAATACCCCACACACAATACCGAATATAATGACACGAACCCTCCACATGACAAGCGCTATGTGCAATATACACAACCAGAATATGTGCGTGTTCCCTTAACGAAAGATGTGTGGCTACCAAGGCAGTATTTACAAAAAGTTATACAAAGTGCCATGAAGGGGAAAATGCAACTCAAGCATCAGCGTATTTTTGATGCAAACAATGCAGCTAAAGAAGTGGTAGAGATTGATTCGGACATGCAACCACAACCCAATTTTTCTATTAACACAACAACTCCAGACGTATCTGATAAAGCTACAGACACAGCTTCACATTTAAGCGAGGCAGATGCCTTTGCAAAAAAACTGCAACGTTCTACCGTATGGCTGTTAAAGCAAAAAATCTACGAAGGAACCGAGAGAACAGCGATTGAACCGGATTATTTATTGTCGATGCATATTAACGATATCGGTGTTGTTTTAGGCATGAAGGACAAGTATTTAGACCCAGAATTTTCTGTAAAAATCACCTTAAAAGAATGCCATTCCCTTAATCCACAAAACATCGCATTAGCAGAACTCAAGCCTCTTAGTCAGTAGGAAAGCGACTTAATTTTATGAACAATCTAACGTCAACAGAACCCTTTTATATTACAACGCCCATTTATTATGTGAATGACAAGCCACATATTGGAAGCGCTTACACGACCTTAATGTGCGACACCATTGCTAGATTTTATCGCCTTCAAGGACGCCCTGTATATTTTCTAACAGGAACTGATGAGCACGGCCAAAAGGTACAAAAAGCAGCAGAAAAAGCAGGTATGGAACCTCAAAAATTTGTTGATGAAGTATCGAAGTCTTTTAGAGAATTAGTTGATGTCATGCAAGTCACTAACGATGTGTTCATTCGCACAACACAAGAACGTCATTATGCAGCTGCAAAAGCATTATGGAATAAGCTACTTGAAAATGGCTATATCTACCTTGGTCATTATGAAGGGTGGTATTCTGTTCGCGATGAAGCCTTTTATGATGAAAAAGAATTAGTCAATGGCAAAGCACCAACTGGGGCCGATGTTGAATGGATGAAAGAAGAAAGCTATTTCTTTAAGCTTTCAGCGTTCCAAGAACCTTTGTTAAAATGGTATGAAGACCACCCGCAATTTATCGCCCCAGATTCACGCCGTAATGAAGTGTTACGTTTCGTTGAGGGGGGATTACAAGATTTGTCTATTTCGCGCACCAGCTTTTCATGGGGTGTGCCTGTTCCAGGTAATGACAAACACATTATGTATGTGTGGCTTGATGCACTTACAAATTACATTACAGCTTTAGGTTACCCTGATGAAAACCACGACCTTTATAAACAGTTTTGGAACCATACAACACATGTCGTAGGTAAAGATATTTTAAGATTCCATGCCGTTTATTGGCCAGCATTCTTAATGGCGGCAAATCTACCTTTGCCACAGCAAATTTTTGCACATGGTTGGTGGACCAATGAAGGCGTGAAGATTTCAAAGTCATTAGGAAATACAATTGACCCTATCGAACTAATTGAAACTTTCGGCATTGATGCCGTGCGTTATTTCTTGGTCCGTGAAGTTCCTTTCGGCCAAGACGGTGACTTTTCAAGACAAAATCTTATTAATCGTTTGAATACAGACCTTGCGAATGCTTATGGCAACTTAGTGCAACGCGTGTTGTCATTTGTTAATAAAAATGCTGGAGCCGCTGTGCCAAACCATCAGCCCTTCTCACAAGAAGAACAAGAATTATTAGATAGCCCCTTGCATGTGTTAGCGCAAATCAACATTATGCAAACACATAAGTATGCTGAATTGGTGTGGACACTTATCGCACGTGGTAACCAGTATATGGATAGTAATAAGCCTTGGGAACTTAAAAAAACAGATGAAGTCAAGATGAACCATTGCTTGTATATTTTATGTGAATTGATCCGTAAAATTGCCATACTGACACAGCCCTTAGCCCCGATTGCGTCTGGTAAAATTTTAGACCAATTAGCTATTACTGGCAATAAAAGGCAGTTCTGCCATTTAACAGAGACACTAAAGCCCAACGCACCTTTGCCAGCACCTTTTGGTGTGTTCCCACGTTTCCAAGGGTAATTTAAATATCTTACATTTTCATTTTAAGAAAGGTTGACCCATGCCACAACGCACAGAAAAACGCACTGTTCCCTACCTTGCGGATCAAATGTTTCACTTGGTTGCAGATGTTGAAAAGTACCCACAGTTTTTACCCTGGGCACAAGATGCAAAAGTATACGCGCAACGCGACAATGGCTTTGATGCCGATATGACAGTGGGCGTAGGGCCAATGGCACAGTCTTATTCCTCACAGATTGTCTTAGACCCTATGAATAGAACCATTACAACAACCTTTATTAAAGGCCCTTTCAAGCACCTTAATAATAAATGGACATTTACCCCGTGTGGTACTGTTGAAGAACCACAAACAGAAATAGAATTTTTTATTGACTTTGAAATTGATCATCCGCTTTTTGGCTCGCTGATGGAATCTATGCTGGAAAAAGCAACAGGTATGATGATAGAGGCGTTTGAAAAAAGGGCGCAAGAATTGTTTTAAAAAAGGGTGCCATATTATGCACCCCTTCATTTTCATAAAAAGTTATAGGCTTAGGCAGTTCGCTTAAAGCCACCCATTAAGTAGTCAAGCAAACGCACGAGAGTTTCGCGCATTTTGGAACGGTGGACCACCATATCAACCATACCATGGTCCAACAAATACTCAGCCCTTTGAAAACCATCAGGTAGTTTTTGGCGAATAGTTTCTTCAATCACACGTGCCCCAGCAAACCCAATTAAACAACCAGGTTCAGCAATTGCCACATCACCCAACATAGCGAAAGAGGCTGACACGCCCCCTGTGGTTGGGTCTGTTAAAACAGTAATATAAGGCAAACCAGCTTCCTTTACCCGTTGCACGGCCACAATGCTTCTTGGCATCTGCATCAATGACAATATACCTTCTTGCATACGTGCCCCACCAGAAGCACTAATCACAATAAATGGGGCATTGTTTTTAACGGCATGTTGTGCGGCTGTGACTAGGGCTTCACCTGCAGCTATTCCCATGGACCCCCCCATGAAATTAAAATCGAATGCGGCCACAACAACTGGGCGACGGCTCATTTGGCCCAAGGCGACGGTTACCGTGTCTTGCTTACCCGTCTTATGGCGATGTTCCTTCAAGCGGTCAACATAACGCTTGGTGTCTTTAAAACGCAATGGGTCAGCCACTACTTTTTCTAAAGCAATTTCACTAAACAGACCTTCATCAAACATGGACGCCAGTCTGTCTTGTACGTTGATGCGCATGTGGTGATTGCAGTGATGGCAAACAAATAAGTTTTCTTGCAAGTCTCTGTGAAATAGCATGTGTTCACAGCCTGGGCACTTTGTCCACAAGTTATCTGGAATTGCATTTCTATTGATAAGTGCTTGAATTTTGGGTTTTACAAAGTTAGTGAGCCAATTCATGAATAGTTAACTTTCAAATCTCTAGTCTTGGTGCACTGAATGAATAAGATCTGCACCAAAGGAATAATATTTTTTGCAATCTTCAATTTGAAAATAGTTCAAACCACACAAAAAGTCAAATCGAATTCTAAAGTCCCAGCTATTTATTCAGAAATCTAAAATTTTACATAACTTGCACATTTTTTTCTTTCCTTTGTTAAAAATTTAGTTAAAATTGTATCAATTAAGTTTTGACACGAAAGGTTAGTTGTCATATGAGCACGTCCAAACTGAAGGAACCCACAGATTTTGTGGATTTAAATACGAAATCCACATATCCTGATAATGACACAATGTCTGAAGAATCATTAAAATACTTCAAAGAAAAACTTTTAATGTGGCGAAGCCAGCTTTTGCAAGAAAGCACAGAAACAATTTACGACATGCAAGGTAAGGCAAACCAAGAACCAGATGCCATTGACTTTGCGTGTAATGAAGTGTCTCGCGCACTAGAATTGCGCACGCGTGACCGCGAAAGAAAACTGATCAATAAAATTAATGAAGCCCTACATCGCATTGAAGATGGTTCATATGGTTTTTGTGAAGAAACGGGTGAGCCTATAGGCTTTAAGCGCTTAGATGCCAGGCCCATTGCAACCCTTAGCATTGAAGCACAAGAACAACATGAAAGACGCGAGAGAACACACCGCGACGACTAACACCATTAGTGACCAGCACCCTCGTGACTGGTCTTTTTTTATCCATTGGTAGTAAGAGTCATTTTCAATGATTAATTTTTTTAGTATTTGGTATGTTGATCAATCACAAAAAACAACCCACGGAATTTTTTATGCGCAAGACAAAAATGAGTTCCTCAATGACTTTACTTCCTTTGACCTTAAAGTTTTGCGTATCAAACCCGTTCTGTCGTCTGTGACCTGGTCATTTTCAGATGAAAACAAAGCAAACTGGTATCAAAATCTTGCGATTTTACTGCAAAGTGATTTCCCTCTGGAAAAAGCCTTAGATTTTTTAGTTAGCAATTCAAGCCAGCCTCACATGAAAGCATTAAGTAAAACGTTGCTTGTCTACGCTTTACATGGCAAGCCATTTACAACCCATCAAAATCTGGCATTTTTTGACCCCCTTGCCACAGCCGGTCTTATGCAAGCGGCCCAAACCGGCGCACTTGCCTCAATGTGTCATGACTTAGCAAAAAACTATACCGACAATGCCCACATAAAAGACAACATTAGACAGCTTATACGCTACCCCTTACTTGTGCTGACGGCTTTGTTTTGTGTTATTTTTGTACTAGCCAATATCTTATTGCCTGCGATTGACAACATGGCTTTGGGCACCTTAGCGCCTGGCAGTCATATTGAAACAACATTTGCGCAAAAATCATTAAGATGGGTGTTATTTAATCAGCTATATATTATTGGGGTAATTATCTTCATTTCCTTGGTTTTATTTAAAATGAAACATGTGTTTTATAAAATACCAGCCGTTACACGCTTGCAATTATTTCCTTTTTGGCAGCAATTGATGTTTTGTTTAAGGCAGCAAATGCCTTACTTAAAGAGTATTGAACTTGCGATGTTAAGTGTTAATTCATATGTGCAAGCCAACCTTATCTCATTTCAAAATTTAATTGAAAAGGGGGATCATCGCACTGCAGCAAACCAACTAAACTGCTTGCCTGCTATTGTAAAAATTATTTTAGAGCATGCATTTTTATGTAACGACCTGCAAGGTGGCATTGCACGTGTTGTTGAAATTGAAACAGCTTACAGAAAAAATATAATGAATAGTATTATGTTGTGGACTCAGCCTCTTATACTTTTTATGATGGGCCTAGTTGTGTTGTGGATTTTGTATGCAACACTCATTCCTCTTTACGATAATATGTCAGAGGTGTTTTAACAAGTAGGTCATGAATTTCGCATGTTGAATTTAAATAAAATACGCCAGATAATGCAAGCTGAACGTCCAAAGGATTGGTTATTGAATCCATCGGTTCATACGCCTTCAATAATTGAACGTTTAAAAATTGGTGCACAAGGTGTTTTGCATGTGTGGCCAGTATTAAGAAGTTTATTTTCAAATATGCTAACCAATTTTGCAGACACCTATTTGCAAATTATTGTCTCACCCCATTCCATTATTTTTGTTGCTATTCAACGTGGTCATGCAAGCGAACGATTCGTTTACAATGTTGATGAAAGCCCCATAAAGAAATTGCAACATTTCTTAAGTGATAAGCAAGACTGGCCCATGCATGTCTTGTTTGATATTGCGGAAATTGAATTTAAAACATTTACATTTCCCCATGTGAATTGCATAAAACGCGCTTGGTTAATGCAGCAATACCTTAAACTGGAATGCACAAAGGAATCGTGGAATAGTATTTTGTATCTTGCAACAAATTCACATCACGGCCATGAACTGCAAACGGCTCTCATTACTTCTGTTATTCCCAGTGCGAAATTGATGCAAAGCTTATTAGTCATTAAGCAGCTCAATAATTCATTAATACGTTTTGAGTCGCTAGCCGTTTTAATGGCCCTTAAATGCGCTGACAAAGCAAAGAAGACACTTGTGAAAGACAAGGTGGAATGGCTTTTGGTAATGAATAAAATGCATGAAAAGTATTACCATATGGTTTTAATGCATAAAAATGTTCCTGTAACGGTTAAAAATTGTGAGTTTCCAAGCACGAGCGACAGTGAAAGTCAAACGACAAAAATCATCAATGAAATTCAAAACTTAACACGTTACGCCTCACGTCTTGGCTTTAAAAATCAAGACACATTAATGCTGATGATGTCAGGCTTTCCTGAAGACATGGTAAGTAAAGAAGACTTAAAAGAGAGTCATTATCATGTGAATAAGATTATTCAACTCTCTCAAAGAGAGGTCGCACAATTTTTATTACGTACTCCCTTTGATTTATGGTCAAAAATAAAACATGAAATACAGTGTGTTTGGCATGCTTGTTTACCTTGGGGGAAAAGACTTGAAGCAAAAAGTGTAGCAGATACCATTTCCCACATGCACACACGTTTTTTTGCAAGACAATTTTATGCTTTTCATGCCCCTTTAAACACATTGAGGGCTGCAACATTTATATGTATGTTTACCTTAGGTATTACAGCTGGCAGCATTTTGCAAAGTGCTATTATTCACTATGAGAGTGAGCGATTACAACGTGAAAAAGTTGGAATTATGCAGCAGCTAGGTGACCAGAACAGAAAAGAAACGGTTCAACTGTTTGACACCTTTATAGATTTTTATCAACCTTATGAATGGCTTAGTAAGAAAGATTCCAGCTTAAACTTAATACGTGGTTCCTTTATTTTATTTGATTATGAAGTAAAATTTGGTGGGTTTCCACAAGCCATGACGCTTAGTGTCCCTAAGAAACGGCAACCGCTTTTGCAAGAAGGGCTTCAAGTTGTTGAAGAACCTAAAGAACAAGCCATTCCAGATGAAATGTTTGATAAAGTTACCACACCAACCATACAGCTAAAAGCCCATTTTGTTTTACCTAAAAGAACGTTTATAACACACAGCAAACTTGCCAAGAAAAAGAAAGCGCCTACAGAACAACAGTCCTATCTCAAAAGAGCAGAGCAATTATTTTTACGCCTTGATGCCAGTTATCTTAAAATAGATGAGGTTAGCCCAGAACAGCAATCACCACTTTTACGTAAAATGCTGAAAAACTATGCCGCCCAATTACAAAAAGAAAAAAGAGACACTTCCACACTTCGTTTATACAAAGTGACTATTCAGTTTGCACTCGATAAAAAAGATAAAGAAGCAAGTCAATAACAAGGGAATATGAAATGGAAAGCTCAGACCTTTTTACAAAAAAAAACCACATGGTACCCTTGCTTGTCAGTATTGGTTTGGTTATGCTTTTGGGTATAAGCTTTGCCAGTATTAGTCGCAGTAAAATGAATGAAGACAAAAAAGTGTATGCAGCTGCAAAGCAACGTTTGTTTGACCAAAAAACACTTTATAGTCTTGAAGCCAGCTACCGCGAAGCACAAGAAAAGGGAAGTCATAGCCTTAAAAAATTTAATAGCTCTCACTTTCAACAAAAGCTAAATTCTCATACCTTTGAACAATTTGTTATGCGGTTGCAAAAACAAAATAAAATTTCCGCAATTCACATGCGCGTTTCACAGGTCAAAATTGCACATGAAGACCCGCTCATTAATCAACAACACATTACCTTGCATGTAAGGTGTAAAAATGAACATGCCTTTAAGTACTTAGTTGAAAAGATTCACCAAGAAATGCCAGGAAGTGTTCAATTACTCACGATTCAACAAGAATACGAAGCCATAGAACGCAACTTAAAAAAGAAGGGTAAGCCAAAACCAGTTAAGTTTGATAGCGGGCTGCAGGTGGCGTATGTATTAACTTTGCTGTGGTCGTATAGACCTAGTGAAATGTAGCGCGTATTGTTTAAGCGTTATTTCCATCTGCACTTTCAACATTGCCTTTGGTTAATTCATCCATCCTCTGGCCTGCATCCTCAACGGCCTTCGCAATTTCTGTACTTGCTGCCATATCTTCTTGTGTAGGCTCAGCTATGATTGGGGTTGCATCAGCCGCGGATGCATTTTCTGTGTTCACTTCAGGATTAAGAGATGGCTGGGCAGTTGGTGCTGACTCTGGTGCAGGGGCTGCTGGAGCCTTGGGTGGCGGTGTTGCTTTTGTTGCTTCTAAGACAGAATCTGTTGCATCAGGGTCTGTTAACTTTGAATACATCGCTGACTCAGGCGTTCCATATTGACGAAGCAAGGTAATGCTAATACGTCTGTTTTCAGCGGCTCTTGGGTTTTTTGCATTAAAGGGATCAGTCGCCTCCTTTCCCATAACAGATTCAAATCTATCCTCTCCAACTCCATGCTCTATAAGAACGCGACGGGTGGCATTGGCGCGGTCTGCTGACAGTTCCCAATTTCCGTAACGCTTCGGGTTCATATAGGGGGTTGCATCTGTATGCCCGGAAATAACCACTTGGTTTGTCATAGGGGCAACCAGTTTTGCAATTGCCGCCAGCAATTTCCTGGTTTTAGGTAAAATAGCGTAACTGCCAGATGGGAACATTGACATTTTATCTTGGTCAATTAACTGAATCCGAAGCCCTTCTGGCCTAACTTCTGCAACAATTTGCGGCAACAACCCTTTGAGTTCTGGGTTTTTAGAAACTGTTGCCATGACTTCTGACAACATTTGTTTTATTTGTTTTTCTTCGGCTTCTTGCAATTGTTCTAATGCTTTTTTGGCAGCTTGTGCTTGCGCAGATTCAGGTTGGGTTTTTGCTTCCTTCTTAACTTTTTTAACCTTTTCCAATTCTTTTTTCATACGCCCCGACAATCCATGTTCAATAGAGCGTCTGTATTGCTGCGTCAATTGCCTTTGCTGCATTTTTGCTTGTTCACGTTGTAGGGCGTCTTGCAACATTTGGGCTTGCGTTGTGACGCTTTTACTCGTCGACCCATTTCTTACATTTCTTTGCCTGTCTTTTGAAAGAAATTTATCTGGGTTTTGTTGGGCATGCTGGGTTTGTGTAGTATTCTTATTTTTTTCCTTGTCTTTCTCTTTGTCCTTATCCTTGTCTTTATTTTGAACGTTATGCCGTACTTGTGGACTTGTCACTTCTGGTGAAATTTGCCCAGGGCGACCCGCGGCCTGAGAGGTTGATCGTGTTTTGGAATCTGCGTCTTGAATGTTTTTTTGCTTTTGTTGATTGCTGACGTTTTGCCTTGATTGTGTTTGACTTTGGCTTTGCAATTTGACAAGGGCTGATTCATGACCTTTTGCCAGAGCACTTCCAGGGTCACGATACGTTGGTTTCATTTGCCCTTGCATTTCAGCTTGTTTGGCATGTTTACCATAAACCACATCGCGTCCACTTGCGGTCTGTTGCCCTAAAGAAATTTTTGTTCTATTTTTTTCAACCGCCGGATTTCGTTGACCATTGGGTGAGGCCATCGCTTTTTCATTCGCATTTTGGTTTTTTTGCCCTTGTTCCTTATTTTTTCCATTTAGCTTTTCTTGTGAATCAGAAACTTTTTCGCCGTTCGTTGTTTGCGAAGGTTGACCCGTGCCAGCAGGTGATGCATTCGCTTGACCTTGGCCTTGAGACGTGTTCTCTTTACTTTGTATGTTTTGGCCACTAGCTATATTTTCACCCATAGCCGTACTTTTTGCCACAGAAGCAGACTTTGCCACATTGTCTTTTTGTGGGCGCCTTTGGCCTGCGTCTGCATTTTGCTGCTGGCTTTGGCCAAACTGAGTGCCTTCCCCTTTAGACACATTACTGCCATCTTTCTTTTGCTGGCTTTCACTTTTGCCTTGTTCTTGTCCTTGTTTGGTCTCTGCTGACTGGGCTTTGTGTGGCGCAGGTTCAATTTTGGATTCTTGGGTTGCTGTATCCTTATTTGCAATATTTGCAGTGCTGTGGTCTACGACTTGGGCAGCAGTTTGTGCTTGGGTTGAGACCGTGCTGGCTTGTGCATCTTTTACGCTAGGGTCTTGGTGTGAATTGGAATCGCTAGATGACTTTGTTTCCTCTGATGCATTTGTTTCACTGGTGCTTGAACGTTGCATGGCTTCAGGCGACTTTGTAACTTTTTTAACTTCTTCAGACATCATGTTTGTTGTGACGTCTTCTGTAATGACTTCCTCTGGTTTTTCTGTTGGGCTTGGCTCTGTTCCTTTTCCATTACTGTTATTGGGGTTGCTTACATTGATCCCCCCCATCATACCACCGGCACCATTGCGTGATTTCATATTAATAATATTGGGGGCAAAAAAGTCAGCAATACCTTTACGTTGTTCTTCAGACGTCACATTGATCAGCCACATCAGCATAAAGAACGCCATCATGGCAGTCACAAAATCAGCATAAGCAATTTTCCAGCTACCGCCATGATGTCCCGCGGCAGATACCTTTTTAATTTTTTTTATAATGATAGGTTGCTTGCTATGTTCTGACATGCACCACTACCTTTGAAACCGTCATCATTTTTAGTCCCTCCTGGACTAATTATTTGTTAAAGGCATAACACTTTTGTGTTAAGCATCTGCTGCCTGTTGTGTTGCTATTTCCATTTCCGCAAAACTTGGTCGTTGTTCTTCGTCTAGTATTTTTCTGGCGCATTCCACAATAATAATGGGGGCTGAACCACCCAAATATGCAACGATTGCTGTTTTAATACATAAAATATATTTTTGGTCTGCCTTTAATGTGGCTTCTAATGATTGCGCCATTGGGCCTACGAAGCCATAACTTACTAAAATTCCAAAGAATGTTCCCACAAGTGCAGCACCAATTAAATTTCCCAAAACTTCTGGGGGTTGACTAATAGAACCCATCGTGTGAATAACCCCAAGCACAGCCGCAACAATTCCAAGTGCAGGCAAACCATCCGCCATTTTTTCAAAAGCAGAAATGTCAGCATGGTCTTCATGAAAGAGAACTTCCAGCTCTTCCCCCATTAGGTCTTCAAGTTGATGGGGGTTATCGCTACCCATTGTCATTAACCTTAAATAGTCACACAAGAAACTCAACGCTGAATGGTTTGACATGAATGATGGGAATTTTTGAAAGATAGCAGAGTCAAATGGATTTTCAATATGTGCTTCTAGTGATAACATCCCTTTCGCTTTGGCAAGCTTAAAAATGCTAAACAAAAGGGTTAAAAGCTGAACATAGTCTTTTTTCAAATATTTTGGCCCCGCTATAATTTTATTAATGTTCCCCGTTACACGCCCAAGGAGCGCAGCAGGGTTTGCAATAGCAAAGGCACCACCAGCCGCACCAAGAATAATAATAAATTCAAATGGTTGCCATAACACACCTAAGTGCCCACCAGCACCCATGTACCCAATGATAATACATATAATAACAGCAGCTATACCTGCATAAAACTTCATGAAACTTAAATCTCTATATTTATGATATTTAAGCTTACCAAAATAGTGTTATTAAAATATTAATTTATATGAAAATCTGTGATGTCTCCGACTTTCTGCGTAGGTTTCGTAGCTGTGCTTTGCATACAATTTCCACCCCTTGTTTCAACGCATTCATCACTTGCGCAATTTTGTGCCTTTGTTCTGCTGTGCTCAGTTTGTCTGACATCATTAAATATTGCAGAGACAAGTCGCTTTTACTGACCAGTGTCGGGTCTATGGCAAGCCACAATAAATGCGTGTCAAACTTGTGACGGGTTTCGTAACGTTTAAAAATTGTCATTAAGTCTCGCCATTGTCTTTCTTCACGCGCATGGGCTTGCTGCTGAACATAACAACCAATACCCATGGTTTCTATTTTATTTAACTGCGAGGAAACATGGTCGGTTAAATGAATACATGCCATGGCTTTACGTGCAACCCGTCTTACAATTTTCACATAACACCATGCTTGCTCAGTAATGATTTTATCTTCATATAATTGATTGAAGATGTCTAGTTTGGAAAAATGACCTACTCCCATGTTGTGCCTTTCACATATAAAGGTGATAGACCACGTTTTTCACGGTCTGCATTTGCAAATTTCACAAGCTGTAGATGATTGTAAGCGTTACCATTAAGATGATAGACCTCATCTGCAGGGGTGATTCCCGCTTGAGTTTTGAACACTAAGTAATTTTTTTCACGCAAATAGCGCAACACGCATGACATATGCACCCAGCGTCTCACCTTATAATTTATTTGCGTTTCAACAATGGCTTCCATTTGTTGCGCAATAATACTTTTGTTTTCCTCTTTTGCTTTTTGCACACAGATTTTTTTAACAACAGGGTATGCTTTTCGCTGGTAAATCATTTTCTGTTTTCGCCTCTTGCCTTTACCAGACGCAGCGCTTATAAAGTTACCGGCCATATTTTCGAAAGTAAACAAGGGCTTCACACGCGGGATGTGCTTTCTAATCCCAAAACGATGTAAGGCCTTGTTAAGGGATGTTGGTGTTCTCTTCAACATAACGGCAAGGTCGATAATGCGCGTTCCTTTGATATACTCATCTGCCAATAAGGTGATTTCTTCATTGGTCCATGCGGCTTTAAGGTTTTCTTTCATTCAGTCTCTCCTATCTATAATGTAAGTACATCCACGAGGTGTTAAGGATGTTTTTCTTAACTACTATCCTCAAGGAGAGGGGAAAAGAAGTACATGATAAATGTTAACATATGTAATTTTATTAAAATTTTAATCATTGGAAAAGATGCTGTTTTAGAAATTTTATTTTAATATATGTAGCTTTGTGATTGTAAATTATTAAATAATCTTTATTTTCATAACATAATTTGTTAATGTTTTTTTAAAAACATGGAAAAGCCCATGTGCTTTTTGTTTATATTTATAATAAGCAAAGGAAATTTAATTTTCCAAGCACCTAAAAGTACAAGTTACATTAAATTTAAATTAAATTATTTTGCCTTTGCCACCCCCCGCCCATGACTTTCCACCCTTGTTCCAAGGGTGGGGGGTCACAATCCCTCCTATAGTCAGACTAAACACCACCTAATGCTCCGCCTGTCCTGTTCATGCAGCAATTCATAACAGGCTATCAGATATTTCCATACGTTAAGCTTAAAATGTAGGTGTCAATTCATTATGCTAAAACTATGCCGGGTATACCTGCGCACACCTGTAACAAAATCAAATCAACAATACCACATACGTATTTGCGACTGATCTCATTTTAAACATTAATAGTTAATAAGAAATTAAAATAGGAAAATATATTTATACAATGACTTAGGTATTCCCTAAGAAAATAAAAAACTTGATTGATAATAATAATTATTATAGAATCTGATTCCTAATTGCAAAACAATCTAACTGGAATTATATAAATATGATTAAAAAATTATCATTTTTGTTCGTAAGTGCTGGCACAGTCCTTTCGACAATCAATACATCATACGCGATGTTAAAAGAAGAACAAAATTCTGTGTCTACGGCAGATCTGTCTTCAACAACACAAGCCCTAGGTGGTCTTTCTTTTTTTGAAGAAAATCCCCCTATTACCGCCCAACTCTTGGGTGATGATGAATTTGCAAGACTTTGCACAGCCGTAAATCTTGCTGCTATATACAATCATTCAAACCCTAAAGAAGCAATACTAAGAACATTCTTGAAAAGTATTGTGGATCAATTTGCGAAAAAAAATACAATTGACTCGGAAACTCGAAGTTTTTACAGTATTGGAACTTTGGTTTTTAGAAGTCAAAATGAATTAAACCGTTCAGTACTTTCAGAAGAACAACGCTTATTCGCAGGCCACTTCTTAGCGAAATACCTTGAAAAAGAAGAAGTACGTAATTTTGTTGCTGAACCTGATTCCCCACTCACATATACACCACTTGAAGCACGTGACTTTGATGAAGCCGAAGTCAAAAGCTGGCTTACAGTTGACAGCATGCAACAAATCAAAACTCCATTTTTAGCCAATAAAAAAACAGCATTTTCCAGCCGACTGTTTTTTACTGACGCACTCCTCTTTGAACCTAATGATGTCGATGCACATTATGCAACATTATCTAGGGGCATTGCAGCTAATTTAGGGGGAAAAATTTTAGAAAGCAAAGCTAGTTTCGAACAAGCAGGATTAACAGACCTACAACGTATGTTTGCTGAATTTTGCATCTCCAAATATGAAGAAGCAAACACAACTTCTTTGTGCATTGGCTAATTTATAGCTTGTCCCTTATAATTTTATAAGGGACATAAAGCGGACTTGTTAAAGGTTTTCCTAAAATAAGTCCGCTTTTATTTTTTTCTTATCGTTTAATTTGAAATCGACAACTACAATATGGGCAAGTCGTTGGTTGCTCTGACTGTAAATTTAAATAGACAAGTGGGTGCTTCATAGCGCCATCGCTCGCATTGCCATTATATAGTGCTGAGCCGTCGCACCCAATCACTTTATCTGCAATCATAATGGGCGGTGTTAGCTGTTCTTCTTGAGGAGATTGTTTTGTCATACATTTTCACCTGAAATATTCACCTTAGACATTGATCAAGGGCTTTGTGGGAAAATGCAAAGCCGGTTTTAAGTGTTCACCCTTCTTAATTTTTTGCTGTAACAATAAAATGGCATACATCAACCCTTCTGCTGTTGGTGGGCACCCTGGCACGTAAATATCAACAGGCACAATGGTGTCGCACCCACGCACAACGGAATAAGAATAATGGTAGTATCCACCACCATTTGCGCAGCTTCCCATAGAAATAACCCACCTGGGTTCAGGCATTTGGTCATACACTTTTCGTAAAGCAGGTGCCATCTTGTTAGTCAGTGTGCCTGCGACAATCATGACATCTGACTGACGTGGGCTTGGCCTAAAGACGACACCAAATCTATCCATATCGTAACGACTGGCTGCCGCCTGCATCATTTCAACAGCGCAGCACGCAAGACCAAATGTCATGGGCCATAGCGACCCACTTTGCGCCCAAGCAGCTAATGAGTCAAGCTTGGTTAAAATAAAACCACGGTTACTGAGTTCTTGATTAGCAGCGTCAAACAAGGCTTGTTCGTCTTGCATATCTTTTGAAAGATAAGGGCGTAAGTCATTTAAATTTAGCGCCATTCCAAAGCTCCCTTTTTCCATTCATATAAAAAGCCTACCGTTAGCACGCTTAAGAAAACGAGCATAGAATAAAACCCAAACCAACCAATTTTTTCAAGCACGATTGCGTAAGGTACAAGGAAAATAATTTCAATATCAAAAATAATAAACAAGATAGACACTAAGTAAAACTGTACGTCAAAGCGTGACCTGGCATTGTCTTGCGGTAATGCGAATGCATCAAAACCACATTCATAAGCTGATTCCTTTTGTGGATAAGGGTTTTGCCTACCTCGCAAATAAGAAACCATCATCAAGGCAAGGGCCAGCCCGGCTGATATGGCTAAAAACACCAAAATTGGCAAATAGTTACTTAAAAACATGGCCGTCTTTCGTTGAGCGATATATTTATTTAAGGGCTTATACCTCCTTACTATCATCTCGTAAAATGTAGATAATATCAATGAATTTATAAGCACTCTTAACCTCTTGCAAGCAGCAGAGAAGTGTTTTTATAGACTTCACTTCAACATAACGAAAAGTATTTGAGAGGAAATTCATAAACGTGCTATAAAAGAAACATCATTTCTCACAAAATCAGGAAAATACAATGATGAAAAAATATATTTTAACATCACTTATGGTAGCTGTTGCCTTAACAGCAGGAACAGGTTGCCAACGACGTATTGGTGGAAACCAATATAATGCAGGTCACGTAGGCAGTGTAAGTAATACGTATCAAGGCACAGTTTTAAGTCACCGTATTGTAGAAGTCAATGAACAAGACAAAGCAGGTGATAGTGGCAAAGGTGCAGCGGTTGGTGCATTAGGGGGTGGCCTTCTTGGCTCAGCCTTTGGTAAAGGACATGGAACACTAGTTGGTATTGGGGCTGGCGCTTTATTAGGTGGCATTGGCGGTGCGCTTGCGGAAGATGCAATGGGAAAACAAGAGGCATCTGAATATGTTGTGCGCTTAACAAATGGCCGCATCATAACCCTTGTGCAACGCGATGAACAACCTATGCCTATTGGACAAAAGGTTTTGGTACTTGTCCCTTCTGACTCACGTACATTTGAACGTGCACGTATCATTCCAGATAATTCAGGTCTGCCACAAGAAGTTCAATCAATGCAAGACTTGCCAGGTGAGCGCAAACAAGCAGCACCGCTTGTTGTGATTAACCAAAAGGCGTAAAGATTCTCAAAAGCCCGCCACAGTGCGGGTTTTTTCAACCATCATTCCAGAGGTGTTGCCGTTATACATGAACGCTTCCTAAAAAACACCACAAGATAACTTGCATCAACCAAACAAACCAGGTTATAAAAGAATAAGACAGACACAAAGTTAATAATGCATGAAAACAAGTTTTTATATGCCCCCGCAGACGGCAAATCTTCTGACACTTATACGTATTATTTTTATCCCTATTTTAGTGCTCGCTTTTTATATGGATACAGCCTCTTGGCGATTTATGGCCGCAGTCATTTTTATTGTGAGTTGCTTTACAGATTATCTAGATGGCTATATCGCACGTACATTTTCACAGACATCTCGCTTAGGTCAATTTTTAGACCCCATTGCAGACAAACTTCTTGTTTCATCTATGTTGTTACTTCTTGCAAGCTTTGGGCGCATTAGCAAATTTTCACTCATCCCAGCCTTGGTAATTTTATGCAGGGAAATTTTGGTATCTGGCCTGCGTGAACATTTAAGTAACTACCGTGTTACAGTTGCCGTATCTCGTTTAGCAAAGTGGAAAACCGGTTTTCAAATGCTTTCTATTTGTTGCTTGTTAGTTGGAAATAGCATGACACCAAACCACCCTCTCCATTTAGGGGGGGAAATTTTGTTGTGGGTATCGGCGATGTTAACCCTTATCACAGGGTATAAATATATCACCGCTAGTATTCGCTATTTTTAATGCTTTTAATGTTGGGCTGTTAAGAGGCTTAGCAAGCCATTTAGGCCTAAAACATAGCTATTATCGGTAAATCCGACAACTACTCCTGTTGCCACTTGCGACACATACGAATGGTGGCGCACAAGTTCACGTTTATAGATATTGCTTAAGTGGACCTCTACTATAGGAATGGTGAGCATTTTCAAGGCATCATGCAAGGCAAGTGAGGTATGACTTAAAGCACCGGCATTAATCAAAATGCCTTTTACGCTTGGGGATTGATGGGCTTCTTGTATCCAATCAATCAGTTGGCCTTCATGGTTGCTTTGCAAGCACCGTAATGAAAACCCATTTTCCCCACATACAGTTTCACATGAGTTTTCGATTTCCTTTAGGGAAGTTGTGCCATAATACTGAGATTCACGATACCCCAACATATTAAGATTGGGACCATTGATTAAATAAATCATATTATTTGGTTGTGCTTTGTGATCATTTTTCATAGTAACTTTCTCTTGATATGTGTTGAGTCATAAAAAAACGCCCTATATCTATTTGTAGCATATAAGGCGTCACTTTTGTGTGGATTTATGAAACGGTCTTAGTCGTCAGTTCCGGTATCTCCACCAGCGTCCATCATTGCATCTGCTACTTGCCCTGCGTTTTCGCGAACAGCATTTTCAATACGTATGGCGACTTCAGGGTTATCTTTTAAGAATTGACGCGTTGACTCACGGCCTTGGCCAATACGTTGAGTGCCATACGAATACCAAGAACCCGCTTTGACACCAAGGTCAATCAGTTCGCCCATTTTGGAAACACCTTCACCATACATAATGTCGAAATCAACAACCTTGAAGGGTGGTGCCATTTTGTTTTTGACAACCTTGACGCGTGTTTGGTTACCAACAATATTTTCCTTGTCTTTAAGGGCGCCAATCCTTCTGATATCTAAACGAACAGATGCATAAAACTTTAAGGCATTCCCCCCTGTTGTTGTTTCAGGGTTGCCAAACATCACACCAATTTTTTGGCGAATTTGGTTGATGAAGATAACCATACAATTTGTTTTAGAAATAGAGCCTGTTAATTTACGTAACGCTTGGCTCATCAAGCGCGCTTGCAGACCCATGTGAGAATCGCCCATTTCCCCTTCTAATTCTGCTTTTGGTACCAGTGCTGCAACGCTGTCTATCACCAACACATCAATCCCTCCGCTTCTTACCAAAGTGTCAGCAATTTCTAAGGCCTGTTCACCTGTGTCTGGCTGTGAGATCACCAATTCATCTAAATTCACCCCTAGCTTCTTTGCATAAGCAGGGTCAAGTGCGTGTTCTGCGTCAACGAAAGCGCACATTCCACCCTTTTTTTGTGCTTCTGCAACAACGTGCAGCGCAAGTGTTGTTTTACCAGAGGACTCAGGTCCATACACTTCGATAATACGTCCCTTAGGTAAACCGCCAATTCCAAGCGCAATGTCTAAACCTAATGAACCGGTAGAGATTACTTCTGCTTCAACAGCACTTCCTTTTTGTCCAAGGCGCATAACAGAACCTTTACCAAACGATCGCTCAATCTGAGATAAAGCGGCTTCTAGTGCTTTTGATCGATCATTTTTATCACTCATTTTTTCTGAATCCTTTTGTGTATATTTTCTTCATTTTAAAGCGTTGGTAAAGGCAATATAGTTGCTTTACATGCCTTTATCAAGATATGTTCGCTCATTTTTTTTAAAAAGTCGAGCCATCTTTTAAATATGTTAACACTTTTTTAATGCTTTTTAACCTACATTAAGAAATAGATAAGATTTTAATTTGATCTGGCACTTATGGAACACAAGAGACGTACTTTAAAATTATTCAAGAGATCCTTAAGACATAGCGTAATGTGTGCAGCTTTTGTATTTCCCTATTGTTCGCATGCAAGTCAAACGGTGTTGCCGGTTATTGGTCCTATGGTAAACAATGCCGCTCCCAATACAAATGCTGAAACTCAAAATCCACCCCCAGTGGAACAAGTGCATGCGACACAGCCATCACAAGCTTTGCAAATTTCACAAGCCGTTAATAGCGTGACGCAGACCCCACCTACAGAACAAGTTGCACAACCGGTTGAACAAGCACAGCCAGCGGCTTTACCAACTCCTCAACCCGCAAACGTGATTGCTGAACAACCCATAAGTCAACCACCCCTTCAGCCGCTTCAAGCCCAACTAAATCAACCACCCGTTATGATGAGCCCACCCGTAGCACCACAGCAAGTTCCCGGGGCTATTTCTAAAATAGGGGTTCAATTTTATGGTTCCGTGCTTCCAAGTGGTATCCTAATTCAAACGTCATCTGGCATTGTGCAGCTGCCAATTGCTGTGTCTACAAATCAAACCATTGTTGCAGGCAATACGTACCTTAAAAGTGTTTTTGAAGTTGTGCAAAAAAATGGATCGAATGTTTTGTCAAACAACCCAGTTGTCACCTTGTTTCCTGAAGTGAATCACATTGCGAATCACGACAGTGGGCAATCTGTTGACTGCTATTACAAAAGCGGTTTACTTTACATTACCTACTCGAGTGAGGACGGTTCTGTGAAAAACCCTGTGCAAAACTATGCAGACATCAAAGCATTAAATGAACTGTTTCAAAGCCCAGACATCTTTTCCCAATACTTTGTGTATACCACTGTAAAAGGGCAACATCGCCGCCATAGAGAACAAACAAGTAACCTCGTTGCTGTTCCAGGGCAGGTGGCTGTAAGTGGGTATGTTGGACAAGTGATTGCAGTTGGAACAACAGTTGTGCCAGGCGACACAATATGCGTTGCGCGTTATGCGCTCCCCCAACAATAAGGAAAATGATGGGTAACTATGCACAGCTAAAGAGATGAAGATGTATCAAGTATTTAAAATTATTTTAAAATTAGACATATGTGATACAATGAACGTAGCACCTGTCATTTTAGGCAAAATATATCAGTAACAAGATAAGGAATATCACTATGACAATTCACAAACATAATACCGTTTTTAATAAAACAATAAAATTTTTATCAGCATTAGGGGTGCTGATGCTAGCGGCTTCACAAAGCAGCTATCTTGTTGCTGAGAATGAGGCACCGCCCTCACCGGAAGACCCTAAAATTCGTGAAAAGCGTCCATTTTTGGGTGATATAAAAAAGCGAATTGAAATGGAACTCGCAGCAGGCAAGAACGCAGACCAGATAATGACAGCGGTGCGTGAAGAGGTGCGTGTGGACCAAGCCGTGATTTGTTTAAAGCGTGTTAATGGGACCATTTTTCAACTTCATACTCGCCAAGACTACAATGGGGTTGTGACTGACCCTGCCCAAATCGCCTTGTATACGAAATTCTTTGATGATGAAAAAGTTCAACAAGCTATCAATTTGGCAAACGTTTCTGCAGATGCTGGTACGTTTAAGCGTCCCTCACATATTATTTCGGTACCTCTCAAGCTAGACTCTAATGGTGTTATCCAGCATTTCCAAGCGAACATTACCGTTATTGATAGAGACAATATTTGTGTCGCACGTTTTTCTTCACCTGGCGAAAACAAAGTGTATTCATCAGACTACCCAACCACTAAAACCAATGTGTTTGGTGAAGCTGTTGCAATGAAGGTTGATGAATTGATGCAAGGCACCATTACTGTGAACCAATTGCAACGAGATGTGATGAAAAATGTTGAAATTGAAGAAGCGGTCATTTGTGTGTATAAAGTGAGTGAAGGCAATTATTTCAGACTGCACAGCCGCAATGGTAACGACGGATTTGTTGGTGAAAAAGCAGAAATTGACGATTATCAACGCTTCTTTGGTGAAGTGACTTCCTTGATTAAACCAGAAAACCCAAGGCCAGATCTTTTTAAACCAAATCAATATATGTTGGCAAATTCATCTGGTGCACCACAAAAATTTAGTATGTACCCCTTTGTGATTGATGATAAACATATTTGTTTTGGAAGAATTTTAGTTGAAGAAAATGGGAAACCTGTCGCAACGGTAACAGATACAGCTACCACGCCACCAGCTGCATAAAAAATAAACGATTAACCTTTAATTTTAGCAACCCTTTAAGGAGAAATGATCATGATTAACTTTAAGCTTTCAACGCATATAGCTTTGATGCTTTCTGCATGTGCGTCACTATCATTTGCAAATGACCAATCAGATGAGCAAGAGCAAGATCATGCTGAAAAAAAATCAGTGAGCCAAAAAAACAACAGTAGTGAAGCTGATGATCTTCTCTCTTTTCCAAAGGAAGTCAGTGAAGCTGAAAAAATTGCCATTGACACAGAGGTTCCAGTGGACAAAAAAGATAAAGGACAAGCCAGTGATGGCGATGAAAACAATTCAGACGAAAAGCTTGTTCACGAACAAACAGTTCATGAAGATGCCAGAGAAATTTCAGAAGATGCAGGAAAATTTGACCCTGATGTACCTGAAAAGCTAGATATCAAAAAGGTGGGAAATGACGATAAAGCGCTGGCTATATTAAAAATTGCAGATGATCACAGAAATAACCGCCTGCATTTTTCTTTGCAAACCTCATTAGATGAAGCGATTCGTCTTTACGAACAGGTTATTCAGCTGCCAGAGGTGAGTGCAGATTTAAAAGGGCGTGCAAAATTAAATATCTCTAAAATTTACATTATGCTGTTAAAGCGTGATATGGACCCGCGCCTTGTACACAAATCACAAGAACAAATCTTGCAATACATCAACGAAATATTAAATGACCCCACTTATTCAGATGACCTCAAAGCATGGGCAGGGCGCTTTCAAGCCAAACTATATCTCAAAGGGTTTTATAATATGCCCCCTAAAGAAGCACATGACAAAGCGTTTGAGCTGCTTCATAAAAATTTAGATGCGCACCATATCAGTGCGGAAACACGGTCACGTTCTAGAATGCAGTTGGCACATGGGTATTTACAAAATCTTTTCGAAGCCCCACACAATAATGCAGTTGATTTAGCAAGGGCTCTGTACCAAGATGTAATTGAAGACGCTGCAGCTTCAGCGGATATTCGCGTAAAAGCAAGGCTAGCACTTGCAACCTTTACAGAGTTTTATCAAGATGTCCCCCCACATGAAGTTCAAAAACAACGCTTTGATCTGTATAAAAATGCGATGGAAGAACAAGAGGTTTCCCCCATCTTAAAAGCACAGCTATATTTCATTGTGGCAACTAACTATTTAATGAATGCCTTTTCAGCAACCCCTGAAGATGCGCGTGAAAACGCTTTAGACTTGCTTGAAAACATTGTTAAACTTGATGGTCTACCGCAAAAGCTACATGTGTTTTATACAGTAAAGTTGGCTGAAAACTATTTAAATTGCTCATTTAATTTAACACCGTCAGAATCACGTTCTCGTGCCCTTAAAATTTATGATGAAATTCCAAAAGTTGTGACCTTAACGCCAGAACAAAATTATGACTATAAACTGACCTTGGCAAATTACCATGTGAGAAATGCCTTCTTCTTAAAATCTGAAGAAGCTAACTTGAATGCGTTATCTCTGTTCTCATCACTGTTAGACAATATTGACCTTACCCCCAAACAACGGAGCAATGTCCGTTGGATACTTGCAGGACACTATGCCACTCATGCGCTAGTCCCTGTGTCGTCTGAACCCACACACGCAGCAGCCACCTTGTTTAATATGTTGCTCTCTGACCCAAGCCTGACTGAATTTGAAAGGGAAGAATACCGCGCCAATCTTCAAAATATCGTCAGTAATAATGGTTTTGGCCGCGAGCAAACACAAGCCTTACTGGCTGCAATGCCTGATTTAGGAAATGGAAAATAAAGAATAAGGTAAACGTCTTTTGTAGGGTTTACCTTTAAGCTTGATCATGATCTAAGAGTTGCGCTTCACCCTTGAACGAGCGACGCATACGCCCACGCTCAAAGGGCTAGCTTATTCCCAAGGCTTTGTTGCAACGGAAGTTTTCTCTTCCACTTTATCTTCCAACAAAATATTCATGGCTTTTTCTACAATAGGTCGCACACCCTCGCGTGAGGCTGCTGAACAAATCAGAATCTCTTGTCCTGTGAGTTCTGTTAATGCTGCTGCCTTTTCTTCAAGTTCCTCAGGCAACACAGCATCTGATTTATTTAAAATAATAAATTCTGGCTTTAAGGCAAGGTCTTCTAAATAGCATGATAATTCATTGCGAATCGTTTCATAGGATTCACACACATCTTCTTGTGTCGCATCAATTAAATGCAATAATACACGGCACCTTTCAAGGTGGCCTAGAAAGCGTGTACCAAGGCCAGCCCCCATGTGTGCATCCTCAATAAGCCCAGGTAGGTCAGCCATAACAAATTCATGGTCATAAACAGATACAACACCCAGCTGCGGATGAAGCGTCGTAAATGGGTAGTCGGCAATTTTTGGCTTAGCACGTGTAACTGCACTCAAGAATGTTGACTTTCCTGCATTAGGCAAACCTAACAACCCAACATCAGCAATAAGCTTCAAGCGAAGCCATATCCAGTTTTCTTGACCTGGCCAGCCAGGCATTGACTTTTTGGGGGCTTGGTTCACAGATGTTTTATAGTGTGTGTTGCCAAAACCACCGTCGCCACCTTTTGCAAGCAAATAGGTTTGACCCACATAGGTCATATCAACAATTAATGTTTCTTTATCATCTTCAAAAATTTGCGTTCCAACGGGGACACGTAAAACAACATCCTGGCCAGCGCATCCAGAACGGTTACGCCCCATACCATGGTTGCCTTTTTCTGCCCTAAAGTGTTGTTGATAACGATAATCAATTAAGGTGTTAAGGTTATTAACTGCCTCTACAATGACGTTTCCACCTTTACCACCATCTCCACCATCAGGCCCGCCGTATTCAATAAATTTTTCACGTCGAAAGCTTACTGCTCCCGCACCACCATCTCCAGATTGAATATATATTTTCGCTTCATCTAAGAATTTCATGGCTTTATCTTTCTCAACCCAATGGTTTTATTGAACGCATAGTACTACAGTGAATAAAAGGCGTCAATACAAAATTTATGTTAGCAGATTTCAAAAAAAAGTATTGAAATTTTTATTTATCCCTGTTATAACTAATATTACGTTCCCCGGTAGCTCAGTCGGTAGAGCAAGTGGCTGTTAACCACTGGGTCATCGGTTCGAATCCGTTCCGGGGAGCCATTAATAAGTTGCCGATCCTGTTTATACTTAAACAGCTTTTATATGTTCTGTCGCACTTATAAGTTTTAACCCAAAACAAAAATCAAAGAAATTATATGTCTAGCGAAAATCCTCACGACACCACAACTTCAACGCATCCAAATCTTTGGCATATTAAGGCACGCGTACCTTATGTTGCTTTACACGAGTCTTTAATCACTTTTGAACAACTTTCCCTTCTTGGGATGAGCTGGGCTGAATGCGATGATAGTGCACCTCTTGAGTTGCTAGATGATAGCGGTTTTCCAATTGCAAGTGAATTTATCATTGATGGATACACCTACAATCCACCAAGTCTTAACGCTATTACGGCGGCTTTATCTTGTGTGATTGATATTTGCCTTAAGCAATTAGGAAATCAAGATACCTTCACCCCTCAAGTAGCTATTCAACTTGTAGACGATAAAGACTGGCTAGAAGCATGCTACAAGACAATGTCACCCAGAATTTTTGGGCGCTACTACGTGTATGGTAGTCACCTCATTGATGAGAGAGTCCCTGATAACCTTTTTGGTGTATGCATTGATGCAGCTACTGCATTTGGAAGCGGTGAGCACCCCTCAACAAGAGGCTGTCTCGAGGCCCTAACAATTTTGTCACTCGACATACCTATTTCAGCACCTTTAGAAAAAGAAAGTGGAGTCAACTTCTTAGATATGGGGTGTGGTTCTGGCATTTTAGGGATAGCTGCCAAACAAACGTTTCCGCTTGCCAATGTGTACATGGCTGATTGCGACCCTGAATCTGTGCGCGTGGCTACATTAAATGCAAGCCTTAATGGCGTAAGCATAACAGTTGAACAAAGTCTTGGTTTTGAAAACCCGCTTATAGAAAAAGCTGGGCCTTACCTGTTAGTGTTCGCAAATATTTTGGCGCAACCTTTGTGTGATTTAGCACCACATTTTTCTGCCTCGACCAGTAAAGGGGGGTACGTCATTGTGTCTGGCCTATTAAGCCGTCACAAAGAAATGGTTTGCGATGTTTACCAACAAGCTGGTTTTACATTATTTGAGACGATAGATATTGAAGATTGGCAAACTCTTATCTTTCAAAAATAGTTTTTGAGAGCTCTGTGGATACCATTAAGGGATGTTGCGGGCGCAAATAAGTGCTGCCCCTATCTTGAACCAATGCGACTTGTTAAAGGTGCCTCAAAATGGTGTAATTGGTTTTCACATGGCCAGACTATGTTAAGTTCCTGAATAATTTCTTCAATAACCGACGTCTGATAGTGATCATAATATTTTTGTGAAGCTGACCAACGTTCAATATAAGTCACAAATTTATTTCTGCTCCATTTTACGGACATCAACCATTTCGGGTGTGTAATTTCTACAAAGGGAAACGGTAAGGTTGCATAGCCTTGCCAAATCGCCTTAACATTTTCATCCCAAAAATCCTTTAAAATCTCCTTCCCCACTTTTTGAAAAATTTTATCAATGCTTGCATCTTTTGCATGAATAAAACCATAAGCCCAAAGGGCAATGATACCAGCAGGTTTTAAGCATGACTTAGCAATAGAATAAAACTTATCTAAATCAAACCAGTGGACAGCTTGGGCAACGGTAATTAAGTCAACAGAATTAGCTGCTAAGTCTACATCTTCAGCGGCAGCGACTTCATATGATATACGTTCATGTGGAAAGGCGTTACTAATTTGTGCCGCACTTAAGTCTGTTGCATAAACCTGCTTAAAAAATTGGCTTAAATGAAGCGCAGCTTACCCATTTCCAGTAGCAGAATCCCAAGCACATTCATTTGAAGGTACAATACTGGCTAAAAATTCATATATAGCCAAAGGGTATTGGGGCCTACTTGTTGCATAAGCCTTTGCTTGCCTGGAAAATCTATCATACTGCTGGGGCATCTATTTGATTAATCCATAAGCTTAATGGTGATTCAAAATCACATCACACAAGATCAAAGAGTTTTGCATAACTGATAGCAGCTTTAGAAATTTCCAAACGCAACTGTTCAATGCCTTCACGTTTTTCACTGCTGGTGAGAGACAGCACAGGGAAAGCGGCAGGGTGCTTTTTTAAGATTTCTTGCGTTTGTTGTTCAACCTCTTGTTTTTCAGTTAAAGAAATTTTATCTAGCTTGGTGAGAACAACCTGGTAAGAAACAGCTGTTTCGTCTAACATCATCATCATTTCAAGGTCAATGTCTTTAATGCCATGGCGACTATCTATCAGAACATAGACACGCTTTAAAGTTGGGCGCCCTAATAAGTATTGACGCACAAGTTTTTGCCATTGTTCAACCATTGGTTTAGGGGCCTTGGCATACCCATAGCCAGGCATATCCACCAAAATGAGTTCTTGTAAAATTTGAAAAAAGTTGAGCTGCTGCGTCCGCCCTGGTGTATTAGAAACACGCGCAACGGTTTTGCGCCCCATAAGGGCATTAATAAGACTAGACTTTCCAACGTTTGACCTGCCAGCAAAAGCAACTTCAGGAAAAACAAAGTCTGGTAGGGCTGATAATTTGTCAACCCCACGAAGAAAGCGAAACTCTTGGGCAAACAGCCAGTTCGCAAACGCTTGTGGGTCTGTTTCCTTAAGGATTGCGGCTTCTGTCTGTGGTGACAAGGTGTGCTGCGTGTCAGTCATGCTTCTTTTCTCAACTTATTTCTTTTTTGGGTTTTTGTTAGCGCTTTTATTAGCATGAATTGTAATGGTGCTAGATTCTGCCGCAGTAACACGCCCCATATACCATTGGTGTGAAATGGTTAGGATATTGCTCCATGCCCAATAGATAACAAGACCAGCAGGAAATGATGCAAACATAAACGTGAACATGATTGGCATAATCATCATCACCTTTGCTTGCTGTGGGTCTGCTGGCTGTGGTGACATTTTTTGTTGCATGACCATAGTGACACCCATTAATAGCGGCCATGCACCAATCATTAGAAAGGAAGGTGGGTCAAACGGAAGCAGTCCAAACAAATTGAACAGCGTTGTTGGGTCTGGGGCAGACAAATCTTGAATCCAGCCAAAGAAGGGTGCATGGCGCATTTCAATGGTAACAAAGAACACTTTGTATAAACAAAAGAAAATGGGGGCTTGCAAGAGCATAGGCAGACAACCCGACACAGGGTTTGCCTTTTCTTTTTTATACAAGGCCATAATTTCTTGGTTAAGGCGCATTTTGTCGTTACCATGCTGGGCTTGTAAGCGTTCCATTTTAGGTTGCAGTGTTTTCAATTTGGCCATAGAACGGCTTGACTTGTTCGCCAAAGGGAGTGTCAATATTTTAAAGAGAACGGTCAATAAAATAATTGCAATACCCATGTTGCCAAAGAATTTATTTAAAAAGTCTAACACATAGAACAATGGCTTAGTTAAAAAGTAGAACCAACCAAAATCAACAGCTAAGTCAAAGCGGTCAAATTTATGTGAAACTTCATACCCATCTAACATACGAAGAACTTTCGCACCTGCGTAAAGATGATGCGTAACCTCAACTGTTTTCCCAGCTTCTATCACACGGTTTGAACCAATCGTCTTCGCATAGTAATTATTTTGGTCATGTTGGTAAGACGCCGTTACAGAATCTTTCGCATCTGGAATAATTGCGCTTAACCAATATTTGTCAGTAAAGCCATGCCAACCATTGACTGATGTCTCTTGAATATTGCCTTTTTTAGACATGTCTTCATATGAAAATTCGGCAAGTTTGTGGTTTAACACCCCCACACCGCCTTCATGCAACACAAAGAAACCACTTGTTTGTGGTGTACCAACGCGTGTAATCACAGCATTAGGGGACAAGTTAACTGTTTCTTTTGAGGTGTTCACAAGTGTGTCTTTTATTGTGAAAAGATATTGGTCGTCAACACTAATTTCACGCTTATATTCGATAGCACCAACTTTAGCAGACAATACAACAGGGGCATTAGCAGAAAGGGTCTTGTTATCAGAAACCACTTTCCATACCGTTTGTGAAGACGCACACGCATTGTCATTTAAAGAACTGGCATAAGAAATGTGTGAAAAATAAGGTGTCTTTGTGTGTAAGGGGGAAAACAACACAACAGCACTGCTTTTTTCATCTGAGGTTTCTTTGTATGCCACTAATTCTAAATCATCTAATAAGGCACCCGTTAAATTAATACTCCCTTTTAACAAGGGGGTGTGAATGATCACGCGTTGGTCAGCACTAAGGGCTTGCACTCTGTCAAGTGTGCCGGCTTGCTGAGCAGATGATGACCCACCTTCAGATTTTGCGACTGCAGTGTCTGGGGCGTGCTGGGTCGTTTGAACCGGTGCTTTTACTTGCGATGGAAAAAAGGTATCAAAGATAAAAAAGAAGGTAAAGCTTGCAATGACAGCAAAGATTAATTTTTTTTGTTCGGACATATTCGTTTTCCATGCAGTTAATGTGATGTGATTAAAGACAAAACATGCGAAGTATTTATAAGGGAACCCTATAATGTATGCACAATTTTGCTTTTCTATGACACTAGATGATACTTGATTTCATAGGGCTTATACAAGCAACAATTGAGATAAGGTCAGAGCTGCTTTTTTTCAACCTAGAGCGTAAATTCAACAGGGAAGATTGTGTATGGTTAGCAATCACGTGTTACTGACCTCTATCGCGCCTGACATGCACATAAAATGCACCATCGCCGCCATCTTTGGGCAAAGCAACGCAATACCCAACGACATACAAGCTATTGTCTTTAAACCATTGCTGCGCAAATATACGAAGCACACTTTCAGTATCTGGCTTTCCTTTACCCGTAATGACTAAAACATATTTTCTGCCCATAGCTTTGCTAATGTCAAAAAAGGCGAGCAAGGCCTCTTGTGCTTTTACTTGCGTTAGCCCATGCAGGTCAATTGCTGCTTCAACTTTTAAATATTTAAAGTCTTGGGTGCGCAAATCTAGCACTGGCTGCAGACTAGGTTCACGTGTTTTAAAATAATCACCGGCTTGGTAGGCTTGAAGCTTAACCTTTACAGGTTTTAGTTTCACTTGTCCCGTCTTTTGGTCTATATGGTTTTGTCCAGTTTGATCACGATACGGATTTACTTTGTCATTTAGTCGTGTAGAACCTGCCCCCTTTGTTTTATCTAAGGGGTCTATTTGCTTTGTAAAGGCTTTCCAAATATCTTGGTCATCTTGTGTAGTCATTATGGTATAGGTTTACTAAATCGCTTTGCCACGCAAACAGTCATGAATATGCAACACGCCAACAGGAATCATTGCTTCATCAACGACAAATAAGTGGGTGATAGATTTTTTTTCAAAGATAGCCAAGGCATCCCCCAGCAAAGAATTTTTACTAATGGTAACGGGGCTAGGGGTCATAATGTCTTTTGAACAAAGGGTCGCTTGACTTGCGGTGTCAAATTCATTGTTCAATACTTTTTGGGTAAAACGCCTGACGTCTCCGTCTGTTAGTATGCCACTCAAAGTGCCTTTATCATCTACAAGACCAACACACCCTAACTTTCCAGAGGAAATCATCGACAAAGCTGCTTGAACAGGTGCGTTTTGGCTTAAGATTGGCATCCCCTCATGTTTGTGCATAAAGTCTTCGATGCTTTGTAATTTAAAACCAAGGTGCCCGCCTGGGTGAAAAGTTGTAAAGTCAGATGAGGTAAAGCCACGAAGGGTTAACAATGATACAGCTAAAGCATCACCCAACGCCATTGTCATGGTAGTAGATGTCGTAGGGGCAAGCCCCATTGGACATGCTTCTGGCACATCTGGTAACAGCAATACAATTGTAGAATGCTGCGCAAGAAGTGAATCTTCACGTCCCGTAATAGACACAACTGGTATACCAAAGCGATGCGCGTAGTCTAACACACTTTGTAACTCTTTAGCCTTACCTGAATAAGAAATTAACAGCAATGTATCTTCAGGGGTAATCATACCTAAATCACCATGACCAGCTTCTGCTGCATGCACAAAAAAAGCCGGCTGCCCTGTTGAGGCAAATGTCGCTGCCATCTTACGCCCAACGTGACCGCTTTTACCAACACCACTGACAATAAGCCTTCCTTTGGTTTTCCCAATCAAACGAACAGCTTCATTAAACACATCACTTTCCCCTAGCTGCTGAGAAAGCAGTGTTAATGCTTTAGCTTCTTTCAATAAGAGGTCTTGGCCTGTTTTATAAATGTCATTCATCATTGTCTCGTTGAATATAGAGTCATTGGCTAAAAAAGGTGAAGAAGTTGCAAAAGTAATGCGCTGTTGTGCTTTCATTTTAAATCTCCCGCTTCATTCATGCGTGCACAAGCACACTTCAAAACAATGTTTTTATCCTCATTTATTTTAAATGTTTCCTGGCAGCAAATGGGTAGCTTTTGACCATTTAATGACTGCTTCACCAGTTTTATAAGGCATGCAATAAAAGAAGGATGAGTCGCAAGACTTGGCACACGCATATAATGTGCAGCGCCTTTTTCCATCGCAAGTTCAGCATAGTCCATATCAAGTTCTACTAAGGTTTCACTATGGTCTGACACAAAAGAGATTGGCACAACAATCAGCGGGCGCCTTTCTTGTGCTGCTTTTATAATCATTTCATCTGTTGAAGGCCCAATCCACTTCTTAGGGCCAACACGACTTTGGTAACAAATATGTGCATCAACAGCATCTTCAAAGGTCACCGACAGCCAATTCATAATACGATTTGAGGCCGCTTCTACTTGATATTGATATGGGTCACCATCTGCAATGACAGATTCTGGCAAACCATGGGCTGAAAATAAAATATAAGGCCTTCCATAAGTTAAGCTTTCCTCAACACAAGGTTTGATGACATCACACATCGCGTCAATAAATAAATCATCAACTGGGTAGCAGCCAATTTCGTGAATCTTTGGCCTTTCAATGTCATACCCGCCGTAGGCTTCAAAGTGGGCTTTAAAGTCATCAATAGAAGACTGTGTGGTGGTGGTTGAATATTGCGGGTACAAAGGCAACAACACAATATCAGAAAATCTTTGTTTCATAATGTCTGCCACAACCTCTGGGGCCATGGGGTGCCAATAGCGCATGCACACAAAGGTTTTACCGTAAATGCCATGCTCTTGCAATTCAAAATCTAACGCGCTACTTTGTGCAAGTGTATTTTCTAATAAGGGAGATTTCCCCCCAAGGCGTTCATAAATACCCATTGCCTTTTTGTGGCGCAAGGTTGATATAAGCCATGCCAATAAATACCGTGGCCACTTCGGCAAACGAATGATCGCAGGGTCATTAAATAAGTTAAATAAAAAGGGTTTTACAGATTTTAAGTCAGAGGGTCCACCAAGATTTAAAAGCACAACGGCAACTTTGGACATAAAAAACGCACCTCATTGAAAAATAAATGTTGTCAAACACAACTAAAGTAAGTTAAATAAGGATAGTACATTATGAATCGAATGTGAATAGGGTAATATGATTTGTCACAAATGACAAAATCCCTTTATTAATGTACTTTGATTTTGCGATTATTTAACCATTTGTTTATAACGCAACGTAATAATAGATTATGAAAAATATTTTAACTAACCGATAAGGAAACGTATGATTAAACGCACTCGTCCGCGTTCGAATGCTATGCGAACCAATACTAATAAGCCTCAGCAAAATGGATCTTTCACAGCTGTGGCCGATGACCGTCAAGAACTACGGTTAAAACCTAGAAACCATTACCAGCAACAGCTTGACAAGTATTCAAATATGGCGAGGGAATCTTTGCGTTCTGGGGACAGAGTGGATGCAGAAATACATTTCCAATACGCAGAACATTATCTGCGCCAATTGAATGAAAGAATTCGCCATGACAATGAACAACAGCAGCAGCAAGCCCAGCGTCAACAACAGCGTGACCTTGAACGTAATGAACGCATGAAGCAACAACCCCAGCGTCAACAACAACATCAAAAGCACGTAACCGTTGAACAAGACGACGCAATGGAATCTTCAAACACCAACGAACATGAAACCGTTCAAGACGCCCCCTCAGCAAATGGCCTTGCAGCAGAGGGTGAGCCAAAGCAAACCAACAGAAGAGCACGTCCCTATTTTAGGCGAACTCGCACAACGAGCGCAGATGATAGCGCACCTATTTCCCAACCGGCCTCACACTCAAGCGAAACTGCATAATGACGATAGAACATCAAACACCTCAAAATAACCAGGTAGGCAGCAACATGCATTGTGGTTTTGTCGCCGTTTTAGGGCAACCTAATGCAGGTAAATCAACACTAGTGAATGCCATAACGGGTCATAAAGTTTCTATCGTTTCACCAAAAGTGCAGACCACAAGAAGGCGTGTTTTAGGTATTCAAATGCTGGATAACGCACAGCTTATATTGGTAGATACACCCGGGTTATTTACACCAAAGCGCCCATTAGAGTCTGCAATTGTGAAAGACGCTTGGCAGGCTCCCAAGGACGCAGATGTTGTTTTATATATTGTAGATGTTACACGGAAAAACACGCAAGAAGACCTAGAGTTAATTGCCAAAGTTCCAGCGCATCTTCCCTTGCTGATTGCCTTTAATAAGGTAGATGCAATTGCCAAAGAAAAATTACTTGAAATTGCACAGCCTTTTAATGAACTCAATCGTGCGCAGCATTTTTTTATGATCTCTGCCCTTAATGGGGTTGGGGTGAAAGATATGCTTGAGAAAATCAAAAGCTATCTACCCCAAGGGCCATGGTTGTTTGATGTTGACCAAGTGTCTGATGCACCAAAGAAGAGATGGGCTTCTGAACTTACCCGTGAACAAGTTTATTTACAGCTAGACAACGAACTGCCTTATGAAATTTTTGTTGAAACCGACTCTTATGAAATCCTCAAAGACGGCTCAGTTAAAATTCACCAAACCATTGTCGTTGCAAAGCAAACCCAAAAAGCCATTGTGGTTGGTAAACAGGGAAGTCGCATAAAATCTATTAACATACGCGCACGTGGGCAAATGCAATACTTTTTACAACAAAAAGTCCACTTGTTTTTGTTTGTAAAGGTTGAAGAAAACTGGATGGATAAACCCAAATACCTACAAGAAATTTTTGCATCTTAATACCAAAGTAGGGGGGCACCCCCCTTTTCCTTCTTGCTAGATATTGTGTTTTGATAAGGTCTTGTTTAGACTGTTTAGTGAGGATAAACATTAATCAGACAAATCAAAGTGCTCGTCTGAATTAATAGTGACAGGTGAGACTAATGGAACGTGAAAATGTAACAAAGCCACTCAAGAGTGGGAAAAAAACAAACAAAACAAATGAAACAAAGCCTGAAAAAGGTATGCAAGATGACAGACCTTTAGCGAAGGATAAAGCTAAGGAAGGCGTCATGTCCGCACCTGCTGCTGCTCAAACAGACACCGTGAAAAATCAGCAAACACAATCGCCACATTTTTCTCATGCAGATGTCCATATGACACAAAATAAAGACAACGCCACACCCCCGTTGCATCGCCCCATTAATGAATCTACTATGTTAGATGATGACCAAGACACCTTTGTTGAGCATGCCTTAAAGAAAAATATGACGTTTAAAAAAATGCTGAAATGGGTTGGCCTTTTCTTTTGGCATGCCTTTGATCGATACATTCATTCTGAACACAAAAACCTTCGTTTATTTACCCGAATGACTTTGACAACCGCTTTTTCAATTACACTGCTTGCCCTTTTTCCACAGACATTTGAAGGTTTAATTGCCCCTTCAACAAAAGAAATTGCAAAACTACAGGCAACAGTTTCAAAGCTTGACACACAACTCAAGGCAGTCACCCAATCACAACAAAAACTTACCCACAGCCTTGACAGCACCTCTTCTCAAAATGGGCAAGCGATTAAAGCTATCGCCCAAGACCTTAATGCTTTAAAAAATAAAATTGGCCTGCTTGCTTCTAGTGGTTCAGCAGCAGTTGAAAAAACACCAACAAACCTTCCCTTTACAGGTAGTTTACCTGAAGCGATTGAAACCATTAAGGAAGCTATCATAAAAGGCCAAGCTTTTGAAGGCCCCTTAGAACATGTAAAAAAAATGACCAGTGACAATCCGACTGTTCAACCCCTTTTAAGTACACTTTCTAAATTTGCAAATGCACCTGCAAAAGGAAATGAAACCCTTTCTAAAGATTTAGTTTTAATCAAAGGGCGCTTGATGTTTGGTGGTTCACCTGAAAATGTGGGAATCTGGCAAAAGATTATCAACACAATCACCCAAATGTTAACTTTAAAACCATCCTCTCAAAACAGTGTTAAAATTGACAACAAAGCTGATCAAGAGTATGTTGTATCTATACTAGAGCAAGCCATAGGCATGATAAACAGTCATCAACTGAAAGATGCTATTACAACCATTAGACAAGCGAAACCTATCGTTGCTGAGGCTGTCTCCAACTGGCTTGCTGATGCTGATCGCGCACTAGAAGCACAAGAAACTTTGGCACACTTTATGCAAACAATGGGTGCGCATACAACAATGAATGGGGCATAATGAAAAGGCTGAGAGGCGTTCGCTTTTTAACAACACTTGCTGTCATATCTGGGTTGGCGGTTTTGCTAACCCTCTTTCCTGGCCACTTTACTTTTGAATGGCTGGGCTATAAAACACAAGCACTCCCTATCGCGCTTTTTTTTGCTATTGTGTTTTTGGTTCTGGCCATTGCGCTTTTGCTGCATAATATTTATATGTGGGTCACATCTTTGCCAGGCAAATCACGCCAATACATTAAACGAAAAAAGGAAGAAAAATTCGAAGACTTACTTGCAGATGGTTTTGAAGCCATTGCAAGCGGTGAATATGGGGAAGCAGATATTGTAGCCGCCCTTGCTCACAAACTTGAACCCAAACACCCTTTGTCTTTAATGATTCAAGGGCAAGCGGCATACTTAAGGCAAGACCATGCGAAAGCGCATACCGTTTTCGCACGCATGACAGAAGTTCAAGCGGTACGGTTTTTAGGCCTGCGTGGCCTTGCTTTGTTGGCAATGGAACGCTCTGACCATGCGCACCTTGAATCACTACTGGTTCAAATGTATGAACTTCGCCCGCATTCCCCTTGGGTATTAAAAAACTTAAGCCAGCTTTATTTAATGAAAGCACAAACAGACCCAGCAACACAGTTGTTGCCTGACCTTCCCTTTTATTTACACATGTCTAAGCAGGACGCAGACCAACACCAAGGCCTTTTATTGTGGATCAAATATAACAATCCACAAAATCAAAATCTTGACGTTGAACAAAAAATAAGACTGTTAAAGCTGGTGCACGATTTATTGCCTAAAAACCCAATTGTGGCAAGTGAATTGGCACGCTTAACCCACGAATTTGTAGGTACCATCCGGGCCTTTCGTGTGCTTTACAAAACATACAAGAAGGCGCCGCACCGTGCCCTTGGTGAATGCCTTGTTCACTTACTTGGCGCACAAACGCCTGTTTTAGAAATTTACAAACGCATGGCAAAGCTGTGTGCGTCACATCCGCTGCATCCGGAATCGTGCTATCTCATGGCGAAAGCTGCTGTGGATGCAAAACTCTGGGGTCAAGGTCGCTATCATTT
Source organism: uncultured Verrucomicrobiales bacterium (assembly GCA_964478775.1). Taxonomy (GTDB): domain Bacteria; phylum Pseudomonadota; class Alphaproteobacteria; order Paracaedibacterales; family CAIOTO01; genus PNMQ01. The sequence continues at coordinate 38,766 of CAYZJC010000003.1, read as the reverse complement.
AACCCCAGTTCTTGGTGAAAATGCCGATACAATGGTGTGTGAACTCATGGCTATTATTGAACAAGCTGAATACCCAGATGACCTGGAACGCGCGCAGGTGTGGGTCTCTCGTATGACTATGGCACTACGTCCCGTGTGGGCGTGTCAAACGTGTTCGACGGTCGTACAACAATTTAACCCCGTGTGTCGTCATTGCGGGGAATTTGGCACCATTGAATGGACACAAGAAGAAGGCACAAAAGCTTTTTCACATACCCTACATGAAACGACGCAGCGTCATTTGCCGGCGGGAAGTTTAATGTAGATGACGCAAATTTGGCAGCAGGAGAGCGCAGATGAACACTTTTTATATGAAAAATCTGGCACTTGTCTGCCTTACGCTTTTACTACAAACCTCGATGGTAACAACACCTTGTGGCGCAACAGCAGCGACACAAAGCCTACCTTCTTCGCAAATAGATATCCCAAAAGACGCCACAGCCCCCATTTCTATTTGGCAAAAAGTTAAGTCCATTTTTAAAAAACAAGGGCCTTCTGTCAACCCACAACAAATGAATGACCCTTCTATGCGGATGGATATGATCCCAGAACCGCTTCTTGATCGCACACAAGCCAATATCCCTGATCCATCTCCCCCTCCTCCTGCAAACACCCAAATCATTCCGGAAGTGGTTCCTGACACACCCACACTTGAAAACCCAGACTCCTCCCAACAGGCCTCACAACAAAACGCACATGAAAAAACCAACGACGCCGTGGTAGATGAATCTAAATTTTTAGCACCTAAGCTTGATGATGTTGAACTACGACGCCTTGCTCAGTCTAGAGAATATTCCAATGCAAAAATGAAGCGCACCCCAGCCATGACGATATGGGTTAGTGGCATTGAGGGTGTGTTGGACCCCAAGCAAACGATTGAATCTCTCCCCGAACGCATTGGTGTTTTTTTAAATGCCTATTCTCTCTTGCCTGATGACTTAATTCAAAAACTCAAAAAGCGTCATCATCCTTTAGGGTTATTGATTCCTACCCGCACACGAACACCAGGCAGACAAAATGTAAACGGCACTCTCAATAGTCACTTACAAAGTGCTGCTAGTCTTACAAAAATAATCAACACCCTTAAAGTTAAAACCATTTACCTTCCCCAAAGCATTGATTTAGACCAAACAGTATGGCCTAATTTAAAGTCAATAATTGAAGAAAATAAATTAAATGTTATATTGCCTCCACAAATCAATAATCATTTAACAAAGTTGATTAAACCTCTTACAAAAAGAGGTGATGTCGAAATGATTCAATGTACAATTTTACCCGACACCGATGATTTCGACACCAACCAAAAAATTAAAATTTGCAAGACTCGGCTAGATCAAACCCCCGCTCTTATCATGGGGATTCATATCACACAAGAAAACCTATCACAGATTCAAGGGCTCATCTCTTGGGTGCAAAAAAATAAAATTGATCTGCTGCGTGCTGACGACTTTGAATTATTTAATACAAGACTTGGTGCCGCAAAACCAAAAAAAACTCACAAAAAAGAGAAGAAGAAAAGAACGCGACAAAAAGAAAATTAAATTGGGTTTTCTATATAATTATTTTCCCTACACAAAGGGTGATGTGTGTTTAAAATTTCTGCTAATTGATTAGCCGTAATGTGTGTGTAGATTTGTGTTGAGGCAATGTCTTCATGACCCATTAACTTTTGTATCACCAACAAATCAGCGCCATTATGCAGCAAATGTGTTGCAAATGCATGCCTTAATGCATGTGGGTGAACCAGTTCTGGGTTAATTTGTGCCACATGGGCTTGTTCTTTTAACAATTGACCTAAGCGTTGACGCGTGAGGTGCCCTTCTTTACTTCTTGAAGGAAATAACCACTTATCACCCTTTGTGCCAGATACACGCAAAAATTCATGCCTTACAGATAAATAAATTAATAGGGCTTGTTGCGTGGGCTCATTTAAATGCACGACTCTTTCTTTGCGTCCCTTCCCTATCACCATCAATGTATCAGATAAGCTTTTGGTCTTTGGGTCAAAGAGTAAAGAGCGAAGCGGTAAAGAAATAAGTTCAGTGACACGCAGCCCAGTACTGTAGAGCATTTCTAAAAAAACTGTCAAACGAATAGAGTGGGGGGTGATATCTGCTGTAATAGAATCTATTAAGCGAGACACCTCTTCTTGCGTCATCACAGAAGGCAACGCCTTCCTGCTTTTAGGCCGCTGTATACGAACCAGTGGGTTTTGCACAATGACGCCCTCTTCTTTCAAGAACAAAAAAAAGCGCTGCAAAGAAGACAAACGCCTTGCAACCGTTGCGGCTGTGTAGTGTCTATCATGCAACGCTGTTAGGTAATCACTCACCTCTTGATGGGTAATGCAAGTCATTTCGAGTGGGTGAACAGCACATAAAAAATCTGTAAGGTCTCGCCTATAGGCTTCAAGCGTATTGATGCTCGCACGAAACTGCGCCGCCATCATTTCTAAAAAAGCTTCTACATGATTTTGATATAGCGCGGGCAGGATGTGTTTGGGTTTAAGCATTAGGAATATTTACGTTAAAGTATCTTCGCTATAGTTTTATCAGAAAACGCGACAGGTAACCAGTGGTCAATTAACGACCTTAATTCGCAAGTCTTTATAATTAAAAACAAAAGAACTATTGACACCTGTTTTATTTAGTTGTATTTTTAATTATTAAAAAAATAAAAGGAGGGTTTTTATGAAAAGAACATTATCAATATTAAGTATTGCGACATTTTCACTTGCATCTCATGCGTTGGCAGCTGAAGATGAACACGCTATCAATGTGCTATTTCTCACACGTCCACCTGTAATTAATTATGTGGAAACAGTTCAAAACTTTGTTTTCGAATTTGATGATGCAAGAGTGGTGCAGCGCTATAATCACTATAAAATTATAAATCCTGACGCATTAGCCCCCATCATGCGAGATTACCCACTAGTACCAGACACTGGTAATTACAACGCTCCACATGAACTGAGAAACAAAAAAAGCGCTGCTATTTATTCTGAATTATTAATAACTGATGATGATGATTTGCTCATAGAAGAAGGTAGCACCATTGTTTTTCAATATCCCTTTTTGTTTAGGGACCATCTGTTGATGCTCAAACTGGCACCTTGTAAGTATGCAGCAAACACTATTGGAAACCCTATCGACACACAAGAGATGCGCACCGAACAAATCGACCATTTCCTAAACTGCCTGAGAAGCAGTAGTCGCTTTGCACAATTTGCACAGGAGATTGAACAAAAAGCGACTGCTGAAAAAGAAAAGCTTGAACACATGAAGACGCTCTGGGAGAATATATAAGAGACTCCCTCCCCTATGTCTTTCAGGCAAAAAAGTTTGTGGATAAGTCTGTGGATAAGTTTCTGATAACCCTCCCTTTGTTGTGGATAAAAAAACACCTTGTGGATAAGTCGCTAGTTATCCACAACCTTCAAGACCTGTTCGGGTTATTGGGGATAACTTTTTCCAAAGCCTTTTTAATCAAGGCTTTTTTGATTAAAACAACCTGTTAGAAATCTTTTGAAAGCCTTGCATTTACTGAGGTCTCACATTAAAACAGTTCAAAATCCCCCCCTCTTAACTTCCGCATTTTAACACATCTTTCCTGTGGATAACTCTGTGGATAAAAAAGTTATCCCCATTATCCACAGCACAACAACTAAAACAACCTTATTATATATATATATTATTATAAGAATTTTAAGCTTGGTTTTTTAAATGTCTAGCTTGGTTTTTGAAAATTGTTCTAAAAGGTGAAAGAGTTTGTTCATCATGATGGGTTTTGCCAAGTAGTCATTCATCCCCGATGTTTTACACATTTCAATTTCATGCTGCATGACGTTCGCTGTTAACGCAATGATAGGTGTTTTGCTTTTATTAACGTCATTAAGCGATCTGATGTTTTGTGTGGCTGTGTAGCCGTCCATAATGGGCATGTGGATATCCATCAAGACTAAATCGATGTCTTGCTTCCTTAATGTGTCCACAGCCAGCTTTCCATTTTCAACGCAAGTCACTGTCGCCTTTGTTTTAGCAAGCATGCCAAGTGCCACTGTTTGATTAATTATGTTATCTTCAACCAATAAAATATTAACACCACTGAGGTCTGGAGGGGTGATAATATCCACGAGAGCAGTTGATCTTTCACCAGAAGACTTTTCGTCTTGGTTAGGGATGCTTGGTTTTGTTTTTGCAAATTCAACTTCAAACCAAAAGGTTGACCCCTCCCCTATTGCACTTATCACCCCTATTTCCCCCCCCATGAGTTCTATGAGGTTTTTACAAATAGAAAGCCCCAAACCTGTACCTTGATGCTTTTTTGTAAGAGAAATATCTCCTTGTTGAAAACGGTGTAACTTTCTTTTTTGAACCACAGGAGAGATACCAACACCTGTGTCGATAATTTCACAGCGAAACTTTGCTTTTGTCCTGGTTTCATGTAAACACACAAGTTTCACTTGAATAGAACCAAACTCTGTAAACTTAATAGCGTTGCTTACAAGATTAATAACAACTTGTTTGAGACGGTCTTCATCAGCTGCAACCCAGTAAGTGTTTTGAGGTAAGTCATTTTGAAAAATAAGACTTTTTTTGCAAAGCAAGGGTTCCACCATCCTGTTGATGGACGAAAAAAAATGATTGAGATTTAGTGAGGCGTTGTTGAGAACCAACGCCCCCTCTTCTAATGAAGAAAACACCAAGATGTCATTGATGATGGTGAGCAAAAGCTTGGCAGCATCTCCCAGATGGGTGATCATGTTTTGCTGAGACGTGTCAAGTTTGGTGGAAAGGAGCAAGTCACAAAACCCAATAATGGCATTGGTGGGGGTTCTGATTTCATGGCTCATGTTGGCAAGGAAATCTGTCTTGGCTCTGTTTTCACTTTCAGCCGCTTCCTTTGCAAAAATCAAATTTTCTTCAATTTTCTTTTGAAGGGTAATGTCTCGAATCACGGCTTGAATAAAATAACGCCCCGAAACTTCAAAGCTATATAAGATAACTTCAGCAGGAAAAAGTTCGCCATTGAGACGTTTGTGAACCCATTCAAAGTGATACAGGGGCTGAGATGCCCTGCCCTTCTTACTTTTTTTGTCTGACACAGCTGAGTACAGAGAATTCGCTTGTTGGTGTTTATCTACACGCGGCCACAATTCTTCCAAGGAAACTTGTTTGAGGGCTTCAATCGATTCGTAGCCAAACATATCAAGTGCAGCAAGATTTCCGTCTATAATTTTTTCATTTTCAATAATCAAAACCGCATCAGAAGAAATTTCATACAAAGACCTATATTTTTTTTCATTTTCTTGAAGTTCGGTGATTGTTTTTGCTTGCGATAAAAGTTCACTCGTTTTTGATAATTTTTTAAGCTCAGACAATTCTATTTTTATTTTTTTATACTCATTGTCATTTTCATTGTATGTTTTTGAAATCTGATAAAGTAATTCATCAAGAGAAAACATTTCCCCTTGGTGAAGTGCATTCGTTATTTTTAAAAGTTGCTTTTTTAAAACAGGATGGTGTGACATAATCAATTGATAAGCTTTAGGTTTTGTCTGTAGTTTACTTACAGATGATTAAGCTCTAGTTAAAAAACATGAAATTTATATTGTTTTTTTCCCTGGAAATTTTATTTTTCAATAGTTGAGCGGGGATTAAAAAGGGGTGGATTTGCATTTTTTGCTTGCAGATTGAAAAGATGGTTATTATCATCAAATTTTAGTAAATATAAAAAGGAAAAATGAGTATGGCCGGAGAGAAGCCCGTTAACGTTCAGGATGTTTTTTTAAATCATGTGCGTAAAAATAAAACTCCGTTGACTGTGTTTTTGATTAATGGCGTAAAGTTGCAAGGTGTGGTTACTTGGTTTGATCAATCTACAATGCTGCTTCGCAGAGAAGGACATTCGCAACTCGTGTACAAACATGCTATATCAACAATTATGCCGCAGGGATCAATTATTTTGTTTGATCACCATAATGGCCTTGAGAGTGGGCAAGATGTTCTGATCAAAGATGATGAGATGGATCAGGAAGAGTTTAGTAATTAAATCAAAGAAGTTAATAAAGGCTTTGCAGTGAATTGCAGGCCTTGTTTATTTTTTAGCCCCACGGTACAATGCCTTGGGGTTTTTTTATAAAAAGATAGGAAGTTTTGTAATGACAAAAAGGACTTATGCAAATGACGCGTTGGTTAACCATATCGCACAAACCATTAACGAAGCATTTGATAAAAAAGAACAGTTAATGGAAATGCCTGACAGTGATAGGGGACATTTGCTAAGTTTGGTTGAGAGGGTCTTAGATGATTTGGATAAGGGGTTGCTTAAAGTTGCAGAAAAAAAATCTGGAGTCTGGACTGTGAATGTGTGGCTTAAAAAAGCTATTTTGCTGTCTTTCTTGCTTGGGAAAAATAAAGCAAGTGGGGAAGGGGAGCCTTTTGTGTGGTACGATAAAGTGCCTTTGAAGTTTGAGAGTTTTGAGTGCGAAGATTTTTTTGCTGCTAAGATAAGAGCTGTTCCTGGTTCGATTGTGCGGAGAGGGGCTTTTGTTGGCGAAAATGTTGTCTTGATGCCTTCTTTTGTGAATGTGGGGGCCTCTATTGGTGCTGGAACCATGGTGTATTCCTGGGCATCAGTAGGGTCATGCGCGCAAATTGGAAAGAGGTGCCACATTTCTGGTGGAGTTGGTATTGGCGGCGTGCTAGAGCCCCTGCAAAGTACCCCTGTGATTATTGAAGATGATTGTTTTATTGGGGCAAGATCTGAAATTGCTGAAGGTGTGATTGTTGAAAAGGGAAGTGTCATTGCGATGGGGGTCTTTATAGGAGCTTCTACAAAGATTGTAAACAGAAGCACTGGTGAAGTTGTTTATGGCCGTGTGCCAGCTTATAGTGTGGTTGTCCCGGGGGTGATGCCGGCTATTCCTGCGCGCGTAGGTGAGGGGGGCGAGTTAGCAGTGGCGAGGCCTCAACTTGCCTGCGCTGTTATTGTTAAAACGGTAGACGAGAAAACAAAAGCTAAAACGTCAATCAATGACTTGCTTCGCGTGTAAAATAAGGGTATTTGTAAAAAGAAAAGACAAAGAATATGATGCCTGATGTGGTTGAAAAAGCGCGGAAGTTAATGCGCCTTGAAAGTGTAACCCCAAGACAAGAGGGCTGCTTTGATTTAATTACCTCTTGGTTAGAGCCTTTGGGGTTTTCGTGTGAGTGCGTTCCTTTCCATGATGTGACTAATTTTTATGCTAAATGGTCTTGTGTGCCCTCAGGTGAGGATTCCATACACATTTGCTTTGTTGGGCATGTGGACGTTGTGCCTGCTGCTGATAGAGAACACTGGAAGCACGACCCGTTTTCAGCCACCGTAGAAGATGGTGTTTTGTATGGTAGAGGCGCTGTTGATATGAAAGGGGCCATAGCGGCATATATATGTGCACTAGAGAGATTTATAAAGAATGAGGGGGACAGACCTGCTGTTCCTATCACTTTGAGTGTGTTGTTAACGTCAGATGAAGAGGGCCCGGCAGAACACGGGATTCGCCGCATGGTTGATTGGCTAAAGCAAAGAGGTGAAAGGTTTTCTTTGTTCTTGGTGGGTGAGCCGAGTAACCCTTTTGCTTTGGGCGAAATGATCAAAGTTGGAAGGCGAGGGAGTTTGAGTTTTTCTTTAACCCTTGAAGGTGTTGGAGGGCATGTTGCTTACCCCAAAGAGGCTAACAACCCTATACCGTGTATGTTGACAGTGTTAAATGCGCTTTTAGCTGAGAAGTGGGATGACGGTTGTCATGAAGAAAAGGTAAGTGGTGGTTTTGCTTTTGATGCAAGTCACCTTGAAATCATTTCCGTTGATGTTGAAAATGGTGTTGGAAACGTAATACCTTCACACATTACAGCGAAAGGAAATATCAGGTTTTCCCCGCAGCATTCCTTTCAAACTTTAAGTGATGACCTTCAAAATATTGTTTCCCCCTTGTGTGAGAAAAAAAAGATTAAATACACATTTTCGTTCACTTTTGGGGCAGAGCCTTTTGTGTGTGAGCCCAATCTGTTTGTTGATACCTTGCTGGATGTTGTTTTCAAGCACACAGGGCGGCATGCTCTTTTAAGCACAACTGGGGGAACGTCAGATGGACGCTTTGTAAAAGAGTTGGGCCCAGTGATAGAGTTTGGTTTAATGAGTGCCCAAGCCCATAAAAGAGATGAGCATGTTCGCTTAAGTGACCTTGCGTGTCTGGTTGATATTTATGAAAATTTTATAGTAAAGGTGAATAGAAAATGATGTACTTATTCTTTTTGTCAATTCTACAAGGGGTGGGGGAATTATTACCTATAAGTTCTAGTGCGCATATCCATATTTTATCTGCTTGGTTTAATTACCCTGAAATGGGAAAAAATATTGATGTAGCCTTACACCTTGGAACATTATTGGCTTATATTTTATGCTTTTGGAAAACAATGGTTTTGTGCATGATGGGCACATGGCAAGCAATTAAAAAACCAACAGCTGTTTTGCAAGGAGACAACCCAGGTTTTAGGATTGCGATGATGCTTGTGCTCGTCACAGTGCCGTCAATTCTTGTTGGTTACTTCGTTAAAAAATATGTGGTGATAGATATATCATTAACGCGATATGGCTACGTTTTTATTTTCTTTGGGGCAATTATGTGGGCGGCTGATCGGTTTGGTGGAAATAGTTTTTTAAGCAATAGGGGTATGTTGTTGATGGGTCTTGGACAGGTCATGGCCTTTATTCCTGGTGCAAGTCGGTTAGGAAGTTGTTTGACGGCTGCGAGAATGGCTGGTGTGAATAGAGGTGAGGCCGTTCGATTTTCCTTTGTGATGGCTATACCTGTTTTGTTGGGGGCCTGCGCGCTTTCTTTTTGGCAAATGTGGCAGGAAAATACATTGGGGGATGTTGTGTATGTATGGCCTGCAATAGTAGCTACTTTTTTTATTAATGTGTTGCTTTTGCCTTTAGCATGGCGATTAATGGTGAATTATACATTGGCCCCATTTGCAATTTATAGGATAGCCTTTGGTTTGTTATTACTGGCACTGGGGTGTTTTAAGTGAGATCCTTTCCAATTAAAACAATTTTACCTTTTGTGTTGAAGATTATATTTAGTGTTCTTGTATTGTTTTTTTTATTTAAAACAATTGATGTTAGGAATATGCAATTTGTTTTAGCAAAAGTAAGCCTTGGTGCTTTTGCTCTGTCTTGCTTTTGCGTGTGTTTATGTTATGTGTTGTTCGTTTATCGCTGGTATAAAATTGTTCTTCAAGTGGTAGATATTCCCTTTAAGACAGTTTTTGATTTGTCTGTTCGGGGAAATTTTTTTAGTCAAGTATTGCCGTCTTCCGTTGGCGGCGATGTTTATAAAGTGTATGCACTCTCTACACGAGGACTAAGTGCCATTAAAGCTACAGCAGCTGTACTTGTGGATAGAGTGTTTGGACTGTTTGTAATGGGGCTGCTTGCTGCTGCTTCTTTGTTTGTTATATGGCCTTTTATTGCTGTTGACCCTTGGTGGATGTGGTCTTGTGTTGGTTATATCTTTTGCGCCTTTTTCATGTGTGTTTTATTGTGGTGGGTAACGAGAGGGAATGTGAAGGAATCACTTATCTACCATATAGTTGTGTTACTTAAAACAACACTTTTCATACCTTCTTTTTATTTTTGGCTTGCATCCACTGTGGCAACAATTCTTTTGTTTTTGCCTATTGCAATTTTCTGCCATGATTTGCAAATGAATGTTTCGCTAGCGGCTATATTGTTTTTAATGCCTGTTGTGTGTGTTCTAACTTTCTTGCCTATTTCTTTTGCGGGCTGGGGGATACGTGAGTATGCTTTTATTTCTATGATGGCTGTCTTTGGTGTGTCAAATGAAGAAGTAGTTACGGTTTCTGTATTGTATGGCACCACGCTTTTGATTGTGAGTGTGGTGGTGTACACTGTATGGTGGGGAACTCAAAACTTAAAAAGGTTGATTTTTAAGTTTTAGAACAAAGCGGATGATTTCTGCAACAGCTTTATAGCTATCTTCAGGGATTTCTTGGTTGATGTCTACTCTTGCAAATAAATCTCTCGCGATAGGAGGGTTTTCAATAATGGGTATATCATGGGATTTTGCGATTTTTCGAATGAGGAGCGCCATATGGTCTTGTCCTTTTGCAATGACACGTGGTGCGTCCAGTGTTTCTTCATTAAACTGCAGTGCGACTGAGAAGTGAGTGGGGTTTGTAATAACAACAGTCGCATTGGGGAGATTTGCCATCATTTTATTATTGGCTCTTTCTTGTCTTAATCTTCGAATCCTCTGCTTGATTTCAGGATCTCCTTCTGTTTCTTTATGTTCATCTTTTACCTCCTGCTTTGTCATTTTCATCTTCTTCATGAATTGAAAATATTGATAGAGATAGTCTCCGGCGCTTATGACAAAAAACAAGATTATAAGCAGAATAAAAATTTTAAGAATAAGACCTTCTGTGATGCTAAGTGTTCTGGAAATTGTAAGGCTTGTCCATGTTTTGATCTCTTTAGTGTTGTTTTTAAAAAGGAGAGCCACCACAAATACCAACACAATGCTTTTGACGAGAGTTTTAATAAATTCTACAAGTGCTTGCTTTGAAAAGATTTTTTCCATGCCTTTTTTAATGGAGAGTCTGTTCATTTTGGGTGCCAGTTTGTTAAAACTAATGTTATTTCTGATTTGAATGGTAGTGTTTTTACTCTTACATGAGGGCCTTTAG
>CAYZJC010000003.1:0-27966 GCA_964478775.1 uncultured Verrucomicrobiales bacterium | reverse complement strand
AGAGATAAGGAGTGCGGCTAGAACAAACATAGGTGTTCCTACAGATTGGAAGAAGGACGAGTACATGGAAACCCAAAGTCCTGTGACATTTCCCCCTGAAAGTTCAATCGTGTGAGCAGATTCAATAGGGTGGCGAAGTGCCACTGCTAGAGATTTGATGGAATGCGGTAAGAGCCATACTAATGTTGCTGTAATTCCGCACATGTAGGCCCATGTGATAAATTCTCTTGAAAAGGGAACATCTCCCTTTTTTCTAGCATCTTCTAACCGCTTATGACTGGGTTCTTCTGTTTTATCATCTGGATCTTTTTCGTTTTCTTGGGACATACGGCAAAATAAGTTTGGACTCTTATATATAGTGTATGTTTTTTACTTTAAATGGTCAAACAGCAATGTTTTTTTTATGATGTTAAGTTTTTTTTTACGAAGTGTGTGCAACACTAGGGAACAAGAGATTGTGGAGATTTTTATATGGCAAAAAAAGTAGTAGTGGTTGATGACTCATTTATGATGAGAACGATCATCAGAGATATTGTAACCTCTGATAGTGATTTGCAGGTTGTTGCCGAAGCAAAAAATGGGATTGAAGCATTAGATGTTATTAAGCAGAATGAGCCAGATGTTGTTTTGTTGGATATTGAAATGCCGGAGATGGATGGTCTTGAGTGTTTTAAAAGGTTTCGTTTGATTAGTAAGGCGCGGGTAATTATTATTTCGTCTGTGGCACAGGTGGGGTCTCCGCAAGCCCATGAAGCACAACGGTTAGGTGCCTATGCAGTTATCCCAAAACCGAGTGGGGCAATGAGTCTTGATTTGGCGGATAAAAAAGGTCATGAGATTACACAGCTGATTCGTAAGGCTGCTGGCCTTCTCTAAATAACCTTTTATTTTATATTGTTTCTTTGTTATGATGTGTTCGTTAACACTAACCATTGGTAAAATAACATGCATATCGTTTCACGTGAAACACAACAAGATTTCGAAACCTATTTCAGTGAGCTTAAAAAATGGAATATGGTTCACAATTTATCACGTCTTAAGTTAGATGAAGAAAAACTTATCGCTGAAGCTGTTGCTCTTAAGAATCACCTCAGCGCTGATAATTGTGTTTTAGATGTGGGGTCAGGAAACGGGTTGCCCGGTGTTTTACTTGCGGTATTAGGTTGCAACATCGCTTTGTGTGAAATTAATAATAAAAAGTCTTCCTTTCTGAAAACTGTTTCAACACTTTTGAGTGTTGATTACCAAGTTCTAGCAGAAGATGTGTTCTGTGTTAAGAAAAGTTTTGATGTTGTTATTTCCAAAGCGTTTGCAAGCCTGGATAAACTTATTGATATTCAAAAAAATGTTTCATGTGAAACAAAAAGATCTTCAGGACTGTTTTTGAAGGGAAAAAATTGGAGGGCAGAGGTTGTTGAGGCCCAAAAGAAACATAGTTTTGACTATGAAGCCGATGTGCTTGGGGAGGGGGTTATTCTGAGGATTGTCTTGACTTAAAAAATAATTGTTCATTTTTATAAAAAGAGCTATAGTATAATGAGTTTTAATCTTTAAGGATGTCACTGTATGCACGTCATTGTCATTGCAAACCAAAAAGGGGGAGTTGGAAAAACAACAACCGCCATTAATATTGCAACAGCGCTTGCGGCTGTGGACAGAAAAATACTATTAATTGATATGGATCCCCAGGCAAATGCTTCAACAGGTTTAGGGGTGAATAAAAAAAACTTAAACGCTACCAGTTATGATTTGCTAACGCAAAGGGTGACAATGGATGAGTCTATAATAGACACCTTCATACCGGCACTCAAGATAGTGCCTTCTTCAGTTGATCTTGTGGGGGCAGAGGTTGAGCTTGTCGGCTTACCTGATAGGCATCTTATTCTTAAGAAGGCGCTAGAAAATACCAAACACGAGTTCGATTTTGTTGTTATAGATTGCCCACCATCGATGGGATTGTTAACCTTGAATGCAATGGTCAGCGCTTCGTCTGTGATTGTTCCTCTGCAGTGTGAATATTATGCGCTTGAAGGTTTAAGTTATTTGCTGAATTCGATTCAAAAAATTCAAAAAAACTTCAATAAGGGCTTATCCTTGTTGGGAATTGTGTTAACGATGTTTGATAAAAGAAGTTCACTTTGTGTGCAGGTTGCGCAAGATGTGCGTGATCACCTTAAAAATAAAGTGTTTACAACAGTTATACCAAGAAACGTGAGGGTTTCAGAAGCCCCATCACATGGAAAGCCAGTTTTGGTTTATGATGTTAATTGTTTGGGTTCAAAAGCCTATATGTCATTAGCAAAAGAAATATTAGAAAAAACAGAGAAGAAAAATGTCTACACAGTACTCAACGGGTAAAGGATTAGCTGCCTTATTGGGGGATATAGCCGATACGGCACATGCAATTAGTAAAGGCCAATTTAGCGAAGATCGTGCTTTAAGTGTTGATATGGTGGTTCCTGGAAAACAGCAGCCACGACAATTGTTTGATGATGAAAAGTTAAACGATTTGGTTGATTCAATTAGTAAGAATGGAGTGCTTCAGCCGATTGTTGTGCGAAAACTCAATGATGAGTTATATGAAATTATCGCAGGTGAGCGTCGTTATAGAGCCTCAATTAAAGCTGGTTTAACAAAAATTCCGGCCATTGTGATTGATTGCACAGATACAGAAGCCCTTGAAATAGGTTTGGTTGAAAACCTCCAGCGTGATGACTTGAACCCAATGGATGAAGCCGAAGCCTATCTTAGGTTGGTTCAAGAGCATGGAAAAACACAAGAAGAAGTTGCAAAAGCCGTTAGTAAGAGTAGAAGCTATGTTGCCAATCAAATTCGCTTGACCCAACTTCCGGGTCGCGTTAAGGAATTGGTGCGAGAAAAAAGGATTTCACCTGGCCATGCAAGAAACCTCGTTAATAACCCGCAGGCAGAAGATATTGCAGATCAGATTATGCGTGAAGGGCTTAATGTTCGCCAGACTGAAATGATCCGTCATCGTGAAAAAAATCCCAATGCAAAACGAGTGGAAAATGAAGATGTGGTCCTGATTACGCAAAAACTTCAAGAACTTTTGGGGATGCGAGTTAAAGTGACAGCAGGTATTTCAGGTGGTGCCATTACTATTTATTTTAATAGTTACGATCAGCTTGATGCTCTTATCCAAAAGCTTGATTCCTAATCTATACCATGAGGATTACAACTATGGTTTTTCTTCGTTCCATCTTGTTTGATATTTTATTTTATGTGCTGACAAGTATCTACCTGCTATTGTTTTGTATACCAATGATTATTTTCCCAAGGAAGTTTTGTTTTTTATTGTTTAAAACATGGTCCAAAGGGGTTACTTACTTAGCTAAAACGGTCATTGGTCTTGAAACCAAAATTTTAAACCACGACAAGCTAAAACAAGCCGTTTCCAAAGGGCCATGCATTTTGGCCTTGAAGCACCAGTCTGCGTATGAAACTTTTTTTTGCGCACAACTAGATGATCATTTTGTAATTGTTCTTAAAAAACAATTGATAAGCATTCCCGTATTTGGTTTTTATTTAAAAAAACTCAACAGTATAGTTATAGATAGAACAGATAGTGCGGCTTCTTTGAAAGCCCTGCTCACTTCTTCTAGAGCTTGCTTGAAGGAAGGAAATTCCATTTTAATCTTTCCAGAAGGCACACGTCAGCACCCTGAAGCCCCAACCAATATCAAGGGGGGCATTGGTCTGTTGTATTCCATGTTGAAAGTGCCTGTTGTTCCTGTTGCCCTCAATACAGGTGAGTTTTGGGGGAGACGATCCTTTATTAAAAAGCCAGGAACGATTTATTTTAATGTGTTAGATGTTATTCCCCCACAATTGTCCCGCGAAGAATTTTTACAGCTTTTAAATCAACGCTTGGAAGAGGGGACACAAGATATTCTGCAAAAGCAACCCTTACTAACAAAAAGTAATCTATTCAAAAGTAAGGCCTTTTCCATTTTTGCGTTTATGCTTATTTCATATACAGTGGGGCATTTTTATGTGAACACTTTTACGCAAAATGTGCTATCCCAAATTGGAATAATGGCTGAAAAAACAAATTGGGAATTTTCAAAAAACTCTTTACCGTATTGTCGTGTCCTTAACGCAAGCTACCTTTTAAGTGCAAACAATAAAATCTGCATGCCCTTGGTGCATTTTCACATCATTGGGCATCAAAAATATAGTGTGCAGGTGCCTGTAGTAACGCAGCAAACTGAAGCTTTAAAAATAAGTAAGACTGAAATAATTCTAAGCTGTCCTGCCTTAGGCAGGTGTAAAATCATAAGAGCAAAAGCTAACCTTGAAGTTCTCAATCAACCTTTTACACTTCATCTCAAGACGCGCCTCAGTACAGACGGAGAGCTGACTCAGGGAAAGCTTGTTTCCTCAATAGAAAAACCAAGTGTTCATACCTTTTTTTCAATTTCAAAAGAAAAGCAAAAGCAAGTTCTTCAGGTTGTGTCTCAAGATGCTCAGCATATCTTACCTTTGCTCACATCATTTTTTAACTTTACAGTGGCTGAAGAAGCCCAGTTGCAAATGGGGGAAAAGGTCAAAGGACCTCAACAAAAAGAGTACTGGCTCACAACACTTTATCGCTCACCCTAAAAGTTGACTACAGCTTTTATATCAAACGAAATGAAAAATATTTACTTTACACAAGCAACGCAGCAGCGTCTCCATACCGCTTCAAACCTTTTTAATTTTTTAGAAAAGAAAGCGGTTACACATTTGAAGACGCATGTTTTGTTTTTAATCCATTGGCCTGTTTACTCTTCAAATTATGGTGATGTTCAATCGGCATTAGAAATGGTGTTAACAGCTAAAGCCTTATTTCTTGAAAGTCAGCAAAAGAAGATACATCTCATTTGCCCTTATTTTCCCTTTACAATGTTTTCAAAACCAGATACCTGCGATGAGCTTTCAGCCTTAGTTTCAACATTGAAGCAGGCAAACATCAAACAAATTTCTGTGCTAGACGTGCACGACCCACAGCTATTGGAAAATTTGTGCACATCACACGGTGTGTTACTTACAAATGCTTTCCCAAATTACCCATTAGATGAAATTTTGAGCACACAACACTTTGGGGAGTGTGCTGATATGCAAGATGTTTTTGTGGTTGCTCCAGACAAAGGTGCTGTAAAAAGGGCAAAAGCCGTTGCAAATCAGCTTGATGTACCTTTGGTTTGTTTCCAAAAAAAGAGACTTTCACACGCCATAGAAATGGAACTTGATCCTTGTGAAATTGTTCTAGGGAAAAGGACAATCGTGGTAGATGATTTTGTTTTAACGGGAAAGACCCTAACCTCAATAGTTGAGGTCTTAACAGAGAAGGGGTGTACATACATCTTGGCACTTCTTACTCATAATCTTAAAAGAGAACCTCAACAAAAAGTGCAAACAAACAGTATTCTCTGCATGAATGACATGTATACGCCTCATGTGAATGAGGCGCTTATTGAAAATTGGTTGATTGATGTTATTTTCTACCAAGCTAAGTGACCAGAGATTGTATTTAATTCATCAGTTGATAAATTGAAGATCCTATTAGACACACGTATTTTTTTATGCGCTTTCGCCATGAGACTGTCTTTTATGGATTGCTTAACGCCTCCATTTCTCCAATATTTTTTAAGCTTATTATTTTTAAAACCACTTGGAAGAGCCTGTTGAATTGTATTAATTTTTAAAAATTCATTGCTGACGCTTGTATTGTCTGCTGTTAATACTCCTCCCAGATATAAAGCATTTTTTTTAATAATTCCAATTGTCAACTCTCCAGAGTCCTTAATACGTACTTGCAATGGAAAAACGGGATGCATCCACAAGTGTTGCTTATCAGTTTTTGTTTTCCCACATGATAAAGTGATTGCCGAAAACCTATGTTTACCAAACAAGGCGAAAAGTCCTGAGTCTTCGTCATAGAGACCAAAGCTGTATATTTGCATTGCCAAATTAAACATTTTATCAAGACACACACATTCTGGTAAATGTATTACCGTATTGAGGTTTGCAACATAGTATAGACGAAAATTTTTAAACTGATTTAAAATGCTTTTTCTAATATAAAAAGCACTACATTCATCATCATCTGCATCCTCAGACCCAAGGACAGAAAATCTAGACTTTATATTTTTTAGTAATGCAAGATGGTCGGAGTTAGGAGCGTTAATCTTGGCACTGATCTGTTTATTCCATGTATTAACATAAAAATGAAGAAGGCGACTATCTGCAGTGCTAAAGAAATCAAAGCGAATAACGTCTTCATAGTCATATCCACTATAGTGAGCCCAGTTGACAAGTATTTCATTAAAGCTATGCCCATGATCCTGCGCCAGTTCTAATATTGCTTCAGGTACTGACTTTTCTTGTAAAAGAGTGTGATATTTTTCAAGCAGGGTGCCTCGAGGAAAGCGGGCCAATACAGCTTCATGCATTCTTACCTCTAGGTTATAAAATCTCCTTTCCCATTCCTCCTGTTGCATTGCTTTTCTAGCATTCCCCTCATCATGTCTCATTTGTTGTTCTTCACTAGATGAAGCTTGAGTACTTGTTTTATTGATGCGGTTTGATGTATGGCCAAACATATATTGACTATAGTCTATTTCGTTATCTGTTTCTGCGTAAGGGTCTTCATATACGTTGTGTCCACACACTATCTGCAGCCTGCCTTGCTGCTTCAAAATCAATCTCTTCAAAAGTAACGTTTGCCTGTGCTGTGCAAACACTTAAAGCCAAACAACTAAGTGTTCGAAAATTAAACATATATAAACTCCTTTTTAATATGCGTCCGTCTGAATTATTGCAAAAAATAAACCAACAAAACAAGAAAAATAAATGTTAAATTTTATTGCAATTTTAATATGCGTTCCATGAAATTTGATTTCTGGTGCAGCTATAGTAATTTTTATTAAATGTTTTTAACCCGCGTCATTTCTGTGATAGAATTTTCATTTGGTATCCTTTATAATAGTCACGAATATAATCTTTAAATATAATTTATTCGAACAAAACAACCCGTTGTATACCTATATTGCTTTTGAAAGTTTTAAAATTTATGTCGTTTACAGTTAAGCTTGATAAACTTATTGCCTATTATGATGAACTGCGTGAAACACTCGCGACACATACGATGGGGAACCCAGCAGAGTTTGCCAAGTTATCAAAAGAATTTTCTGATATGACACCCATTGTTGAGGCCATTACGGCTTTAAGGATGTCGCAACGTGATTTAGTGGATATGGACGCGATGCTGAAAGATTCAAGCCTGGATCCAGACATGAAAGCAATGGTGAATGACGAATACTTTGAGCTTAAAGAAAAAATCCCAGCGCTTGAACAAGCTGCAAAAGTGTTGTTGCTTCCTAAAGACGCGAATGATGAACGTAACGTTATTTTAGAAGTTCGTGCTGGAACTGGTGGTGAAGAAGCTGGTTTATTTGCTGCAAACTTACTTCGTATGTATCAACGTTATGCCGCCGTTATGGGGTGGAAGTTTGAAATGCTTGGGGTCACTGATACTGGTATTGGCGGCGTTAAAGAAGCCTCAGCATCAATCACGGGAAAAGGGGTTTATGCAAGGCTCAAGTTTGAATCTGGTGTTCACCGTGTTCAGCGTGTTCCTGAAACAGAGTCGGGTGGGCGTATTCACACCTCTGCCGCAACCGTCGCCGTATTACCCGAAGCCGAAGAAGTCGACATTCATATTGATGAAAAAGATTTAGTGATTGATGTGTTCAGGGCCTCTGGCGCTGGTGGTCAGCACGTTAACACAACAGACAGCGCGGTACGTATTACCCACATTCCCTCAGGTGTTGTTGTATCTCAACAGGACGAACGTTCTCAACATAAGAACAAAGCAAAGGCGATGAAAATTTTACGTTCACGTCTATACGAAGAAGAACAGCGACGGCTTAATGCTGAACGTTCGGCAGACAGAAAAAGCCAGGTAGGCTCTGGTGACCGTTCTGAACGTATTCGCACATACAACTATCCACAAGGGCGTGTGAGTGATCACCGCATCAATTTGACCTTATATAAAATCAACCAAATTATGGAAGGTGAAGCCTTAGATGAAGTCATCGAAGCGCTCATCACTGAAGACCAGGCTGCGAAACTTTCAGCGGAGGAAGACCATGAATAAAGTTATCATCAAAGACATTACCTTAGATATGCCTGTGATTTTAGCACCCATGTCAGGGGTAACTGATATGCCTTTTAGAAGGCTTGTCAAACGCATGGGGGCAGGGCTTGTCATTTCTGAAATGATTGCAAGCCAAGCGATGATTCGTCAAACTCGTCAGACGATGAAGATGATTGAAAAGTCACCTGAGGAATTGCCAGCTGTTGTACAAATAGCGGGGTGCGACCCTGAAGTGATGGCAGAAGCCGCTAGGCTAAACCAAGATTTAGGCGCCCATATTATTGACATCAACATGGGCTGTCCTGTCAAAAAGGTTGTGAACCAATACGCGGGTTCCGCATTAATGCGCGATGAAGACTTAGCTTGTCGTATTATGGAAGAGGTTGTGAAAGCGGTTAATATTCCTGTAACTTTAAAAATGCGAACGGGCTGGAACGATGAAAACAGGAATGCACCAACCCTTGCAAAACGTGCACAAGATGTTGGCATTCAAATGATAACCATTCATGGTCGTACACGTTGTCAGCTTTACACAGGCAAATCTGATTGGGCATTTATTAAATGTGTTAAGGACGCAGTTACAATTCCTGTGATTGGAAATGGTGATGTTGTCGTTGAAGAAGACGCTGTTCAATTGTTGGCTGATAGTACAGCTGATGGTGTGATGATTGGCAGAGGTGTATATGGCAGACCTTGGTTTATTAATCAGGTGGGTCATTACTTAAAGACAGGTGAAAAGATTGCCCCTCCAAGTTTAATGGAACAAAAAGAAATCGTACTTGGGCATTTTGAAGATATGTTAGAACATTATGGTGCAGAAACCGGTGTGAGGCTAGCCAGAAAACATATAGCGTGGTACAGTAAAGGCCTAGATGGTTCAGCAGAATATCGCGTCACAGTTAATCAGGCAGAAACCGCCCAAAGCATGCGGTCTGAAATTATCGCGTTCTATGGAAAATTATGTTAGCACGTACACACACACAATCTTATGCGTCAGACGAAGAAATGAAAGACGCCTCAAATCCTTTGCCAGCACCTATTTTAAGTCCTGTTTTAACACAAAAGGGCTTGTCTTATTTAGTGGCTGAATTTTTAACCGTTTATGTCAATGAGCATCGTCAACATTTACCCATAGGATCGCTATATGACACAGTGATAGCAGAGGTAGAGCGCCCGTTAATTGAAATTATGCTCAAGCTTTATGAGGGCAATCAAAAAAAAACAGCAGAGGTTTTAGGGATGAACCGCAATACGCTTCGTAAGAAAATAAAAGAGCTTGGGCTTAACATTGAAGGCTTAAAATAAAGATAGGTAGGACATGACAGACCATAACACGACATTGTCGCAAGAAAACGCTGAGGATTCTTCTCAAGTTTTCACATTTGTTGTTGATGACGAATCCACATTGCCCATTATTGGTGTGATAGGTTCTGGGCAAATGGGGCAGGGGATTGCTGAAATTTTTTGGGTAAAAAAGTATCGTGTATTGCTGTGTGATGTGAATCCAGAAGCGCTCGAGAGGGCCTATTTTAATTTGCTTAATCGACTTGATCGTGCTATTTCGAAAAACAAGTTGCCGCTTGAAATCAGGGAACAAATTCAAGATAACTTGATGATGACAAGTGATCTAAGCGACCTTAGTCAGTGCGATATTATTATCGAAGCCATTGTTGAAAATCTTGATGTTAAAAGAGAATTAATCAGCCAGTTGAACCCTTTGATGAAGGACACTTGTATTTTAGCAAGTAATACATCTTCACTTTCCATTACAGAGCTTAGCCAGATTTGTGCAAGACCATCACACTTTTTGGGGGTGCATTTTTTCAACCCTGCCCCTATTATGCCATTAGTTGAACTGGTTCCAACAGCAACGACGGCGCCAGATGTTCTACAAACCCTTATCAAAATTGCAACCCATGTTGGCAAAATGCCAGTGACGTGTAAAGATTCTCCGGGTTTTATTGTGAACCGTTTGCTTTTGCCGATGATTAATCACGCAGGTCGTTTGTTAGATGAAGGCATTGCAAGTGCGAAAGATATTGATAAAGCTATGTGTCTTGGGGCAAACTTCCCCATGGGGCCACTGGCTTTGGCTGACTTTATTGGCCTTGATGTTGTCGTTTCTATTTTAAATACCCTGCAAACCAATTTAAAGAATGACGAATTCAAACCTGCGCAGTGTTTTCTGAAGGCTTGTGAACAAGGGTATTTGGGCGTTAAAGCAAAACGTGGTATTTTTGAGTATGCGACATGAAAGCCAAGCAGCAGCCTAAAAATATATGGGAAAGAAAAGCGTTAAAGCTTGATCCGAATGCAAGACGCTGCGATCATCCTGATTGCGATGGATGGGGAGATTATCGCGCCCCAAAGGGAAGAAACCTGAGTCATATTAAAGATGATAAAACCTGGTATTGGTTTTGCTTGCCCCATGTGCGGCAATTTAATGTGCAGTGGAACTATTATAAAGATATGACGGAAGAGGAAGTGTGGCAGTCATTACGGCAAGATAAAGCATGGGACAGGCCCAGCTGGCCAATTGGTCAATGGAAGACAGGTCAGTTTTATCAACACCCCACAAGTGATGCGCAACAAACTGATAATGCGTCTGGCTTTTCAAAAAAGAAGGACCCTTTTGGTTTTTTTGATGAAGCCTATAATAGCCATTTTTCACAACAAGACTATGGTGAAAATTCAAATAGTTCACATGCAAAGTGGGCTCAGCTTTCCATGCAACAACGAGAAGCGTTAGAATTTTTTAGTCTCACACCCCATTATACGACCCAAGACTTAAAGGTGACTTATCGTACCTTAGTAAAAAAATATCACCCTGATGTAAATCATAAAGATAGACATAATGATGAAATGATAAAAAAGATTAATTTTTACTATGGTGTCTTAAAAAAATAATGTAGACTTAATTTAGTAGGTGTTGTTAAAAGGAAATATTTAATGTCTTCAGCTGAAAATCAAAACACATTAATCAAGAGCACGGCAAGAATTGTTGCTGCTATGATTGGAAAGAAAAAGACAACGTTAGAAGAATTGGAAATATTGGTTAATACAGTTTTTCACACATTAAGCCAAACGCAAGGCAATGGTGCCACTGCGTTGACATCAGCTGTAAATATGCCGACACGTGCACCAGCTGTGCCCATTGAAGAATCTGTCCAAGAAGATTATATCGTTTGTTTGGAAGATGGAAAGCAACTACAAATGTTAAAAAGACATTTGAAGACTGTATACAAGCTTTCTGTTACAGAATATAAAGCACGATGGAAATTACCGGCAAGTTATCCTGTGGTTGCACCAAGCTATGCAAAACGTAGGAGTGCCATTGCCCGTGAAATTGGGTTAGGGCGTACAGGTAGAAAAGGTCGTATTCGTGTAAAGCAATCAACAGATGCGATTACTGGCCAAGAACAAGTGGCTGTTGTAAAAGTTTAAATTATTATTCTTCGAGTTTTGGGTGAAAAGCCTATTCTCTTCATAAGAGAAACTTCAAAGCGAAAAGGCTCCGCAATTTTATAGCGATGTATTTTTTGACATCTCTATTTTTTGTGGAGCCCTTATTTTTATGAGGCAAACAAAATGGTGGAAAGCTTATAAGATCAACCCATGCCCATGTCTTAATATACCATCTGCCTGCTGTGTAAATTTACCATCGCTCTGGTGGAGAATCATCCCTGGCAATAGTTTCATTGGGCCGTTAGAATTTTTAACCCCTCTAATTAACACGCGTTTTGCTGCCTTATCGGCTGATGGCCATAAGGGGAACACGGTAACATCCCCAAGTTTTCCGTGGAAATAATATAAAATCTCATCAAGCCTGTCTGCGCGATAAACAAATGTGACAGTACCCTTAGGACGAACCATGAGCAAACAAAACTTTGCCCATTGGTCTAGGGTTGCTTCTACTTCATGATTAGAAATCAATTTTCCTTCATAAGGTGAAGGGCGACCTTGGTGAGGTTCCAAAAAGGGTGGATTTGCCATCACATGTGCAAAGGTTCCTGCAGCTAAGCGTGGTGGTGGCTTGAGTAAATCAGCGTGAATAACTTCAATACGAGATCTCATTTGGTTTAACAGTACGTTATCTGCTGCAAGTCGCATTTGTTCACGTTGAATTTCTACAGCAGTAATTTTCACATCTATGCACCTTGTTGCAAGGCATAAAGCTGCAGCACCCACGCCTGTCCCAACATCTAAGACGCTCTCACCTGGGTGTGCATGAATAGAGGCTGCTAGAAAAATAGGGTCTATAGCAACGCGATACCCAGCCGCTGGTTGGCGCAAAAACACACGTCCACCTAATAAAAAATCTTCTGTAAACTGAGGGGAGGTCTCAGGTGTAGTGTGATCTACTTCGGGGGTAGCTTTATTACCTCTATCGTCTTTTGTAGCGTGACCTTTTGTCACATTCGGATTTTTTAATGCCATTTTTTTCCCTCAAGCCCCAAATCTTTATTTCCGTGGGAGCCGTAATCCGTTAAAGTATACTTTTAAACCAGACTTCATTTTATACGAAAACACAATGCAATCACAAACACCAATTAACGAACTTTGCCAACTTTTAACACAAGATATAGACATTTTAGATAATGTTATTAAATGTGCGATGAAAAGCCAAGTTCCTCTTGTCGAGCAAATTGCTGACCACATTTTAAAGTCTGGTGGCAAACGAATTCGCCCCCTTATGACATTGGCAGCATGCAGAGCGCTGTATATGACTGATGCCCCAAATGAATCTTTACCTGCAGATGCGTATGCACTTGCTGCTGCAGCTGAACTTATTCATACCGCAACTTTATTGCATGATGATGTGATTGATATGTCTGACTTAAGACGGGGCTTACCGACTGCGCATACCCAATACGGCAACACGGCCACCATATTAACGGGTGACTATATGTTTGCGCGTTCATTTCAATTAATGGTGTCGTGTAAGACGCCGCATGTGTTGGAAATTTTATCAACTGTGGCGTCTAGTATTACAGAAGGTGAAGTTATGCAGCTAAGCCATAGTTTTGATTTTGAGTTATCCTTACAAACATACCTTGATATTGTGCGCCTTAAGACAGCCACTTTATTTGAAGCTGCAGCACAAGTGGGGGCGTTGGTGGGGTTAAATAAGAACGTCCCTTTACCTGCTCATGAAACACTGACCTCTCAACAACAACCACTCGTGCACAGCTTTACACAGTATGGCCAACAGTTGGGCATGGCCTTTCAAATGATTGACGATATTTATGACTATTTCCCCCCAGAGGCGTTTGGTAAAAATAGTGGAGATGATTTATGGGAAGGCAAAGTAACATTGCCTATTATTTTCTTGCGTGATGCCATGAGTAAAGCGAACGATAGCGAACTGGATTGGCTGAAGGGACTGTTTGATAAAAATATTCATACAGTTGTTGTGAATGCAGACATTAAAAAACAAACCCTTCACAAAATCCGCCAAAAGTGTTATGAATATAGCGTCAATGATGCTTGTTTTGAACTTGTAGAAAAGTATGCAAGTTGCGCAATTCAAGCCATGAGGACTGTACCTGCATCGCACATAACAGACCTGTTAACTAAATTAGTGAAATATTTACAAAATCAGCACATACTAAAGACAGCAAGTTAATATATAAATTGCGGGTGGGTTCTGTTTTAAGCAATATCATTGCGAAAAAATATTGCTTTTATGGAATTTTCATTGTTAATAGTATCGATATTTGTTATATTAATATCGATTACCTTTTTTAGGTAGGAGAATTGCGTGCGAAACACACTCTTATTAAATGGTCAACAAATGAAAAATAAAATAAAAAACAAAACAGTTCTTGTTCAGTGCCTCATAGCCTTTTTCTTCTCATCTGCAAGCAGTTTTGCAGTAGGAACAGGTACAGCGCTCTCAATCAAAGAAGAACAAGATTTAGTTTCAAAATCCGATGATATGCTAGAGATAGAGCAGTTAGAGTCTCTTGAATTACCATTATCATATCAATCAGCTACCAAGGAGTATAGTGTATGGTTTGCAGAAGATCAAACCTCCATACGCAAACCCTTTGAGCGCATATTTAAAATCAACAACACAAACGCTTCTGAGGACTGGAAGCTTAAAATGTTTGTCCATGAAGATGAAGCAATCGCGTACGCAAAAGAAAACAAACAAACCATGCCAGATTGTGTCATTACAGATATTAATATGAACCATGCGAAAGGAGGGGTCCATTTTGCAAAGTTTTTACGAGAAGATTGTGTTGCAGCGACATCAGCTCCAGAGGCCTTAACCCCAGAGGAAAGACATTTTTTTGACTCTGTGGGCGATAAGATTTTAAAGCAGCAACTAGATTCAATTAAAAGCCATATCAGAAAGAGTTTGTGCTTATCTACCCCTGAGCCTATCCATTCTGTTGTGCCACCTTTGCAATTGAATGCTGATACAAGTTTGATGCATAATAGTGCCGAGTCTACTGAAAGGACACTTAACGTATCAATCGACTTTTCCGATCCAAATAGTGTCAGACCTTTTGGAAAAAAGGCATTTCTCATTGCGCGTACATTGCAACACGAGTTTGATCAAGAGGCAGAAGGTTATGGTGATAAAAAAAATGAACCGCGCCATAATGCGCTTGAAGAAAAACAAGACCCAGCGTTACAATACAGTACAATAACCCCTTCAATTAATGAAATAGATAACAATGATCAAAACCTGTGTTTTTCCTGTTGCTGGCCTTGGCAGTCGCTTTCTTCCCGCAACAAAGTCAATCCCCAAAGAAATGTTAGTGGTCGTTGACAAACCTCTCATACAATATGCTGTTGAAGAAGCCAAGGCTGCTGGGGTAGAACGTTTTATTTTTGTAACCTCTCAGGGAAAAAGTGCGATTGAAGACCACTTTGATAGACTGCAGTTACTGGAACAAACACTAGAACAACGGAAAAAATATGGCTTACTCAGTAAAATTGTGGAAAATGCCCTAGAGCCTAGCCAAGCCGTTTATGTGCGTCAACCTGCGCCTTTGGGGTTGGGTCATGCCATTATGTGCGCGCAGCATCTTATACAAGATGAAGCCTTTGCTGTTATCTTGGCGGATGACTTGATTCTTTCAAAAACACCATGCCTTAAGCAAATGATTAATGCTTATCGTATTGAAGACGGCAATATGGTTGCGACGATGGAAGTTGCACCTGACCAAGTTTCCCGTTATGGAATTTTAACGGTTGAAAGCAAAGTTGATAAAAAAATGAGGGCATCTTCTGTTGTGGAAAAACCAAGCATGCAAGATGCCCCTTCTTGTTCCGCTGTTATTGGGCGCTACATTTTAAAGCGGGGTATTCTGAATGTGTTGCATAAACAATCTCCGGGTTTGGGCTCTGAAATTCAATTAACTGACGGCATTCAAGCCATGATTAAAGATATTGGTTTGTCTGGCTATCTATTTGAAGGCGAAAGATTTGATTGTGGAACAAAAGAAGGCTGGCTAGAGGCTAACATTGCCTTTGCGTGCCAAGATGAAGACATGCACACGCAGCTTTTGCCGATGTTAAAACGTTACACAAAAGACTAAAGGGTATAGGAAAAAAAGTTACGCCTCATCTATTCAATGTTTGGCCCGGTATGATGAGCCAGTTAAGAGGTGAATTTTTCTTTATGATTTAGGTATAATCTACAGAAGAGAGACTATACAATCAGTCAACTTGCTTACCTCAAAAATTGAGTAAAGGAGTAGCACTTGGTATTGATGAAAATAAGGTTGCTGATGCAATCGCACAAGCAACAGAGCTGTCTGTTGAGATAATAAAAAGACTTACAATAGACTTTTAAATTAGGGCCATGGTAAGCAATTATGAGGTGTGTAATTTTCGAAGTGTTGCTAAAAATCACGTTGACCACTACATAAGTTAAGCTTTTATAATTAAAAGAGTGCAAACTTTGCACAAAAATGATACATTAAAAAATGTCAGGTATGATATTTAAGGTTCACCAAATAACGCAGAAAATCAAAAAAAGACGATGAGTAATAATTTGTTTGTAAAATCGACAGGTCCCACAATTAGTTTCATGCCACCTTGCACAATTGTTTTAGTTGGCTTAATGGGCTGTGGCAAAACAAGTATAGGAAAAAGATTGGCAAAAAAATTGGAATTGCCCTTTCATGATTCCGACCAAGCCGTTGAAGAATCTGCGGGTTGCCCCATAAAAGATATTTTTGCAATATACGGTGAAGATGCTTTTAGAAGTGGCGAACAACGTGTCATTGGACGCTTGCTCGAACAACCCACACATATCCTTGCAACTGGTGGTGGTTCTTTTATGAATGAGCCAACGCGAGAACTTATTAAGCAAAAATCTATTTCAGTGTGGCTAAATGCTGACCTTGACACGTTGGCAGCACGCGTTTCAAGAAGAACAGATCGCCCTTTGCTAGAAGGTTCTAATCAACGTGAAGTGTTGGAACAATTGATAGCTGAACGCTACCCAATTTATCAAGAAGCCAATATCCATGTCCCAACAATGGATGAGCCGACGAACTGTACGGTTGACCGCGTCATTCAGGCAATGACTGATTATATCCGCGAACAGTATCCTTCATACTATGTATTAAAATCTGTTTAAGCTTGTTGTCTTGGTCATACAGTTTTTTGTTGAACTGTAGGTTAAACAGGCTAAGACAAAAGCATTTAAAGTAGTCGCTATAGAAAGTAACGCCTACTATAAAATTTGTAAGGCCAATTGCAGGTTTAATACCCCGGTGCTGTGGGATTCATATTGTTCATACCGTAAGCGTTCATGTAAGGATTGCCAGGCATACCCATGCCGCCCATACCCATACCGCCACCCATCATGCCCATATTATTGTTCATGCCGTAACCGTTCATGTAAGGGTTACCAGGCATACCCATGCCACCCATCATGCCCATGTTGTTCATGCCGTAAGCGTTCATGTAAGGGTTGCCAGGCATGCCCATGCCGCCACCCATCATGCCCATATTGTTCATGCCGTAAGCGTTCATGTAAGGGTTGCCAGGCATGCCCATGCCACCCATCATACCATACATACCCACGCCGCCATTCATTGCCCCATACACAAGTGCAGGGTTCATTCCCGTTGCCGTGCCAATGGCACCAGCAGCAGCGCCTTTTACAGCAGAGCCGACGACACTTTTTGCAGCGTCACTTAAGGCACTTGCCTGATCTGCTGGTAGAATAAAAGCTGTAACTAATGTCGTTAAGGCACTTAATTTGTATAGTTTGTTTGAAAAAATCATTTGTGTAAAACCTGTCTTATTCAGTTTATATACTTATCATATATCTGTTGTTCTTAAGAAACAGTTAATATCACTTAACCTTTTTAAAGAAATATGGCTACTTTTTCATAAAATACCATCTTTTGAAGCTCGTGTTTCATGCACGCTGCACAAAGTCAGCCATAATTTTTTTAAGGCCAAACTCAGAAAACTGAATAATAAGTTTATCGCCCTCAAAAGCAATGACCTGTCCGATTCCAAAACTATCATGCTGAACGGTATCACCTGTTTTAAAGGAATGGGTTGTAAATTGCGTTAAGCTGTCTTGGCTTTTGCTGCGATCATGCTTTGGGGACCATTGCTGCTGTGAAAGATAGGGGTTCGCATCCGACCTTCTATAGGAAGAAAAACCAGACCCTTGTTGATGTGCATTTTCATTTAAAGCTACCGACGGCATTGTGATAGGGGAGCCATAATGATTATAGTATTGAACAACATCTGTTGGAATTTCACTGATAAATCGAGATGGTTGCGCCGCTTGGTAAGACCCTTGCGCCGTTCTTCTGGAATAGGCAAAGGTAATAATAGCGCGCTTTTTGGCACGGCTAATCCCCACATAGGCAAGTCGTCTTTCTTCTTCAACTCCTGTGCCACCTTCTTCATACAAGGACTTTGGGTGTGGCAGAAGACCTTCTTCCCAGCCAGCCAAAAAGACGGTTTCAAATTCTAGCCCTTTTGCTGCATGCAATGTCATAATGCTTACCATGTCGTCTTCAACGACACTATTGGTATCTAACACCAAACTGATATGTTCTAAAAATTCGGCTAAAGACTCAAATTGCTTTAAGGCCAACACTAGCTCCTTGATGTTTTCCAGTCTCGCAGCGCTGTCCGGGCTTTTCTCTGCTGTCCACACTTGGGTGTAACCCGACTCATCTAAAATGATTTTGGCAAGTTCATCATGAGGTTCTTTAGTAAGCCATGCTCTCCACCTTTCTAAGTCTTTAAAGAATAAAGACAAAGCCGTTCTAGCTTTAGGGGGGATTTTAATATCAACATGTGGATTATCAATAATAAATTTTGCCGCTTTGGGAACTGAAATGCCTTGTTCACGGGCAAACTGATGAATGCGCTGTAGGGAGGTGTCACCTATACCACGCTTTGGCAGATTGATGATACGTTCAAAAGCTAAAGAATCATCTTCCTGGATGACGATGCGAAAATAAGCGATACAGTCTCTAATTTCTTGTCGTTCATAAAACCTAAGGCCACCTATCACCCGGTAAGGAATGCCCATTTTCATAAAACATTCTTCAAAAGTACGGGTTTGATAAGTTGCGCGCACTAAAATCGCCATCTCATTTAAGGCATGGTTGCTGCGTTGCAAAGCTTCTATGTCATTGGCAATTGACCTTGCTTCATAGTCACCATCACTGCAGGCTTTAACCTGAATCAGTTCACCTTCTTTTTGTTCGGTCCACAACGTTTTGCCATAACGGCCCTTGTTGTGTTCAATTAACCCGCTAGCAGCCCTTAAGATAGGGGATGTTGACCTATAGTTTTGTTCAAGGCGTATCACTTTGGCACCAGGGTAGTCTTTTTCAAAGCGTAAAATGTTACCAACCTCTGCCCCACGCCAACCATAAATAGACTGGTCGTCATCTCCTACACAGCAAATGTTATTGCTGCCGGCTGCTAGTAAACGTATCCATATATATTGGGCAGTGTTCGTGTCTTGATATTCATCAACCAAAATATAACGAAACAAGTTTTGGTAGTGCTGTAAAATATGGGAGTGTTCTTGAAATAAGGTGAGGTTATGCAATAAAAGGTCACCAAAGTCAACGGCATTTAAGGTGCGCAGTCTCTCTTGATAATCGTTATATAAAAGAGAAATAATAGGGTCGTCATAATGCGTAGCTTTGGCTGCTGTTACCCCTTTGTCTTTGAATTTATTAATTTTATACATGACAATTTTAGGGGTGAGATTGTCTTCAATCTCTCTGACCTTCATTAATTGCTTAATGACACGTAATTGGTCGTCAGTGTCTAAGATTGTAAAGTTAGACTTTAACCCGACATGTTCTGCATAGACACGCAAAATACGAACTGCAAGCGAATGAAAGGTGCCTACCCACATGCCATCAACGGGATGCCCCAGTAAACTAATAATGCGATTACGCATTTCATTTGCAGCTTTGTTGGTAAAGGTGACCGCTAAAACTTGGTGATTGGCCGCAAGCCCTTGTTGTAAAATGTGGGCGATACGTGTTGTGAGCACGCGTGTTTTACCTGTGCCCGCACCAGCAAGAACCAAAAGAGGACCTTGCGTTGCTGCTACAGCTTCACACTGACTGCTGTTGAGCAGAGCCAAAAAGGGACTATCTAAAAAAGAAGCAGGTTCAGTTCCTGGACCTGAAGCTGCCAGCACCAAACCTGCTTTCATGCGGTAATATTCCAAATATTAAAAGATTTACTTCGCTAAACCAAAGTTTTGATAACGCTTACCGAATTTGCTAATCTGACCTGCTGTGTCCATCAAGCGGTGTCCAGAACCTGTCCATGCTGGGTGTGATAGTGGGTCGATATCTAAACGTAAAATATCGCCTTCTTTGCCCCAAGTTGAACCGGTTGTGAATTCTGTACCATCTGTCATCACAACTGTAATTTTGTGGTATTTTGGGTGAATATCTTTTTTCATAACACTACTTCTTAAGTTTAAAAACATTTTTAAATTATAACGTAAAGTCTTGACAAAAGGCAAGAAAGATTTTTGTAAATCACCGATTTGTTTTTTCAAGCATCAAATCGCTGACACAGACTTTATTTGCTGTTTTCTCTCACGTACCAGTCATCCCTCTTTTTTTGAACTAATAATATCAATGTGATTGTGGAGTAGTGGGGACACTTAATTGCGGCAAGACCTCAAATGCATAGGGCTCTTTTGTGGGGCAATTTTCCATGTCAAGGTTAGAGGGGTGTTTTTGATTTTCTGAAATTTTGGCTGTTTTCACTAGCTTTTTATTAATATAAGTTAATTCTACAACTTTTGGAATGGCTCCATGTGCATTTACAGATAAATATTGAGGCTGCACGCAATTATTAGCATGTACATGCACAAGATAAAAATCTTTTTGAAGGTTCTTCATGAGGCTGATCGCCTGTAAAAGTTCAGCCCAACCAATGAAGTGTATTTCTAAAACTATACCTGTTATATTGTTTGCGTGTGGAAAAATATCCTGAAATGCTTCATATTCAGCACCTTCAATATCCATCTTAACAAATATGTTTTGATCCTTAATCTTTAAGTCATTCAATTGTTCACTAAATGTAGAAAACATCCCTGAGCTTTTTTGATTGCTGTATATATACTTATCATTAGCGATACACTTTCTTATGAAAGTACATAGAGGATTTTTAATTTCTATTTTTTTTGTCGCACATTCAATACCATAAGAACGCTTTTTGTAGATGTCTGCAAATCTTTCCTCAAATGAAATATCATTACATATTCCGTAACCTAATAGTACGTCCGCTTTTTGTAGTGCGAGTTCTGGCACCACGTATCCTCCATCGTTTTCTTTGCCATGTCTTACCATTTTTAACGGTCCATGCTCATCAAATACATCATATGTTAAGAATAGCGAAGTGAGTTCATCTAGATGCTTGACAGAGAGATTTGCGACTGCCTGAGAAAAATTTTCCTCTTTATTTTTTATTTTAAAATGCATTGTTCCAATAAGTGAAATTTGGATAAAAAATGCACACAACAGACTATAGTAAAAAAAGTTCTTATATTTATTCATTTGTAATCCTTAAAGAAAAGTTTTTATGTGATTTCACTAATCTATATTTACTAAAAAGTATAAATATATATGATTTTCAATGGATAGTTTAGTGTATCAAATGTTTTAGAAAGTGATATATTTAATTGATGCCTTATAGACTAGCAGAGGTGATTACTTTTTTCCACAAAAACTAGGTATTTAAAAAAGCATGGTCAAAAAAACCATGCCTTTTATAAAACGCTTTGAGACTTAACTTCTCGCATTACCCTTGTAAGGCTTTTGTGAGGTATTCATTCACAAGGCCTGGGTTTGCTTTTCCATTAAGGGCTTTCATCACTGTGCCCACAAAGAAACCAAACATCTGTGTTTTACCAGCTTTATATGCTTCTACCTTATCCGCATTAGCTTTTAACACGTTAGCAATCGCAGCTTCAATAACCGCAGGGTCACTAATTTGTACCAAGCCAAGTTCTTTTACTAGCGCTGCAGGTGACTTAGCTGTTTCCCACATCTTTGCAAAGACATCCTTACCTATTTTACCAGAAATGGTGTCATCTAAAATGAGGTCTACAAGTTCTGCCAATTGTTCAACTGCAAAGGGAAGGGTATCTAGGGTTTTGCCTTCACGGTTCATGGCGCCAAAGACTTCAACAATTAACCAGTTTGCTGCAATTTTTGCTCCACCCTTATCACTGCCACTATCTTCACGTGGCTTTAAGGCAGCAACAACAGCTTCGTAATAGCCTGCAATTTCAATTTCGCTTACCAAAATGTCTGCATCATATACGGAAAGCTGATACGCATTCATAAAGCGTTCTTTCTTTGCATCAGGTAATTCCGGCAGTGACTTTCTAATATTTTCAATACGTTCTTGCGACAAGACTAATGGTTTTAAGTCTGGGTCTGGGAAATAGCGATAGTCATGGGAATCTTCCTTACTGCGCATTGACCGTGTTTCACCTTTGGTTGGGTCAAATAATCTGGTTTCTTGAACAATGGTTCCGCCAGATTCTAAAATGTTCATTTGCCTTTGAATTTCAAAGTCAATGGCTTGGCCCAAAAAACGAATAGAGTTTACGTTTTTAATTTCAGCACGTGTACCAAATGGGGTGTTTGGGCGGTGCAGGGAAACGTTTGCGTCCACACGAAGGCTGCCTTGTTCCATGTTCCCATCACATGTGCCTAAATAACGAAGGAGAGTCCGTAATTTTTTAACATATGACTGTGCTTCAGATGCACTGTTAAGGTCTGCTTCCGACACAATTTCCATTAAGGCAACACCAGCACGGTTTAAGTCAATATAGCTATGGCTTGGGTGCAAGTCGTGAATACTTTTTCCAGCGTCTTGTTCAACGTGTAAACGTGCAACACGCACACGCTTTGTTGAACCATCTGCTAATTCAATATCTATATGACCGCCCAATACAATTGGTTTTTCAAACTGTGAAATTTGATAGCCCAAGGGTAAGTCAGCATAAAAATAATTTTTACGATCAAACACGGAATAGGGTTGAACTTCAGCTTGTAAACCTATGCCGGTTTTAATGGCTTGGTCAATACAAACCTTATTTAATACAGGCAACATTCCAGGAAGACCTGCATCTAGAAAGTCAACTTGGCTATTGGGGTCAGCGCCAAATTCGGTTGCTGCACCAGAAAATAGTTTTGCTTTAGATGAAATTTGGGCATGAACTTCAAGACCAATCACAACTTCCCAAATTCCTGTTTGGCCTTCAACAAAAGTGGTATTAGATGACATTATTTTTTCTCTTTCAGTATGAATAGGGATGGACAATATTAAGCGATAATTTGATCGAGGAATGGCAATTTAAATTGTGCCTGTTCTTCCATCGCAAGGGCTGCATTAAATAGTTTTTGTTCTGATAAAGCAGGGCCAATGAGCTGTAGCCCTAAAGGTAACCCTTCTTCATCTAAGCCTGCCGGAATTGAAATAGCAGGAAGGCCCGCCATGTTGGCTGTCACAGTAAATATATCATTAAGGTACATCGCAACGGGGTCTGTTGGCTGTTCATCCATTGCGAAGGCAGGTGTTGGGGTTGTGGGGTTTAAAATTAAATCAACTTGACTAAAGGCTTGCTTGAAATCATTTACAAGCAGTTGGCGCACCTTTTGTGCCTTTACATAGTACGCATCATAGTAACCAGCAGACAAGACATAAGTCCCAATCATAATGCGGCGCTTAACTTCTGCACCAAAACCAGCTGTGCGCGTGTTTGCATAAAGTTCATCAAGGCTTGCACCTTCTTCACGCACACCATAACGTACACCGTCATAGCGTGCCAGGTTTGTAGACGCTTCAGCTGGGGCAATAATGTAATAGGTTGCCAAAGCATGTGGGGCAGACTTTAAATGGATAGGCACAATTTCAGCGCCTGCATTTTTAAGCCATTGCATACCTTCATCAAAGATTTTGCGCATGGCTGGGTTTAAAGCATTAATATATTCTTCAACAACACCAATGCGCATTCCCTTAATATCAGTGGTTAAGTTATTAAAATAATGTTCGCGTGGTACGTTTAAACTTGTGGCTTCTTTTTCATCGAAGCCAGACATAGCTTCTAGCATGAGGGCAGCATCTTTCACATTACGTGTAATGGGGCCGGCTTGGTCAAGTGAAGAAGCGAAGGCGATCATGCCCCAACGCGAACAACGTCCATAGGTGGGTTTAATCCCCACAAGGCCACAAAAGGCAGCGGGTTGACGAATGGAGCCGCCGGTGTCAGAAGCTGTGGCTGCAATTGCCATGTGCGCTGCAACGGCTGCCGCAGACCCGCCAGAAGAACCACCAGGAACAAGTTTTACCCGCGGTTCAGATTTACGTCGCCAAGGGTTTACAACAGGCCCGTAGTGACTATTAAGGTTGGCAGAACCCATGGCAAATTCATCCATATTGAGTTTACCAAGACAAACAGCACCTGCGTCCCATAAGTTTTGTGTGACTGTAGATTCATAAGTGGGGGTAAAGTTTGATAAAATTTTTGAACAAGAAGTTGTTCGAATGCCTTTTGTGCAGTACAAGTCTTTAATGCCTAAGGGCAAACCTTCAAGAAGGCCCCCTGTTTTATTTTTAAGGCGTTCATCTGACAAGGTGGCATCTTGCAGCGCACGTTCTGCTGTTAGTAAGACATATGCATTGATATGGTTAACTTGCTCAATTCTTTCAAGATATGCCTTTGTTAAGTCAATTGCTGAAACTTCACGGTTTATTAGAGCTGTCCTTGCTTCGTGGAGGGAGAGTGTTAGTAAATTTGACATTGTTATCAATAACTTTCATTAAGTTAAGTGTTTAAATTTTGCAATTCAAAAGAAGTGAATATAATTAGAGATGGTTTAGAATACACCTTGATGAGCGAAAGAATGTTATTCAACAACCTTAGGCACTGAAAACATTTCGTGCGTTGAAGCGGGTGCGTTTGATAAAACATCAGCCACACGGTTAGGAGCTGTTACAACGTCTTCACGTTCATGCATTAATGGCACACTATCATGCTGAGAAAGATTAACCTCTGACACATCAACTGCTTGTAGTTGATCAATCCATTGGAAAATAGTATCAAATTTTTCTTGATAGTCGACGATATCTTGGTCGGTTACATTAAGGCGCGATAAACGGGCCACTTTTTTAATGACATCTGGGTTCAGCAACATAAATTGTATGGTTATCCTTAATTAAAAATAAATTCAAGTTAATGATTTAACAATAGAGGGAAGGCTATATCAGGTCAAGTTTTTCATCCACAAAACACCAGAACGTCTTTGTTGGAAAATTTATATGCTGAGTTTAAAACTACAAAGTATTTTCACTTTTTATTAATTTATGAAAAATATAATATTTTTAAGAGGGGTTTAAGTGATGTATCAGAAATTTTTATTGTTAGTGGTTTTATTTGCAACGCCACTGTCTTGTTTTGCTGCGCAAGAAGAAAAAATAGATGTTGGAAAAGGTGTGCGCGAAGCCGTTGAAAAGTCAGCTGTTCTTGAAGCTGAACGAATTTCAATGGTGACTCTGGTTCAGGGTCTTATCGCAGCAGGAATGTATGCAGGTCGCGAAGAAAGCGTAAAAAGCGTAATTAATGCTCTTGCTGATATTCCTGCTAATGAAAGGCATGGTATTGTTGAGCTAGTCAAAAAAATTGATCAATTTAACACTGAAAGATTTGACGCAGGTTTGGTTATTGATCTTCTTCAATCATTGCCTGACAGCGAAAGACCACAAATGGTACGCTTACTTAACCAGCTTTCACACCCAGGTCTAAAAATTAAATCTAGAAACTTTTGGAGTCCAAAGCTTTTTAATGCGCTTATCGAGACTCCCTATAACCAACGTCAAGCAATAGTGGGCCTTGTCATATCTCTCATTCAGCCGGAAATGCCGGGAGCTAGGATTGGCTCTCTGATTAATAGTCTTCTTAATGTGCCTGTTGACCAAAGAGCTGAAATTGTTGAACAGGTAAAAATATTCAGCTTTTTAAGTGGTGTGCACTATGTTCTTAAGGTTTTGGCGGCAGTGCCTCGTGTTGAACGACAAGGAATAGTTGACTTAATAAAGCCTCTCATTTTACTAAACGTGCATGGATTCTTTATTGGCAAGATGATTACGAGTCTTGCTGAAGACCCGGTTTTGGAAAGGCAGGAAATAATCGATTTAACCCAAGAGCTTATTCAATTGAATACAAATAATGAGGGTTCACTTGAGAGCAGAATTACTCAATATGTTGAAGTTTTAAAAAGAGTTCCTGTTGACGAACGTCGCGAATTTGTGAGTCTATTAAAAAATGTCACATGGGTTGACTTAAAGAGAGAATGGTTTGCTGAAAATTTAGCGAAAATTAAAAGCCCAAGTGATAGACAAGCAATCATTCAGCAAGTGCAATATCTTCAAGAAATAGGTGTGGTTAATACAATGCATATGGTGCGTATTCTTTATTGTTATGCTGAAATACATGGAGAATACCAATTAGGACTCGCTGAGCAAATAAATAAATTTATTGA
This sequence comes from uncultured Verrucomicrobiales bacterium, assembly GCA_964478775.1. Classification (GTDB taxonomy): domain Bacteria; phylum Pseudomonadota; class Alphaproteobacteria; order Paracaedibacterales; family CAIOTO01; genus PNMQ01. Next base: position 1,770 of record CAYZJC010000003.1, on the reverse strand, counting down.
ACCTGGAATAACTTTTGACAAGATAAGCGTATTAATAACAGGGCTTGGAAATGTTGATGTTGCTGAGCGTCCGGTCTTAATTGAACAATTAAAACAGCTCCTTGCTTATGATATATATGATTTTCACATAAGATCTATGATTCCTGCAATGCAAGCAATTCCCGCGACGGAACGTTCGCGTCGTCTTGCGCGTGCTCTTTTATTTTTAAATGGCAGAATTAAAGAGTATGGAAGATTTCATGCGGCTAATATGATTGCCGCCCTAGAAACACCACTGCAAGATGAATTGTGGATTGATCATCTACCTGAAATTGTGCGACGAGGAAACCCATATGCTGCTGGTCTAAATGTGCATACCTCAGACCGAGATGCGCGAGCGATAAAGTCTGTACAGGCTCTGTTTGAAATATGGGCCCCCACCCCAGCTGAAATAGATGAAGCTTATCATGATTTCTTACTGGCAGTTAAAAAGCTTGACCCAGTGAAACGTAGCCGAGTCTTAAGAAGTCTTGGTGTAGATGAAGAAGGGAATACATTGCCAACACCAGCAGGAGAAAATTTTGCTGGCTTGGTGTCAGGGGTTTCTCAAAGTGGTGAATTTAGTTTGTTTGACAATACTGAACATATACGTGTAAATGGTCGTGAAGTGATAGCAAGGTTCTGGCACTTTGCAAACACTTACCAAGATCGTGATGAGGAAAATACATCAAAAGACCAAGAAAATATGCGAAAAGCAATTATGAATGCGCTATCTAGTGGTGTGGCAGAAGACAATAAATTGCGTTGTGAAATGGGCCGTGTTCAGTTTTTAGCTGTTGCAACGCTACAAGGTAGGCTAAAAGATAAAGACGGTAAGGTGGTGGATGTTGATGGTCTAGGGCTGAATACTCTCCCTCAACCACAAAATGCGCCTGCTGGTGCAGTGGGGCCTCATGCCCCAGCTCCAGATGGTGGGATGATTACCAATCTTTCTGAAATAGCCAATTACGTAAGGCCTTTTGTGCAAAGCCTTGGTTCACACATCGAAACTGCTGAACAATTTTATCAGCAATTGTTTATGTATCTTAACCGTTTAGCAAAAGGTCATGTGATGGCAGATAATACGCGTATTCTGCTGGACCCTGCATTAGCTGTTTATTATGTGCGGATGATAGAACCGGCAGTCCATGTAAACGGTCGCCTTGTATCGCCTGCACGTATTAATCCACACGGGTCGTTAGTAGACTTGTTAGGGTTTGGTGATGCCTTTCGGGTAGATGATTACTTAGGACAGTTTGGTGACCATGATCAACTTTTGTTTAATGAAGTGCAAGCTGCACAAGCAGAACAAGAGAGAAGGGAACTGCGTGAACAACAAGACCAAGAATTTGCAGCGGCGCAAGCGTTAGATATACGCCGTCAAAAAGCTGCAACAGACATTCAAAGGGTTGTACGTGGTTCGATGGTAAGAGAACGGCTTCGAGATCAAAAAAGAATAGATGATATCAAGGCTGCAATCTTAAAAGGTGAAGCGGGTGCAATGAATGTTGCTGCAGAAGATTTAGATAAATTATCTCATAAAGAGAAGGATTTATATGTGAAACAGCGTAGGGTGCATCAATTTAGTAAATAACTGAAGAAAAAATTTTTTCCCGTCAAAGGCTTGAGAAATAAGGGAAGAAAGGATAAAATTTTTGTGAGTTAGTTGAAAAAAGTTAAAAAAACGCATTTTTTTGAAAAAAGGGTATTGACAGAATGGGAGAAGGTTGATAAATTATGTGAACGATGACG
>CAYZJC010000002.1:130330-132940 GCA_964478775.1 uncultured Verrucomicrobiales bacterium | reverse complement strand
TTAAAGGCTATATCAACGCAAGGGTTTAACATCTGTACACTCTTCTTTATTCTAACAACAACAGTATATCACAAGTGAAATGGGGATGAAAGGTGTTGGTTTGATTTTAGAAAATGGTAGGGATAGACACAAGGATGCCTTGCCAGATAACCTTACTATTTCTTGATCGATAAAAAGTCTATGGATGCCACCTTTGCAGACGTTAGCACAGCATGGTCACATAAACCTTTTATATTAGGGTCAATTGCTGGAACAACTTCAGGAAACACAGGTATCGTTAAACGAATAGGTTTCGTCTTTGGGTCTAAAGGTTTTTGAGTGATCACCAAACTGTTATAAACCGTTAGGGTTCCATTTTGATTAAGGGGAACTGTAAATTTCAACAATACTGAACCATCTTGCAAAGAAGGGTCATAATCACTTTGGGGCGCACGTTGCATGTGAATGGCTTTTAATAGCCCCCACGCACCGTCAAACACAAACGAAGACTCTTGCCCATTAATATGCAGATGAGGTTGATTTTGATCTTGTACTGGGTTAATCGTAATATGTTTACCCTGTGCAAGTCTGAAATGGAAAAATACGGGGTTGCCGTAACGCCATTGACCTGTTTGTGAGTTATCAACCCGTCTGATCAAAGTGGTTAAATTGGGCTGAAAGGCCCAGTCAGCGATCAAATCAGCATTGGCTTCTCTGCTTCTGTTTTGTCTGAAGTTCACTGTGAAGTCAAAGGTTGGAATATCTAAACTACTTTGGTTGGAAACAAAATTTTGAAATAGGGCTTTGACCTGGTCTAAATTTATAAAAAATTGCGTAAGTGCGTTTGCTTTTCCACCTAACTGGTAGATTTGATCTAAAATATCCTTCGCATTTTCCCCGTATTGGTCGTATAAGACAAAAAACTGACGCACACGTTCTGGGTCAGCATCCCCTTTTGTATTGGCTATATTTTGAACGAATGGGAATTTGCCACTTAAGTGTTCGTTGTAAAATGCAAATAGGTCTTCCACAGATTTTAGTGACTGTTTGCGTATTAATATTTCAGCACGAGAGCGCATACCCGTCTTAAGGGCACGTAATGTTTCTTGAAAAAAGCCAGCCGACTTAATATGTAAAGGCTTAATTTCAATATTGCGCAAAGCCTCTTTGGCATTATCTTGTGCTAATGGTTTTACAATAAAATCGACCAATGCTTTCACATTATTATCTGGCTTTCCTTCTTGGTACTTATCTAAGTCAAGAACCAGCCTGTTCCATCTCTCAAACAATGGATTTTTTACATCATTCCCACTTAATATACCAGGGGCACTTAAAAAGGTTACAATTGGTTTTGCTATCTCTAGTGCTAACTTCGAAAGTTCTTGAATTTGCTTATCAACATAGGACTTAAGCTCTGTTGAATCGGCAACATTATAACCTTGAAAAGCTGCGCTTGTTGCACCATCCCAAAAGCCAAAATTAAAATCAACCACAGCAAAGGGGTTTAGTGCATGCAATAATCTGTCAGACTCTTTTAGCATCCAAACATAGCTAGCGGATAAATGTGTTAACCACGTGCTTAAAAATTCACTACGTGTCTTTGCATCAAAATAACCTATAAGGGTTACCAATTGCCCAGATGAAGTGTCGAGATGTTTTGCCTCTTGTGTTAAAAAGGCGTATTCATGCTGTGGCATATATTGACTTGGCAAATCCACCAAGGTCAAGCTTTTGGTCATCAGGTACTTAAGGTAATGAATTAAGCTTTGCTGTGCAATGGGTTTTAATTTGCCATGAAACATAACAGGTAGAGTTGGTAATATTTTGGTATCAAACGTATTGTAATGTTGGCTTAATACAAAGGCTTGTTCAATAATAACAGGGTCAAAAGACACAAATTTTCCACTAGGAATGGTTTGTGGTAACGCTAAAACTGGGGCTTGTTGCATAAAGTCTTGCGTAAACAATTGTGAAAGGGCGTCATTTAAAGCCCACAAACTTTGTGACGGGCTCACCCCTGCCCCAGGTTGATTAGTCTTAAGATCCTTCAAAGCCATTTTCTGGCCCATCTCCACACAAAAGGTTTGAAAGGCCTGCACACCTTTTTGAGTTTGCTCCATTAAGAATGTACTTACCTGCGGGCCAAATAAACGACTTGCACCTATGCCTTGGTATAGTTCTGTGATACGTGGATCTTGCAATAAATCACCGCGATCTATCCAGTTTTGGTTTGTGTTCCCTATTTTATTTAAGCTTGCATTAAGCTGAACAGAAATTGTTCTTAAATCATCTACCTTCACAAGACTTTGCGGATTTGATGCATCAAGATTTTTAATCACCCCCTCTAATTGCCCAAGAAGGCCTTGCGGCAAAGCCTTTGAAAATAAAAGTGTTAAATATTCTTGATGGCGTTTGCCAATGGCTTTTCTTGCAAGAACTTGTATTTTATCAAGATAGAGGGGTTTAATTTCATATTCTTTTAGAACATGACGAAAGGCTTGGTAATATTGCCAAAAGTCAGCAGGTAAGTCCCCTTGGAAGGTATAATTTACCAAAGCCCTTAGTAAGGCGGGTTCTCCCGTCTTCTTTAAGGTATGCAACATCAACATATGCACAACAAGTTGATCAACA
>CAYZJC010000002.1:128667-130320 GCA_964478775.1 uncultured Verrucomicrobiales bacterium | reverse complement strand
TTAATATACCGTTTGAGTGAGAGAAGTTCTTTAGATGTTGCAGGGTCCAGCAATTGCAGATAATGGTCTGAAGCGACTTTATAGGTGGGGTGGTAGTATAACAAGTGTGAGGCTTTAATTGACAAACCATTGGTAATGGAATGTAAGATAATTTCACGAAATGCGGCACGAAGCGCATCCTTTAAGGAATGATCCACCCCTGCCCCCCATGATGACGGAACAAAAACTGAACACAAATCAGCCTCTTGAATACCCACCATCATGTCAATAATTTGGCGTGTATGAACAGCAAACAAGCTTGCTTTCTTTTCAAGTAAACTGTAGTCGTGAATGTTGATATGATTGGCATTTAAAGCTTTCATGTCTTGCAAAACGGTTTTCATTGAAGCCAAAGTGGGGCGAATTTTATTTCGGCTTTCTGTAAATGTAGAATAAGCATTAAATAATCCAAAGACAGCGACAACAAACACACTAATCACGGCAGCTTTTAACACATTCACTGTTTTTTGTGAACGCCAATATTTTGAAACTGGGGCTGCCATGCCAGCTTCTGCTGCAATTTTATAAGAAAAAAAGTCATGCACAAAGTTTAGGCGCAAAGCATTATTTTGGTTTTTGTTTCTTTTGTTTTTAAGTGACAATAATTGCTGAAAAGATTTTTGTAAAAATGTTTTAAGTTTACTATGTAAGGGTTTTGGGTCACCAAACACGTCTTCTGAAGCAGATGTGTGTTCACCAAAATCGTTTATCGCATCTGCATTACCGGTAAAATAAAACCCGCGAAACAAGAGTGCTGTCTCTTGGCCATTATCTTTAAAAATCTTCCCTAATACGTTTGCTATTGAACTTTGTAGACTTGCAAGTTGGGCTGCAAACACAAAAGTACCTTCATTTAAGGTTTCATCCGTTTGGGTGGTAAGCGCGTAGAGGCGAAGGCGTTGAATGTGTTCCATTAACGTTTCAAAGGCTTGCGACACTAATTCATCCATAGTAGGGGCTTGAGAAACATATGGATTTGACCAACCCAACATTTGCTTTTCAAATTGACCATTTTGCTGCGAGGGAAGCTGTTGGCAAAATTGTGAAAAACCAGCAAGTGCGTCACTTTTCGTAATCACTATATACACAGGCAATTTAAGGTGGCTTTGTGTTTGAATTTGCTGAACCAATGAACTTAAATGATTAAATTGATGATGCAACTGATCCGTATTTTCAGCCCTCAATTGAAGAAGATCCTCTGCAGATACAGTCACCACAATACCATTTAATGGTCTTGCCCCCCGATAACGGTGCAACAACTTCAAAAGAAGCTGAATCATAGGCTGCAAGCCTGTTGATGGTGCATCAAAGCCTAAGGTATCTCCTCTTGGTTCAATGAAAATACCTTGCGATAAAAACCACCATTTCAATTTAGAATTTTCCTTGTCATTTGAAAAATCTATTAAACCAAAAGGGTGCACCATGTCACCATGAGTAAATAAACTGGTTTTACCACTTTGTGGCTTTCCAATGACCACATACCAAGGCAATTGATACAAAGCATCTTTAAAGGGGAAAATTTTCTTTATAAAAGATACAGCATTAATAAAGATACGTGTCATTTCCCCAAAGCGAAAGGTACGTTTAGGAAATACACTTGCCCATGCCCATGAC
>CAYZJC010000002.1:118075-128657 GCA_964478775.1 uncultured Verrucomicrobiales bacterium | reverse complement strand
TTATTGACAATCCACATGATGCCCATCAAAATAATGATACCAATGGAAAGCCATGTCAAAAGGGGGATAGTTGAAAAAGTATGGGCTATGGCAGTTGAAAAATTAGCCCAGGCACTACTAAATTGAGAGTACAGTGACGACATGTAATACCTTTACCCTTTAAGCAAACGTGCAACAGACAAAATATGATTAATGTCTTGTTTAACACCTAGCGTCATCATTTTCCACAACACATGCGAAGTTAGTAAATAAAGCCCCCCTAAGATGAGTGCGTATTTGGCCCAAGACCTTGCATCCACTAGCCCACGCGACGGTGCTCCAACTACATTATGGGTATAACACTGGTCAACAAGTGCATGTGAAGTTAACACGAAGTTTTGCGGAACTTCATGACAAATAAGGATGTACAACTGGTCTTTATACCATTGAAGGCGGTGAAATTCTTGAGGGTCAGCATACATCCCCTTAAAACCCAAGCTTAAGGCAAAAAGATAGATTTGCCCAAGTTCATAGCGAATAACATCGTGTGATTCCAGCAAACTGTCTATTTTCTTAAAAATAACTTCCCCTGCTATTTGGGTGTGAAAATATTGGCCTTCAAGCAATGACAAACGCCACTCTTGCGCCCCTTCAAAGGGAAGAGAGAGGAAAATTTCATCTGCAAGCGCAACCATAATGTAGTGAACTTCATCAAACACATGTGGCTTTAGCCCCCCTGTAAGGTTTGCATACCGAACAGCCAAATGTTCAATCACTATTTTTAAATTTTTTTGAATGGTTTGCGCTGTTTGAAGGGCATTAAACCTTTGTGTTTGAAAGTTCTCATCACTCTCTTTTATCTGTTCAAGTGCTGCGTCATTAAACGAAGTCCTTTCAAATGCTTTTTGTTTTTGCTCAATAATATGGTAGTAAAATTCCTCAAAGCAAGCGAGTGCAGGTGATGAAGCCAGATGAGATAAATGCAGCTGTGTCATTTAAAACCTTACCCCGCCAACGCAAACGGTTCAAAAGTTTGTGCTTTTTTAATATGCAACACCAAACTTGCTGGCCTAAATTCAGCCGAATCATTTGGATTAAAAATATTAATGTTTTGATCAAGCGCTATGTATTCACGATCAAAAGGCACTTCAAATACAATAACGCTGCGCCCAGGAAGCATTTCCAATTGTGTTTGTGCATCAATACGTTTTCTTCTAGCCCCTCTAATACGTTTGGCCCTCACACTATCAACAGCAAAGTCTGAGGCGATAATAGCATCCATCATCCACGTTTCAACCATATCTTCAGTTTGTCCCTTTGCCATAACGCAGCCTACATACAAGGTTGTTTGCATTTTATGACTGCTAAGATACAAATAAAAGAGTTTATCTTTTTGTTGAAACGGAAAAATAGAATAGGTTTGTTCAATGCAGTCAATATAAAATTGGGCTTCATCAATCAACGGGGAAAGAGTTGAAAAAATATCTTGGTGGTTATACCCTTTCATAAACAAGGGCGGCCTTGAAAGATAGAGTGGGCTTAAATTTGAAATTAATTCCACGAGCGCTTCATGTAATTGATACGGCGAGATATAAGATGTATTCAGCATCGCTTCTAATTTAGGCAAAGCCATTAAAACAGGCCTTAACAAGTGTTCAGTTTCAGCGCTAATGGTTGTCCCACGGTGATGTTGCCATAGACCACACAAGTGCATGGCTTTAGAGCGAAGCATCATTGCTAACTGCTTACAACTTTGCCAAACTTGCATATCGTGTGAGATATAAATGCAAGGTGGAATGTAGGGAGTTAATTTAAAAGCGTCCTCTTTAATCAACTTCATGAGGACTAAAGAACTGTCATGTGACGGTGCAGGTGCTAAGGTGGCTTCTAGAATGAAGTCATCTATAGCAGTTAAGATTTCCACTTGCGATGTTGAATCATAAGTATCTGTAAGGGTGGTATGCTCAACCAAACCTTTTTTTAATTGATCAGATAATGGTGTTGACACCCCTTTTTTAAATGTAATACAAACCGTAATTTCAGCACTCGTATCTTCAATCTGCAGTTTTGACAGGTCAAGTTCAACTGCTTTTTGCTGTGATGCGTTTTGCGGAAAACTAATAAACTTTCCATTTGGCAGTACGGCTTGCAACATAACTATACGAATAAGACCAGAGGAAATAGCCAGCGTGTCAACCTCTAGCCTATAAATTCCCCATGCATATGGCGCTGTAATCATCAATTGATGGTTGAAATGCTGATTGATCTGTTCTTCAAAGGCTTGAAAATGCTGCGGGGTTAACAACATACCTTCATGCCAGACCACCCTTGGTGCCTTCCATTGATTGTGGAGTGAATGCATAAAACCTCTGAAAAATTTACTAAATTTTAATTTATTATGACATTAACCTGAATGTTATTTCAAGCTGATCGTAACATGAAGCAGGGCTGATTCATTTATGCAACATTAAAAAATGCAAGATGACTTGCATTTTCTTAAGCTGGAATACTTCTTATCTGTTTTACGACACACTCATTTCTCTTTATTGTCACTTCAAGCTAGCGTATACTACTGAAAAGTTGAAATGAAAGAAACAGATATGACTACAGCAATGACAGCACCTGCTTCATTTGAAGAGGGCTTAAAAGAATTAGAAACATTAGTGAGAAGCTTAGAAGATGGAAAGCTTTCTTTAGATGATGCTTTGCAAACCTTTGAACGCGGAACTTTTTTAAGAAAACACTGCGAAGATATTTTGAAACAAGCGAAACTAAAGGTAGATACCATTTCGCAAAATGGCACTGTATCTGCTGTGACCGCTTCACAATTATCTGCGTCTAACACTTAAAAAAAACATGACTTTATGCGCCACCATATAGTATGTGAAACTGGCCACTTATGACTTCCTTTAAACGTCACCGTACTTTGCGTTCAACACCTTGGATACGCGATCTTATCTCAGAATCTAGCCTTAGTCCAAAAGACTTTATATTACCCTTGTTTATAACAAATGAAAATGAACCTGTGTATGGTGCATCGTCTACTGCTAACATTACGCGCCATAGTTTTAAAAGCGCCCTTAGCACACTAGAACAAGCGATAAAACTAGGAATAAAAGCTGTTTTTTTATTTCCTGTGATACCAAATGATTGCAAAAATAACACAGGTAGTCATGCATTAGAGGAAAATTTGCTCGTACAATTTTTAAATGTTGCAAAAGAGTATAAATTCCCACTTTCTTTTTGTGTTGATATTGCCTTAGACCCTTACACAAATCATGGACATGATGGAATTATTCAAAGCCATGGTGACACCTTTTATGTAGACAATGACGCCACCAACGAAACTTTGGCGCAAATGGCAGTTCATTTTGCAAGAGCAGGCGCAGATGTTTTATGCCCTTCCGACATGATGGACGGTCGAATTGATGAATTCAAAAAAGCATTTAGTGCTGCCAATTTGCATTCTAAAGCTGTCTTTAGTTATGCGGCAAAATATGCGTCATGTTTATACGGGCCTTTCAGGCAAATGGTTGGGGCCAAAAAACTACAAGGTTTGGAAGATAAAAAAACCTACCAGATGGACCCACGCAACAGCAATGAAGCTTTGAGTGAAATTTCACATGACGAACAAGAAGGTGCGGATGCACTTATCATTAAGCCAGGGCTTGCTTACCTAGATATTCTTGCTAAAGCACACCAGAAAACAACGCTCCCCCTCCTTGCCTATCAGGTCAGCGGGGAATATGCCATGATCAAGCTTGCCGCCAAAGAAGGTGTCTTTAGCGAACAAGATGCATTTTTAGAAACCGCATACGCATTTAAACGCGCTGGCGCACGTTCAATCATTACCTATGCAGCACTCGAACTTGCGCAATGGGTTAACACAACACAGATATAGATATTTTATGCGAACTACAAATACAACAGTATCACTGCCCAAATTTTTCCTCACCATCATTTACAGCTTCGTTGTTTTAAATGTGGTTACCTATGATATTTTCGTTTCAAATCTTTCGATGATGCGTAAATATTTTGGTGTCAGTGAATTTATCATGAGCATCAGCATGGTCATGGGCCCCCTTCTAGCGGCTTTGTCTGGACTCGTGTATGGTTTTTTAAGTGATACACGCGGAAGAAAACCCATTATGAATTCAAGCCTTGCCTTGGTTTTTATGGGTGGGATTATTTCAGCAATGGCAGACCACATAGAATCTTTTATGATTGGCCGTGTCTTACAAGCCCTTGGCGCTGGTGGTCTTTTAAATATTGCGATTGCCATGCTAGGGGATGTCATGACAGGCGCGCGCTATGCAAAGTCTATTGCAACTGTAAGCCTTCTCTTTCCTATTACTTATGCTGTTTGCCCATACTTTGGGGCTTATCTTGCCAAAACATTGGGTTGGGAATCTAACTTTTTATTTATGACGTTGTTGTCTGCTATATTCTTTCTTGTATTTAAATTTTACATGCCAGAAACCTTGCAACGCAGCCAGTCAGCTCTCCCTATCAGATCTTTAGTGCCCAAAATTCTTAGCTACTTAAAGCCTAATCATTTTATGTCATTAAGCTTACTGCATTCTTTTACATTGATGATGCCTATTATGTATGTGACAAATAATGCGTATTTGTTTGTTGAAAACTATGGTGTTTCAAATTCAATGTTTGCACTGCTACAACTCATTCCAATTACGACATGTATTATAAGCACCAGCATTTACAAAGCTATTGTCGAAAAGATTGGCTATGAAAAAGCGTATCAGATTGGCATATTCAGTATGATGGTCTTTTTGGCACTCAACTTACTATCTCTTGTATTTTCATACTCTAACCTTTGGTCTATCTTATTAATCAATTCTCAATTTTTTATTGGCATGCCATTTATTACAACGACCGCAGCAACACAAGCCTTTGATTCAACAATAGATGACAGAGGTTTTGCTGTGGCTTTCGTGTCGATGATGCGCAATTTTTGCATGGCATTTGGTGTGTTTGTGGTTACTTATTTTTACAACAAAACGGCTGTGCCGCTGCATATTTTGTCTGTCTGTTCAGCAGCGCTTATCGTTTCTCTTTATTTCTATGAAAAAAATCATTACACAGACTAAGTTTCGTGATATCTTAGGGATGTCCATTGAAGGGCAAACAAAAAATGTAGCGTAATCAATTTAATTTGGTTATAGAAATGAGCTGCGATGTGTAGGTATTACTACATGACTGGCGACATGACGCATAACCATATTATTAAGTGACAAGCTAATTTAATAACTTTTTTAAGAAAGACCACTTATGAGTTCCTATACTCCTGAACACGTACAACATCTTTTGACAAACGCAAAAAGCTGGCCTTTTGAAGAGGCTAAACGCATCCTCAATCGCATTCACAGCAAAACGCCAAAAAAAGGTTTCGTGCTTTTGGAGACAGGTTATGGGCCCTCTGGACTTCCACACATTGGCACCTTTGGTGAAGTCTTAAGAACGACAATGGTACGTCACGCGTTCCACCAACTCAGCGATATTCCAACACGCCTCTTTGCTTTTTCTGATGACATGGATGGTCTTCGCAAAGTACCAGAAAATGTCCCCAATCAAGACTTACTCAGGCAACATCTTGGAAAGCCACTTACACAAGTGCCAGACCCCTTTGGTAAGTTTGAAAGCTTTGGTCACCACAACAATGCTATGCTAAGGTCTTTCTTAGATTCTTTTGGTTTTGAGTACGAATTTCAAAGCAGTACCGACTGGTATAAGTCTGGTAAGTTTGATGAAAGCTTAAAAAAAGTTTTTGAACACTACCAAGAAATCATGGCGATTATGCTTCCTTCATTACGTGAAGAACGACGCGCAACCTATAGCCCTTTCCTTCCTATCTGCCCACGCACCGGTGTTGTGCTACAAGTTAAAATAGAAGAACTTAGAAAAGAGAGTTATACAATTGTTTACAAAGACCCAGAAACAGGCGTGTATGTTGAGACACCAATTACTGGTGGAAACTGTAAACTACAATGGAAAGCAGACTGGGGTATGCGTTGGCAAGCCTTTGATGTTGACTATGAGATGTCAGGAAAAGACCTGATTGATTCTGTAAAACTTGCTAGCCAAATTTGCAGAACCATGGGCGGTCGTGCACCAGAAAACCTTACCTATGAACTCTTCTTAGACGAACAAGGTCAAAAGATTTCAAAGTCTAAGGGGAATGGACTTAGCATTGAAGAATGGCTTCGCTACGCCCCAAAAGAAAGTCTAGCTTACTATATGTTCCAAGCCCCTAAGAAAGCAAAGCGTTTATACTTTGATGTCATACCAAAAGCGGTAGATGAATATGCAGCGCACCTCAACAAGTTTGCATCTGCAGCAGAATCATTTGACAACCCCGTATACCACATCCACAAATCAAACCCACCTGCTCCAGATTCATCTGGTCTCAACTTTAATATGTTGCTTAACCTTGCATCCGTTTGCAATGCAGAAGACCCCTCAATTTTATGGGGATTCGTTCAAAAGTACAGCCAAAACGCAAGTCCAGATGAACAAAAATACCTAGATCAACTCATTGGGTTTGCAATCAACTATTACCAAGATTTTATCAAGCCAAATAAATGTTATCGTGAACCTACCACACAAGAACGTACAGCATTAATTGACTTAGAATCACAACTAAAGAACTTAGACGTTGCAACTGCCACAGCTGAATCCATTCAAGAACTTGTTTTTGAAATTGGTAAAGCGCATCACTTTACAGATTTGCGTTCATGGTTTGGCACTTTATATGAAGTATTGCTTGGCCAAAAAGAAGGCCCAAGAATGGGTTCATTCATCGCCCTTTATGGCATTGAAAATACCATCATCCTCATTCGTGAAAAACGAGGGTTATAAGAATGTCAAACGAAAGTCCTCAGCTTACAGATAAAAATCATCATGAAGTTGCACAAGACCTTACACGTTATGCAACTGATGATGCTAAGAAAGTTTATATTGAATGGTTTGTTTGGCTGCAACAAACTATTTGTGACAAGCTAGAAGCGTTGGAACGTGAATATGCAGCTGCAACACAAGGGGTAACAGCGCGCACCTTTCAAACAAAGACGTGGCAAAGGAAAGATACCACCCAAGTCAATGAAGACGGTGGTACTGGATATATGCGCTTTATCGAAGACGGCTGCGTGTTTGAAAAAGGCGGGGTCAATGTTTCAACAGTGATGGGACATTTTGATAAAAAATTTGCCAAAGAAATACCTGGCAGCGGCAATGGTGACAACCCCTTTTGGGCATCTGGTATATCATTAGTGATTCACCCCAAAAACCCTTATGTGCCTATCGTGCATATGAACACGCGCCACATTCATACAGGTATGAAATGGTTTGGCGGCGGTGCTGACTTAACCCCAAGCATTCCTTTTGATGAAGACACAGCCCTCTTTCACCAGGCCATGAAGGACGCTTGTGATTCTTACAGCCCAACTGCCTATGAAGATTATAAAAAGTGGTGTGACGAATATTTTTACCTCAAGCACCGCAATGAAGCAAGAGGTGTTGGCGGAATATTTTTTGATAACTTATATAGTAATAATCCTGAAGCTGACTTTGATTTTTTAAAAAAAGTGGGTATGGCTTTTATTGAAAGCTACGATAAAATTGTAAGAACAAGAATGTTCACCCCTTATGGTGAAGCTGAAAAGGAAGTTCAACTTAAAAAACGTGGTCGCTATGTTGAATTCAACCTGCTTTACGACCGCGGAACGCGCTTTGGTTTAATGACTAATGGTAATGCACAAGCAATCTTAATGTCATTGCCACCAGTGGCAACATGGAATGTAGCTGCATGATGATTATTATTTTAGGTGCGTTGTTATTTTTAGCCTTGTCTACAACAGTATGGCTGTGGGTAGCGTTATCAAAACGTAAAGACGTCCTTCTCTCCATGCGTGAACATATTGTCCAGCTACAAACAGAACTTGCTTATGAAAAGCAACACACCCAAGATAAAGAACACAACTTGCAGCAGTCACAGCAGCATTTTCAAATATTAATGGAATCGCTCACCCAAAAAGCATTGATTCAAAACAATGAGTCCTTCTTAAAATTGGCACAAGGCACTTTGCACGAAATGCATGAACGCGCCAAGGTAGACATTGACCATAAGCAAGAAAATATAAACAAACTGATACAGCCCTTACAGCAATCACTTGAAAAAGTTGATTTAAAGATGGAAGCCCTTGAAAAGGAGCGCGCACACGCCTTCACTGACCTTAGGCGCCAAGTCGTAGACCTTATGGCAACGCAAAAGGAACTGCGTTTTGAAACCGCAAACTTGGTTAAAGCCCTTCGCACCCCAACAGGTCGCGGCCAATGGGGGGAAATGCAGTTAAAGCGCGTTATTGAAATGGCAGGTATGCTTTCACACTGTGATTTCATGGAACAAAATGTTGTTGCAGATGGCAAATTAAGGCCAGATGTTATTGTACGGTTACCTGGCAATAAAACGATTGTCATTGACGCCAAGACCCCTTTAATGGCTTACCTTGAATCATTAGAAACACAAGACGACCAACAAAAGCAAGGCTTTTTAATTCAACATGCCCGCCATGTTAAAACCCACATCGCAGCCCTTTCTAAACGTCAATACTTTGAACAGTTTGAACATTCTCCAGAATTTGTGGTGATGTTTATGCCTGGGGAATCTATCTTTAGTGCAGCCCTTCAAGCGGACCCCACATTAATTGAATATGGTGTACAAGAAAAAGTTATTTTAGCAACCCCAACAACGCTAATTGCCCTGCTAAGGGCCGTAGCATACGGTTGGCAGCAAGAAGCCGTTGCTGAAAACGCAAGACAAATTGGCCAGTTAGGTAAAGAGTTTTTCAAGCGCTTAATGGACTACACAAGCCATATGAACAAAGTTGGTAAACACCTCAACCAAGCCGTTGATTCTTACAATGATAGCATTGGTTCCTTTGAAAAACGTGTTCTGGTATCTGCAAGAAAGTTTAAGGAACTTGATCCGGGAATAGATACAGTGGAAAATGAAGTGGTATCTATTGAGCAACACACGAAAATGATTAGCAACAATGGGTAATATGATAATGTCTTACCAGCGAGCTGAACTGAAAAGGAAATATGTTTTATGACAACAAAGTTATTTTCACCCGTAAATGGGAGCTTGGTTATTTTAAGCGCACTTTTATCGGCGTCATTCATCACCACGCTCAGTGCAAAAACAGAACAGCACGAACCTGTTTCAAATGAAGGCACACCAATTCATATTTCTGAAAAGACAAATAGGGCAAAAGATAATTCTTTGTCACTATACCGTGATGGTGCCATTGTTTTTCAAAGAAAATCTATGCCGCTTTCTAAAGGAACAACTGAACATAACTTATCCCCCTTAGCAGACTCAATTATCCCTGATAGCTTATCTGTTATCTTAACGTCCCCCATTCAAGAAGGGCAAATATTAGAATCAACCCTTTCACAAAACGCTGACAAGGCGCCCTATGCCCTGTCATTTCAAACAAATTGTAAGTCTGAATTGCCACAAAATGCAATTGAACTCATATATATGCTCAAAAATATGAGCTGGAGTGCCCACTACACCTTACAATTACAGCAAGGTTATAAAAAGTTAAGGCTCAATAGCTGGGTAGATATCACTAATCATACAGCCATTGCCCACAATAACACTTACATACAATTTATTGACACAAAAATTCCTGAGCACGACAAGCAAATTAGTGATAAACCCACTGCAAAAGCCAGGGCATACACCCACCTCACCCCGATCAATTTAACAGCTAATTCAACCAAACGTATTCAATGGGCGAGCACTAACCTCATTAATTTAAAGCAAGATTACCGTGTGTTTGTTGGGGGTGATTACTTACTCAATATGGAAAACAAAACAGTAAACCCAGTCGTACAAACGTGGGTTACGTTTCAAAATTCACCCATACATGGCTTAGGAATGGATTTGCCTGTTGGCAACGTAGTCATGTATTATGAAAGGTCTAAAAATCAATTAGACTTTCTCGGGCACACCCAACTTGCACACACCAATGCAGGCCAAGAAATAAGTGTTCGCATTCCTTCTTTTAAAACAAAAAATACAAAAGAAAAAGACTTGAAGTCTATTGAAACAGAACTTGAACAAAACCAATTTAGAAGAAACACTGACACAGGTGTGACAGAAGCGCACTACAAGTTAGATTTGAAAAATGTCAGTAATGAAGAAATCACAATTAAGGTGATGTTAGACCTACCGGCGTCAGCTGCGGGCTTTGAAGTCATCCGTGCAACACATACACATGCAACATCTAACCATGAAGCCATACACTGGAACGTTAAAGTTCCTGCAAAATCAAATGTGTTGTTAAAATATCAAATCCGCTACCACTCATCATAATTAAAACACCAGGGAATGAAAGTATCATGTCACTTAAAACACCCCAGATCAATAACTCACAATTTTCACGCGCCTTTTTGCTAAAAAGTGCCACGCTTTTTGCCATTTTTACAGCCTTAGCACTCGTAGCCGGAAAAGCCTTTGCCTACTTTAGGTGTGAAGCCTTAAGTGTACAGGCGTCATTGCTAGATTCATGTCTAGATG
>CAYZJC010000002.1:113874-118065 GCA_964478775.1 uncultured Verrucomicrobiales bacterium | reverse complement strand
TCAACGATCAATTTTTTTGCGGTAAGGCACGCCCTTATTCCTGCAGATTCTGACCACGGGTTTGGACATGGCAAAGCAGAAGCGCTTGCTGGTCTTTTGCAGGCGGTATTTATTGCAGCATCAGCCATTTGGCTTCTATCGGAAGTCGTGAGCAATGTATTAAACCCCAAGCCCATTAAGCTAGATGATATTGCCATAATCGTCATGATAGCAGCATCTGTCTTAACAGGCATATTAATTACTTGGCAAAAATATGTTATTAAACAAACAGGTTCACTTGCCATATCCGCAGATTGTCTTCACTATAAAGCTGACCTTTTGGCAAACTTTGGTGTTGTCATCAGCATGGTGGCGACGCAATATATGAATATTCCCATCATTGACACATTGGCTGCGAGTATATTTGGGTTTTACATCATCAAAACAGCTTGGTCAATTGGAATTGAGTCATTTAATATATTAATGGACCGGGAATTGCCTGAAGAAGATCTAGAAATTATCAGGGGCGTTTTATCACAGTTTAAGGATCGCTATCATATTAGCAAAGTTAAAACGCGTTCTTGTGGGCAAAAAAAGTTTATACAAATGGACTTATATCTTGACCCTGATATAAAGCTTCAATCGGCAGATGCCATTGCTATTGAAATTAAGGAAGCACTTGCACTACATCTTTCGAAAGCTGAAATCACCATTCAAAAAAAAGTGATGACTCAGCACGCCAACTCTGCAGTCGCTTAATTCATTTACCTTACAACAACCCTTTTCTGTGTTAGCAATTCATGGGCGTCTGTTCCTGTATTGTGAGCTCACCTTTTACAAGAAAATGAAAAGGGATAAATTTTATTAAAATTGTTTTTTTTATAACAAAAAAATGAAGGACAGCGCTAAGATAAATAATGAATTCACATTCCATTTTCCATGAAGGAGTTTTTAATGTCCCATTTTCTAAAGACTACAGCCTGTCTTGCTACACTATTGAACTTATCAACTTGCAGCTTTGCAGCAGATTCTGACCAAGATACAGAAACTCAAGAAGCGTATAATAGTGACTATGAATCGAGCGTCCCCTATAGTCCTGCAGCTTATAGGGAAGAAGCTGTAGATGGTGACGTTGTGTTGACGCATCAAGCGCACACAAACCATGTCTTCACTTCAATTGGGGCTCTCTTAGACTATGATGCGCAAAAACTATATGACATGCTCGTTTTATTTGAATCTGAAGAAGAATTACATATTGATTTTAACTTCTCTAAAATGGAAAACTTGACCTTGCATGGCAATGAATTGTTACGTAATGGGTGGGACAATATATGGAAAAAATTTTCACAATTGACACATTTGACAAAATTATTCATTGTCGGATATGAAAGTAACACCCCCTTTAGAAGTATCCATACTTTCCCCCCTCATTTAGAGTCGTTAATATTTTATGAATATGATTCTTATTATACTGATTTTCTACACAAGGTTTTCAAAATCGCCTCACTTCGAGATCTGAGTATCATCAAATCTAATTTTAAACTAGATGTATTTAACAGCCTTTATTTAAGTGCAAGAGAAATACCAGCCAAAATCACACATTTGGACTTATCTCAAAATGCACTTGTAGAAAGTTCTCCCTTACTTCCTAATGTTTGTCTCAGTATATATATACGTGAATATTTTCCAAGCCTAGTCAGCTTGAATCTAAGCCATAACAAAAATCTAGATTTTACAAATGCAACATTTACTGAAGGCAACAACCTTAAGCATTTAGACATTAGTCATACCAGCACAGATGAATTTCCTCAAATATGTGTGAATTATGAATTAGATGATAAAAATAATTATAAGGCAAGATTTTTTTTAGAATCTTTAGATTTGACAGGGACAAATATTAAAGGTCTGATTCACAAAAATCCATTTTCAGGAGATCTCATTCCCATAATCAGTGATACTCTAATTAGTTTAAAAGTAGATATGATGCATCCTAATTTTGATTACAGAACCCTGTTTGTATTCAAAAACATTCAAGAGATTGAAATGTCTGCAGACATTTTTAAGGGAACGATGATAGCATGGATGCTAAATCTTCCTTTAAAGAGTATTGCTGTACGTGGTACAGGTTCTATTTCTCTTGATCATATCCCTGAAATCATTACACATTTTCAAAACATTGAAAAACTTGACTTTAGTGATAATAGGATTGCAACCATCACACGCGACGTTACAAACTTACAACAACTAAAATCACTCAATTTGGGTAATAATCAAATATCCACTTTGCCACAAAGCATAAACAAACTAACACAATTAGAATACTTGAATCTAAAAGGGAACCGTCTTACTGAAGGGACTGAATTTTTAAAGATGTTGCAAAATCTGCACAAGATAGATTTATCAGACAATCTTTTGCCGCATATTCCAAAGTGTCTTATCGACATGCGCATGCTAAAAGAGTTTCATTATTATGGGCCAAAAATGTTTCCCTATGGCGTAACTGATGAATACTTAGGGTACGAAGAACTTAATCACCATTACAAAACATTAAGATGGAAAGAGTTACGCACTATAAGAAAAATAATTTCCCATGAGATGTTAGGTGTTCTGCAAGAAAAGCAAAATGAACATTTTAACCTTGCTAAATTTTTCTCTATTAAACAGTCACGGCTTGATTTTCCTATCATCCACAATGGGTATCCGATTGTGGAATTGATGAATAACTTACTTGATGAAGTCAACGTTGATAATCCCAATAACGAGAATACATTTATTTCCTGCGAAGACCTTGTGGGTGAGGAAAACATGGAAAATAAGTTTGGACGTTACATCTCAAGAGACGATGCCCCACAAGATCAACGAGAATGGATTAATGAAACATTAAAACCTTATTTAACAGATATTCTTGCTAATTTATATGACATTGAATATTCCACATCAGAGTCAAGTGTAGTTTGGGCACATATACCTAATCTTGAAACCACAAAAATATTTAGGTCAACTGTCGCCTACATTATTCACACAATTACTAAAATGCCTCAAGAAAACAGAATTGCTGCTCTCACACAATTTATCAATGGTATTCTTAATTGTCATACAGGGCAAACTGAAGCCTATAATACACTTTTGCTCAATTTTTCAGGCCTTTACCTTAAAGAATTTACAGAATTTGTGGCCTCAATCAATAATGTTTACAAAAGAGTTCTTGCAGAAAAATCGGTTAGGATAGCTTCCCTCAGGCGAGACAGCTCTGGCGCATCACCACAAAGACTATCTGTTCATTCGTATGCTGCTTCTCCCTTCACGGCCTCCTCATTTTCAAGGGAAATCAGTAGCCAGAGCGCTAGAGAAAGTAATACAGCCAGCACACAATTTACTGACGCAGAAATTGAAAGATTAAAACGTGTGAACTTTGTAACATATTATCCTAATGCACAACCCACAGAAGCTGTAAGTGTTGAGTATGGTCATGTTGAGGACTTCTTAACACTGCTTGAGCATAGCCTTGCAAAAATTAAAGACCAACGTTTATCCCACGCCATTTTACCCTTTTGTAATGATTATGATGAGCACAATACCCATACTGTCAATCATTATAGAAAAGAACTTTCTGATACGCATGGATTTTATTTTCATGATCAATCCTATTGGGATGCGTATCAGTTTCTTGACAGAGACCCTTTTTTGAGAAACAACAATGCTGTACTGCTTTACTATCTGCAAATCAATACACCTCAAAAAATAATCAATGAACTTTATAACTTTGTACAAACAAAAGAAGACGTAGAACTCTTTAAGAAAAAGGCTGAAACCAACAAGAGAAGAGAACCTGAAGAATATGCTAGGCTCGAAGCCGCCTGTAAAGAAGCCCTTATATTACGACCACTTACAACGACCAAAGCTTTAAAATTATTGTCTGACGCTGACTATTTTAATACACATCCTATGAAAAAGGCTCTTGAAGTTGTCAAACACACAGGATTATCCAAACTATTAAATCCACATCTTCAAAAGATACTGTGTAAGAATTTAAAAATCGCCGATCCTTGGGAAGAGTTCTTTGACTCAGATCCCTATGATTTCAATACGACCCCTGTTCTAACAAAAGAGGGCCTCAAACGTCTGTTGATTTATACCAACATTCTCATACTGAAAAATGAAGATTTTAAGCCACGTGGCTAAACATTTAAAATGCAAATTATCAGCAAATGC
>CAYZJC010000002.1:104173-113864 GCA_964478775.1 uncultured Verrucomicrobiales bacterium | reverse complement strand
ATTGATCAGCTATAAATTTCAATTGTGTATGAATCCAATATAGTACTCTTTTATGTTTTTTTATGATTTGCTATGGCGATCATGGCACAGATAGCGTATAATGCGCATAAACATTAAACTGTGTTCCAAAAAAAATGGAATAACAATAAAGGGTTCAACCAATGACAAAACTATCAAATAACCTATTTTCAAAACTCATGATTGTTGCTCTCATCACTCCACTCATGACAGCGTGTAATTCAACAACAAACACGCGCCCGTCTCACAAGAAAGACGATAGCACAGCCCCCCTAGACCGGGAACAAAGAAAAAATGAAAACATAGGTAAACTCTTTGGAGCCGAAGCTTTGGTCTTTGGTGGCGATACATTCAAGAAGAATAATGACAGGTCGGCTACCACTTTACGCGTGAACCCATTTATATGGAAATCAACCTTAGAAACTATACATTTTATGCCACTCGCATCTATTGACAGCAATAGCGGCATGATTTTAACAGACTGGTATATTTCTGCAAAAAATCCAAATGAACGTGTTAAATTAACCATACAAGTGATGGACCAAGACCTTAGCGTATCCGCCATTAAAGTGACCGCCTACAAGCAAAAGTTACAAAATGGCCAGTGGATTGTGATTACCGATAATGATGAACAATTGAGCAACGAACTTGAAAAAACAATTTTGGAACATGCGCGCAATTTAAAGGTAAAAAAAGCAAAAATTTAGGAGTTATGCTAGGTGATGGCTTTTCCGTTTTCAATGTCCATTTGAAGAAATAGGAATCACATTCAATGTATGATATAATCATTTCAGCTCAATTATAGACTTAATCGTATATGTCCTCACCTCATTCTTCAACCAAACCCTTAGCCTTAAAACAAAGAAGCTTGTTTAACCAACCTTCGGTTGCTCTTACACCGATAGGTTCTAAAGCGACAGCAGCCAAAGCACCCCCAAGGGCAACGCAGCGCGCACCGTTTCCAAGTTTATCCTTATTAGATGGGTTGAACAAATCGCAAGTGCAATCAGAAACCATGCTATGGCATAGACTTATTGCAAATCAATCCTTAAGGCAAATCCAAGACCCAAAAGCTAGGCGTAAATTCATGCGCGCTATCACGTCTGAAATGAAAATTAAACAAGGAAGGTCAAATGCGGAACTTTTGATGCTTGACTTACTTTTGTTTAAAAATCTAACATAATATAAAACTAAAGCCCTACACTTCAATATTAAATAACGAGTATATCTAATGACCTTTGAAAAATTTATTGCACACCGCTATTTATTTATTGGAAGGCGTGAAGGTTTTGTTTCGGTTATTTCTTGGTTTTCTTTCTTGGGCATTGCATTAGGCGTGGCCACACTCATTGTGGTCATGGCCGTTATGAATGGCTTTCGACAAGAACTTTTTGGGGCACTAGTAAGTATGCGTGGGCATGTAACCATTCAAAAATTAGGCCACCCGATTTCAGCAGATAATAACCTCGTTAAAACCCTCAACACCATTCCAGGCGTTAAATTGGCCTACCCTTTAATTGAGCAACAAGCCATATTAATGGTGAATGGACAAGCCTTAGGGGTGATGGTACAAGGGCTTGTACCAGATGCCCTTCTGAAGCGCGAGAGGGTTCAAGTCACACAAAACTATTATGACAATAGTGAGCAATTAGACAAAGCTAAAATCATCACAAGCTTTAAAGACAATGTTGTGTTTATGGGAAGAAGACTTGGACAACAGCTTAATGTGAAGGTCGGTGATACTATCACCATTTTAACCCCAAAGTCGACACAGACAGCATTTGGTAGCATGCCAAGGCAAAAGGCAATGAAAGTCGGAGGGTTCTTTCATGTGGGCATGCGTGACTTTGACCGAAATTTTCTATTCATGCCTATTGAAAGTGCACAGTCATTATTTAAAATGCATGAACAGTGGTCACAAATTGATATCTTTTCAAAACATGACGATTTATCAACGGCATTGACGGATGTTGTTCAAAAAGTATTGAACACTAAGCATTTTCAAGAAGGCATCGAAGCTTTTGACTGGCGTCATAGTGATGCATCTATTTTTCATGCTGTTAAAATGGAACGCAATGTCATGTTTCTAATTTTAACACTTATTATTCTCATTGCTTCCTTTAATATTATTACAGGACTTACAATGTTGGTGAAGGACAAAACAAAGGACATTGCAATTTTAAGAACCATAGGGGCGGAAAAAAGCAGTATTCTAAAAATTTTTATATTAACGGGGTCCTTTATTGGCTGTGTCGGCACATTGTTAGGGGTAGGCCTTGGTTTAAGTTTTGCCCTTAATATTGAAACTATTCGTCAATTTTTGCAATCTCTCACTGGCGCCACCCTTTTTGCCGAAGAGATTTATTTCTTATCTACCTTGCCAGCAAAGGTTGACTCATCTGAGGTTTTTTTAATTGCAGCGATTAGTTTAGTCTTGTCATTTTTAGCAACACTTTACCCCGCTTGGAAAGCTGCGACATTAAACCCAATTGAAGGGCTTAAAACCACAACATAAACTTGTAGTGTGAGCCTCTTCATTCATCTCCACTTAAGAGAGCCCCTTTTAAAAGACTTGCCCAATAGACACGCTAATTTGGTAAGGGGAATCAATTCTCTTGCCACCTTTACTTTTGCGTTTTGTAAGTGGTGTTGCCACGTCAAAGCGAATAGGGCCCAGGCCACTATAATAGCGAAGACCTATACCAACACCAGAAAACATTTCATTTCCAAACAGTTGAGGGGTTCCTTTTCTGACAACAGATGCCATTTCAAAGAAAGGAACTAAACCAATTTTTTCCGTTATACGTGTGCGCAACTCGGCAGTAAATTCACATAATGAACGACCACCAGCTGGTATACCATTATCATCAATAGCACCTACTTTTTGATATCCATAAGATCTGATGGAGTTTGGCCCACCGGTATAAAATCTATAGATAGGGGAAGCGGCACGTTTAAAGTCTTTCATAAGAAGGTAGCCAATATTCAGTTGGGTTGCAAAAACAAATCTGCTTTTTTTTAAGGCATTTTGATGCAAGGGGAAATAAATTGAATTTTTACTCAAAATTTTGACAAACTCAACAGTTCCCAGATGCAAACGGTCCCAATGAGGGGAAATTGTTAATGCTGCCCTTATACCATAACTAGGGTCAAGCAGATCATCGGTGGAATTGTAAGCGGCTGTGTATTTAAGCCCAGTATAACGTGTTTTGAAAGTGGTTTTATCATCCATGGCGGCATGTGAATAGGCTATAGCATCTTTAAGAAGAACACCAATTGAAGATATAAAATCTATAGAGATAAAAAATACATAATTTAATTCCACGCCTGTGGCATTTGCTTTATAAGCTTTTGTATATTCTTTAAGCCAGCTTACATTCGTAGACAATATGTTTTCAGGTCCAAATACGTCTGGCACATCAAAGCTTAATTGTGCGAGTGTCTCTCTAAGGGCCGTTCGAAATGAAATACCAAGTCTTTCACCTGCTCCAAAGAGATTATTATGATACCAAAAAGCTTGGCCTCCGACACCCATTGATGTTGAATACCTCGCACCAAAACCAATACTGCGGGCCGGCGCTTCCTCTACTGTTGTCACCAATTTAGACGCACAAGGTTTGGTTGCATCCCCCCCTTTACAGTCTTCATCATTTAGAGGGATAACAGTAAATTTCACCTTTGAAAACAGCTGACTTTTGATAAGTTTTTCACGCGTCAGCTCATTTTCTTTTGCGTTATAAAATTGGCCCTTTTGTGTTTGAATGCGATTGCTAACATATGTAGAAGATACACTTTTGGCCCCTAATACTTCAATCACATCAATTCTAGCTTTTCGACCTCTTTCTATAGGGAATGTGAGTTTTATATTTTTATCAACTCTATCTAATTCACCAAATGGGGCATGCACCTTAACATTGACATACCCCAGGGTAGCAAAATAGTCTGAGATGAATTTTTTCGCATCTTGGACTTCATCCAGCTGCACAAAACCTCCAATTTCAATTTTTGAAACCGCTTCTAAGAGTTGTAAATCATGATCCAATAAAACTTTTTTTGTATCGTGTGTAATAAATTTTAATGAGTGAACACCATAGCGCTTTCCAGTGTTAACCGTGAAAATAATATTAACTTTATTATATTCCTTTTCCTCACCACTCTTTTCTACTTTCACATCAACAATTGCATCAAAGTATCCTTCCCTTTTCGTCACATCTTCAAATAGTTCTTTATCGCGTTGTACACGTTTGAAAAGCGCATTATGAGAAGAAGGGCGATTAAGACTTAATCGCAACAACTTAGAAACATCTTTCAAAGCACTGTGCAAATCATGAGGTATGCCTTCACTAAATGACACTTCATATTCAATGCCTGCGCTGCTATTGGCTTGGATAGCTTCGTCAAGCTTAATATCATCAATGAGGTCTGTTGCTGGGTCAATTGAACACCCTTGAACCAACAATAAGCATAAGAACAGGTGAAATTTATCTTTAGCAATAAAGTGATTATTGTGTAAAAATCTTCTAATAGTGTGCATTTGTCTTCCTCATTTCATAGCAGGGGTAAGAGGGTTATTCATTTTAATATTGGTGCACCCAACTCACACCGCCGCCACTGCCTGCCAACTGATCACCCACATCGACATCTATATAAACATTATTGGCGATTGGTTTTGATAACGTAGCCTTATTGCCCTGACTCCCTAAACCGTGGTCAAAATAAATTTTCATATCACCAAACTGCTTACCAATACTTAACGTTTGTGATGTAGTTTGTCCGTTGTCAGACAGCTGGGCCAACCGTTCATTTTCTTTAAGCTCTAAAATGTCTAGCCCTAACATTGACCTTAAACCTTCTATGACATTAAAGCCAGATTTTCCTGACGAATTGACCAATGCCGCCGCAGATGCCATTTGCATGCTTTGGCCTGCAGAAATTTGGTTGGATTTTTTCCCAAAAAGCATCATTGATAATACGGATTCCTGTGGTAATGCCGGCAAAGATGAAAATGAAAAACGTATTACTTCCCCTACCGGAGATTCACTCGCCCAACCTTTTAGCATCATCTTCAAGATATAGTTATCTTGTCTTTTTGAAGCAACCAACGTAAGATGAGGATTATTTTCATCTTCTGCTGTGTAGCGAATTTTACCTTGGGTGATGGTAAGTTTTTTACCAAAGAATGACATCTGACCCTTTTTTAAGTGTAAATCGCCGCTCAAATAGGGCGCGCCATCACTAAAGTCTCCACTAGCGTGAAGACTACCCCTCCAATAACTATGAACACCTCTTCCCTTAATGACAAAATGTTCACCTGCTTTCAATTCTAAATCAATAGGAAACAAGGGGGAAACTTTGCGTTGCTTTCTTCTAAATGTAATCTTTTTTTCTTTTTTTGTTGGCTGTACTTTTCCCTTCTTCAACAGGTTAATAGTCGTGACATCGTCATCGGTTAATTCTTCCATATAAATAACAGAAGGGTTTAATTCTACAGAACCTGAGATTTTGCTATGAAGCCCCTTACCTTTCAAATTTATTTTCCCACTGGCACGCATAAACATATCATCACGCTTTACAACGGTTAGATTTTGTAAAGTTAAAAGTAAATCAGGTTCAATGCTCAAGCCTTGTGTTAATACTGCCCCTCCAGTAATGGAGAGTGTTCCTTGTGGAATATACTTCTTTTCTTTTGAATCTTTCTTTGATATTTCAAAATCAATCCCATCTATCGATTTGTCAATACGCAGTTTTCCATTTTCAGCTAAAATGCGTCCTTTTAATTTTTGAATATAGGTACCATTCATAAAACTATCATATAACCCATTTTCAACATCTATATAACCGTTAATGTTTGGCATGGGTAACGCACCAGTAATTTTCAGGTTTAGATGGAGAAGACCTGCTATACGATCTGGCATTGGAAAAATAGACATGAGATTAGCCACATTAAGCACACCTGTCATGTGCCCCTGCACATGTGCACCTTCAAAAAAAGAATGACAGTGTTTTCCTTGGAGGATGTCCAAATACATTTTTAAAACGGGGGTGTTTTTCTTACCCAAGTGATACTGCTCAAATTTGAAATTGAAACAATCTTTTTCTTGTTTGAAATCAGCGCAGATAGACATGTGCTTAACCCATTGAGATGTTGTTAAGTCAGCGTCCAAAAATTTAATATCTGCTAATTGTAGGTGCCCAATTTGTGGTAGATATTCCTTAGTCAAATCAAACTTACCTGAAATTAAGCCATCTAGCATAAAGTCTTCAAAGAAATATTTTAAGAATCTTAAGCGAAGATCGTTAACATATAAAGTATATTCATGCGCGTTAAACTGTAGCAAACCTATGTTTTGTTGTTTTTCTT
This sequence comes from uncultured Verrucomicrobiales bacterium, assembly GCA_964478775.1. GTDB lineage: Bacteria > Pseudomonadota > Alphaproteobacteria > Paracaedibacterales > CAIOTO01 > PNMQ01. Next base: position 107,485 of record CAYZJC010000002.1, on the reverse strand, counting down.
TTAGACATAAGTCAAATGACTGTATCTGTATTTTTGGTTCAATCTTAATTTTGAAGGCTTTGTTTAAAATGAAATTTAAATCTTGATAGTGCACATCCAAACTGTCAATTTTTACAAGCTTCAATGCTTTATCTACGGCAACGTCAATATGAACAGATGGCTGTGTTGCATCAACTTGCCCGGCTGTTTGCTTAGAATTTTTACCCTTTGAACTAGCGCCCCCTCCACGTTGTTGTGAGGTAATTAATAACTGATGGACAGTATCACGATCATTATATTGAACAGAAACATCCTTAAGTACTCCGAATCGAGTACTTATTTTTTGCGCTTTTACATGTGCTTGTAATTTATCTGTGAATTGAACATAAAACTTTGCATGCAATGGATCTACTAATAGATTATCTGAAGAAAGTGGACTCACTGTCAAATCTGCAACAACTTTTTTCTCATTTAAAGAAGGGCTAATTAAGAGCTCTATCTCATTTTCTTTATCTTTTGTTTTTAAAATGAGGGGGGTGTCGAGATCTTGCATAAAGACTTCAATTTCCTTCATATTGTAGTCCAAAAGTTGGATCACTCCACTTAACATTGGCCCTTTTTCAGGATCTAAGCTATATCTAAGTCCCTTCGGACACACTCCAAAAAATAATTGTCGTGTTGCATTTAGTCTTTTCAAAACGATGCTTTTAATGACGGCTTCGTCATTTTCAACCACAAACTGTAGGGCTAGCCTCACACTCAGTGTATGGTCTTGTATATTGACATGCGTTAAATCATCTCGTCCTCTGATATCACCTGACATTTTACGATGAAAGGTATCAGATTTGATATCTAACTCTTTTAGCACAATTTCTCTGTCATCTTGCGTGTGACTAATATGGCCTGTAATTGAAATTGGTTTTTCAATAAGACTCAATTCTTTAGGCAAATCAATTTTAAATCTCATTGCCAGCTGCTCTTCAAGTTCTTCCGTTTCTACAACAGATGTCACAAAAGAAGCAATTTGTTTATCATTTATAATAAGAACAGTTGTTAAATCTAAATCTTTTTGGAAATGCTCAAGCTTACCCCTCAAAGTTTTTTCCCCATCAAATAGGTGAATGTCAAAATGTTGTATAGACAATGTGGACAATAAATTTTTATGCACTAATTTTCTTAACAAAATTATTTTCTTTAAATACGATGCAAAAGGGCTATATTCAGTTTGATTTTTTATCATAAAAGCTGATAGCTGTTTGGCCTCTATAGTACCGATTTTGATTTTCTGAAATGAAAACTTTCCTTTTAGCAAGTCTTTTTTATTTATTTTTAATGCAACTCTATTGATTTTGACAAAGGGATCGTTTTGAGATTCATCTACTTGAGTGTTTTTATTTGGTTTTCTAATAACAACATTTTCTAATATGAGATTAAAAGGCAAAATACCATACGATTTTTGAACCTTTATGTTAACAGTATCAAACTGCTTACAAACCAGATTGATAACTTTAGTTTGAACATAAGAAGATTGCATAAGTGCAACCCCAGCTAACATCAGCACGACTATCGACGTTACTGTAAGTAAAGATATACGACGCAAAATCCGAAAAGAAACAGACATAAGTGGGTAAACCCAATTTTTTTATTAACGTAACTTGTAGAGATTGTAAAATATTTCAGATGATAAGGCAAAAGAAACTTGAAAATATCAGCTTAAAAATGTTTAGACTAAACTTAGCTTGTCATAAAACAAACTCACAATTGTATGTTTAATCTAGTTTTCACTTTTAAAAGACGAATAACTATGGCATCTTTGGTAAAAGGTTATCTCAATCTCATACAACTATAGCGTAATTACTAAAGCAATAAACCATGGCACAACTTCGAATGAAACTTATGCAAAATGCAGCAGATACTGATGCATTCGACGCATCATCATCTTCTTCTAGTGAAACGTTTTCAGAAAAGGGCCAGAAACCAAAGTCCAGTACACCTAAAAAAAGTAAATCGACTACACCTTCCCCAAAAACCAAAGAGTCATTATGGGACCATTTTTCCTTCTTTAAGAAAAAGACATCAAAACGTTCTATTGAGAAAATTCGCCAGCAACGTATCAGACAACAGTTTAAAACAATCACACTTTTATCAGCATTTTCATTGTTAGCAATCCTCATTAGCCTTACCTTTTTCATGGGATGGCACCAAATACTCATACAAAGAAGTGAAGAGGCCTTCATTAACTTAAGTGCAAAAAGTGGCCTTGTCCTTAAACAAGCCGTTGTTAAAAATAGAAAGAATGCTTCGCATACATTAGTCACACAGGCGATTAATGCGCAGCTAAATTCCCCAATTTTGGGCTATAGCCTTCAAACGATACAAGCTGCCCTTTTAGAAAACCCTTGGATTAAATCAGTCGTTATTCAAAGGCGCTTACCCAATGTCATTCATGTTACATTAGAAGAAAGGATTCCCGTTGCATTATGGCAAAGCCCTGATAAGAAGCACTACTTAGTTGACACAGATGGTGTGGTGATGAACACAAGAATAACAACAGACTTTAGAAGCCTGCCAATTATTGCCGGACATGATGCGCCTATTCATGCACCACAAATGCTTGCATTGATTGAGCAGTTTCCTGAAATTAAAGCACACATGACTGATATGGTTCGTATTAGAGGAAGGCGCTGGAATCTTAAACTAGATGGGGCTGTCACCATTAAACTGCCTGAAGAAAATGTTGAAAGGGCCCTTGCGAAACTGGCCCCTCTCATTAAACAAAATAAAATATCAAAGCAGCATGTTGTTTCTGTTGATATGCGTGTTCCTGACCACTTTTTTATTAAGCTAGATGAGAAAACAGCTAAGATGATTGAAGTTTCACAGACAAAACATAAATCAAAAGTCAAAGTTTAAGTGGTGCGTAAATAGACACACCACCCATTTCATAGCTTTATTTTTTTTCATTCATCATCTTGTGGATAAAGGCGAGCTGATATGTTGTAAATGTCATATCATTTTCTGCTGAACTAATATTATGTGTGCCGTAAAAATCTATGAAGCAAGCTATTTTGCTGTCATTTGTTCTATGCTCACGTACTTTATTTGCCATTTTAAGTGAATGAAAGTAGGGAACATTTTTATCTGCTACGCCAACTAAAAATAACATGTTTGGAAAATTAGCCTTTTTCACATTATCAACGGGTGAAATGCTTTTAATCATTTGAAAATCTTGCTGCGATGCATGAGGGGCTCCAAATTCACTTTTATCTGTGTGACTAAGGTTATCTCCCATCACTAAAGATTTTAAAACATCAAGGTAGGCATTTTCAAACA
>CAYZJC010000002.1:101332-104163 GCA_964478775.1 uncultured Verrucomicrobiales bacterium | reverse complement strand
GTACAAGTTGAGGGTGATGTGTTGCGATGTGGCCAGCTATTAGACCGCCAGCGCTGCCTCCATGAAATACTGTCGTTTTAGGCGAACCAATACCTTGTTCATGCAAGTACACAACCCCACGAACGGCATCATGCATTGAATTGGCTTTTAAAAAGCCACGACCTTGTTCATGCCATTCCACCCCACATTCAACCCCGCCTCGCACATGAAGATGCGCAATTGCAAAATTCATTTCCAATAAGGTTTGATAAAACGGGTTATATTCCATTAAATGGTTTACCCCATATGCCCCATAGGCAGACACGTAAAGCCTTGTGTTACTATTGAGTTGACCTTCACGATACAGTAATGTGACTGGCATTTCTTTTCTTGAATGATTGGTTACAAATAATGTTTTCATTTTCGTGTTCAAAGAAGTTGTATTTTCAAGCAGTTCTTGTGAGCGTTTATGAACTTGTTTTGATGACCATTCATATTCCAAAATGCTTTTAGGGGACAGGCCTGAACTATGGGTAAACTGCATGCTTATTTCAAATGGGTTGTTATGAGAAAAAGCAATTTCTGGGTTCACACCAGATTCTGCATTAAACACAAACTGGGCTGATAAGTGGTTCGTGTGTCTGTCATACACATAAATTGTTTTATTGGCATTTTCAATAAGCAATACAGCCAGATGATTGTTATATAAAGCAAAATCTTCTATATAGTATTGTCTGTTTTCTGGCACAATCACACTTTCATGACGACTATTTGCTGTGTCCCAATAGACGCGGTGAATAGCTCCATTTGAAGTGGTGAGGTTTGAACGATAATAAACCATGTGCCCCAATACATTCACAATAGACGTTCCAAGGCCTTGTTCTTGTTGGAATAATTCATAAGCCATGGGCCTTTCTTGCGTTGTATCTATGACATACACTTCTTCCGTTGCAAAATTTCCCATTCTGGCAATAATATATTCACCATCACAAGATAAACTCATCCTCATTTCATAGTCAGCATTTGTTTTGCGCAGCAATAGTTGGTCATGTGTAGGAAGGGTACCTAAAACATTTGCTTTCAATTCATAACCTTGTTTTAAATCATCAAGCTGCATATAAAAAGCAAACCTGCTATTTTTACAAAAAATAAAAGCATCTGCTACATTTGCAATTGTATAATCAAAAGGCTTTCCCGTTAACAGGTCAGTAAATTGCAAAGTATAAGAATGATTTCCCACATTATCATAGGTATAACCTAATACATTGTCATTATATGTGGTTGCAATTTCACCTAAATGAAAGTAATGGGTGCGTTTTGCAAGCTTATTAGGGTCAAGAAGCAGTTGTTCTTGTTGTGTGTGTAAATTCAAACGATAGTAAAGCGGGTACGCCTTGTCTTCGTTTTCACGTTGGTAAAACAGCATGTGTTCGTCTTGAATGGGGTACGTTGTCGAAACACTGGTACAATTAGCGTTATATCTTTGTGTTAATGCTTGTTCTACATTTAAATTGATGAGTGATTGCGCATAATCATACTCTGCCTTAAGGGCTTTTTTAATGCGTCTTACAGCTTTTGCGTGTTCCTGCGTTGTATCATCCAAAGATGTTTCAAGCCACTGATAATCATCTGTTAAGGCCACACCATATAGGGTTATATATTCAGCATTTTTTTTCTTGAGATGTGGCTCAGTGACATGTTTTGAAAATACTATTTCTTCATCAGCAGCATAATACTGGTCTTCTTTTCCTCTTTCATTTAAATAGGTGTGAATATTACTGCTTCTATTGGCTAAGTATTCTTCAGATGCTGCGTCTGACATTTTAAAAACGTCTTGTGGATTCGTGCCAAAAACCGTTCCAAGAAAAGAGGCTTGCTGTGTGGTTCTTTTTCTCTTCTTATCATAGATTTTTTCTTGCAAACGTTCTTGTTCTAAGGTTGAAAGTTCACTTGCATAAGAACATGCACTTGCCAAACTGAAAGCACTTACCAATAATTTTAATAACATGACATACTCCTCATCTTTATCTGCTTAAATTTATCTCAGCATACATTCTTTTAAATTGATACGATTTTTTTTAAAATTTTCACAAAACACATTAAATGGAATTAATATTCTCTTAATGTATTAAGATTTATAAAAAAATTTTAATAAAATTTATTTTAAAATTGACATGATGCATTAATTCTCATCATACTAATAGTACAGCGTGCTTTAAAAGGAGAGAAAGTATGATGCAAAACCCCACAAGGACACTGCTTAAAACGTTAAGCTTAGGTGTCACATTTTTAAGCCAAGATCTAGAACAAGCGTTGGCTTTTGACGCATTCACAACCCCCATAACAAATACGACCACACATACACCAAATAGCAGAGCTTCAATGGTCATTTTAGACCCCATAGCAATTAAAACAACAGTTCAAGATACCTTAAAAGGCGCCCAGCGACAAATCATTATTTCATCACCGTATATAAGCGCAAATGCCTTAAAAAACTATGGCATTGCAAATATCTTAAATACAAAAGGAAGGGCTGGCGTTAGGTCAGCCGCACTTTTATCAAGCGAACTGACACATAGTAAAAATTGGGAAACTGCTGGTATCGCACTGCTTCAAGAAAGCAATGTCATGGTTCACAAAGTCAATAAATTGCATGCAAAATATATTCTGGTAGATGAAAAAGCCCTTATTTTGGGTTCATATAACTTTTTATCTGGTAGCTTAAACCCGAAAGATAAATATTACTTGATGAATCTGATTATGGTGTTGCCGCAAATGTATGTACATGCCGCTATGCCACACTGTTTGTATATTGCCAATAATAGTGCCACAACGGTTCCTCTCACCCAGCT
>CAYZJC010000002.1:95643-101277 GCA_964478775.1 uncultured Verrucomicrobiales bacterium | reverse complement strand
CAAAATGCTGCAAACAATATTGAAATCTGTTCGCCTAATTTAAATCTTAACATGATTGAATATAGTGGCTTTCTAGACCTTTTGGGACAAAAAACCAGAATGGGTGTTCATGTAACCGTTTACAGCGACCAACAGATGGACCATAAAAGCACAGACTACTTCGAAGTGAGAGAAAAGCTCAAGCAAAATGGCGTACGCGTTATTACAAAAAAAGGGTTTCATTGCAAATATATTGTTGCAGACAATAAAGACCTCTACTTTGGTTCAGACAATATGTTTGCAGGCGCAGGCTTGCATTCAGGCACTGGCTTTTGGAAAGAAATGGGCATTTTGGTAAAAGAGGCATTTCCTGAAATTGAAGAAATCAGACGCCAAATGGAAACCGTTCCTGTGGTAGAAGATAGTGGTCGTGTGATTGAAACAATTTCTAAAGCATCAAGCCCATTTGCAAACCTAACGCAGCTATCAAGTCATGCGGACACGACCCTTCCTGCAACTGCCACCATCATAGATGTTAACCCACTTCGTATGGCCCTAAAGCCGGTGCATGTTGCCCCTACAACACAAAGCTGTCAATTGCTTGAGAGCGATACATCTGAATATGAAAAAGTAGACCATACTTATGATGTAGATGATGATATCTTAGACGCGCTAACACAAGCAGGGCTCACAGAAAGTGACAGAGAACCATCACCACTCCTCTTACCCAAACCACGACTGAAAAGACAAAATGTTATTCATTATGTAAGCGATGAGGAAAATGTTGATGATTGGGGAAATTACGATACGCAGCCTCAAACCTTTAAAAAGTCAGGGAAGAAGCGCAAACATTCTACAACGCAAATCATCGACTAAAAGAATAAACCATTGTTAAACACCTAGATAAGAAGGCTCTTTATGAAAAGATACATATCATTTAAGAATATTTTTGTTTGCTTATTGTTGATTAACAACTGCAAAGGAAATGACTGGAATTTTTTATTTAACCAACCTGAGGGGCAACACGTACAAGAACACGTACAGCAACAACCCCCACCACAAACGGGCAGTTGGGATGCCTTTTTTACAACACACACACAACAAGGGCAAATCACGCAAGCACAAAGCAATGCCTTTGATTCTTTGTTTGCGGCCCCTGGGCCACAATTTCAATCAATTGCAAAGGTGATTCATACTAAAGCTGAACCAAGGGCCTTTAGTGTGTTAACCCCTATTCCCTTTTCGTTTCCGAACGACCTTTCAGAACAAAAAATTAGGAAGTTTAAATCGTTCTTACCACCCAATCAAACAGTGGTATTTTTTGACACAGAAACAACCGGTCTTTCCGGCGACTATGACAGAGTCATTGAAGTTGCTTTTATTGAAAGAAACTATGAAACAATGTGTGAGCGGCGCTTATATTCACTGTTTGACCCTGATGGGAAAAGAAGTGGTGAAAAAGCATTTGAAGCGCATAAAATTCCAGACTCTGACTTAGTGGGGGAAATGCGCTTTGCAGATTTTGCGCCAACGATGTTGGACTTTGTTGGCAATAATTTATTGATAGCACACAATTTAGCATTTGATTATCGCATGATGAATGCGGAATACAAACGCGCAAGCCTTGATTTTATTCCTCAAGCACAATGTGGGTGTACCTTAAAAATGTCACGTGCTATCTTCCCTGGGGAAAAAAATTCATTAGATGCTGTGTGTGAAAGATTAAACATTGATTTATCCATTCGTTCACACTGTCATGGCTCAATGCAAGACTCACTTCTTTTGGCAGATGCTTTTGTATACCTAACACTGATGCAACATCAAATGGAAAGGGATATTTAAGATGAAGTTAATGAAATTATTTACGCTTATTGGTGCTTTAAGTTCTATATGTATTGCAAATACAATAGAGGCATCTACATTTGTTGACCATGAAGAAATAGCCCAAAACAGAAAGAGAAAATTTGACACCCAAACCCACAGCACATTTCAAACTATTTCAAACCACAGTGAAGTTTTATGCGATGCTATTACTGCAATCAATCAATATGGGGCGCAAAATATTTGGGTTGTCTATGACATTGATGATTGTATTACATTTCCCAACCACGCTGCCTGCTTACCTTGCAGTTATGCCAATGAACATAAAAGTTTGTTTCAAGACCTCATCACAGGACTATCTGTCATAGAAACTTCAATTGTGTGGAATTTAAAGTATCGACTATCCCCAAGTTTACTGACAGAAAGTTTGCTTCCTAAATATTTAAACACTTTCAAAAGCTTAAATATAAATACGCTTGGCATAACGGCCACAATGGCGGGTGCTGTTTTAAACGAAGAGGACTGCCAACACGAACACCGATTCGATATTTTAAGGTCACTAGGCATTGAATTTAATGCCCCACAAGAACATATTGTTTTAGATGAATTCCCCCTCTTCCATCGAAGCTACCCTATCTACCATTACGGTGTTGGTTTTAATCAAGCCAGTGGTGACTATGGTAGCACTACAAAAGGCGAATTCTTTCTTGCTCTCATGAATCGCTTGCAACAGCAGCCAAAAGCTGTGTTTTTCGTAGACGATTCTTCCACCAATTTAAAAAGATTTGGACAAATCATGAAAGAACATTCCATTGATTGTTTTTTGTATCAATACAAAAGTGATGTTGTCCATGAAACAAGAACAATCCCCGAAGAAGACTATATTGAATTCATATCTGATCTAAAAACAAAAGCGAATCAAGCTGTTTAAGTCATCCCACCACCACCTTAACCGTTTATGGAGAATTTTTATGTCCTCATCCTTAATCACGAAAACCTTTTTAATTTCAACACTTTTGTTAGGATCTTTAACTTGTAATGCTTACACCATGTCAAGTGATGAAAGTGATTTTGACACCCGCGAACGCCCCAGCTTAAGAAAAAACCTTTGCAAGAAAACGCCTCTTCACCGCACATCCTCTCATGAAGAAAGCAATTCCCGCTCTCGCAAACGTTCAGCGCATGACATTTTTGAAGACACATTAGATACTTCCATTCCAATGCCTGCGTTTAAGGAAAATAAAACTTTAAGAAAAACAATTGAACCTTACATTGAACAAGTATTTAAAGTCATTGCATCAGGAAATGATTTTGGGGGGCATTCAGGAACCGCTTGGGTATTTAATGCTGAACGCGGCATTTTAGCAACCAATCACCACGTCACACCACCTGATTATAATATCTACAAATTAGAAGCCCGAGATGGCACCCTTTACCAAGGCAATCAAGTTAAGGTATTAGGGGTAAGCCCTAGCACCCAATATGGTGACTATGCATTCTTGCACGTTCCCGATTTAGCAGGCCGGTTTACACAAATGCCGATGGTTGATTCTCACACCGTTAAGTTAACCGACACTGTTGGGTTTGTTGGCAATAGTTATGGGGAACTTTCTGTTGAAGAAGGTATGGTCAACAATTGCTATGTGTTTGATATGATTAAGGCTGTTGAGTCCTTTCAAGTGCGCTTGTTGTGCAGAGGCGGCGCTAGTGGATCACCAGTGTTTAATGAAGATGGCATTATCAATGGCTTACTATATGCCGGAGATGATATTCACTCGATTATTCACCCTATTTGGTTTGTCCAACGTGCTTATAATATCATGATGTCAGGCCCCATTCCAAGGCCCATTACCATGAACAGCTTTCACTTTGTCTTTGAAACTATGACCCTACCTGATATCTGCAACTACAGAGGCATTGACGCAAGCTTACTTTCAAAATATGTGTCACAAGACAACAACCAAAAACAAACGCTTTTAATGTTAACTGGTTATTATAGCCCAACAACTGCTTTTAAAAACTTGGAAGACGGAGATATTTTGTTATCAGTTAACCGTCAAAAAATTGGCTGCAACACAATATTGCTGACGCAAATTTTAGATGCAACACCAGCAAACAAACCTGTACGTGTAAAAGTACTGCGCGGTGACCAAATTGTTTCCCTCAAAGTATTGCCAAATGAAGTTACGCAAAGTTTTCCAACGTCTATTGAACACGGTGGTTTAAAAATATTTTCAAACACCGCATCCCTCTTTAATTTTTCTTTCGCGCCAGAAGCCGCATTGTATGCAGCAGCAAGTGCCACTACTTATGAACTTGAAACAGATGATGATGATATTTTTGGAACAATTTCCATGTTGGATAATATTCCCGTTAATACTTTTGATGAAGCCCTCGTTGCCCTTCACCAAATTTATGTAACCAATGAAAGGGAATACTTAACGCTCACCAGCACAGGTGAAACAGGCAAGCAAAAGTCAGTGTCACATTTTGACTTTACAGCAGAAGGTCACATTGAACCTTACGTTACTTATTTTGACCACAATAAGTCAAGGTGGGCTAAAACATTACTTACAACTTACCTTCAAAATAAAGGCCTTATTGAAGCATAACATTAAATCTATACAGGGATATGTGATTAACTTTAAGGCAGCTGGCATGGCTGCCTTAATTATTTTGCCTACGGCTTTACATTCTGTTAACCATTGCCCCTTTAGACTAACAACATGAATATTTTTAATTTTGAGGGCCTTTATGAAATTTCTCACCATCACTAAAACAAATTTTGCCATAACAACAGCCTTTGTATTGTGCCTTGGTACATATAGTGCAATAGCTTCGCATGACTTAACATCAGGCAGCACAGCCATTTCGAGCAACAACAGTGATTCTTATAATTTCAATGGGGGTGATATTCAAATACTGACAGGTAATAGTTACACCTTAAGTGGGGCACTTACTTTTACGCAAAACGGTACTATTAGTTGTATTGGCACGTCAATATTAACATTATCTGGTGAAAGCATTATAGGAAATAGTAATACATTAATAAAATCTAGTGCCGGAACACTAGTGTTAGGTCAGTCAGCAACAAGCCTCAGCAATATACAAATTAATGCTGGAACGCTTCAATTTAGCAATGCATCCTATCTTCCTTCAACAATAACACTCAATGGAGGCACCCTTTCCCCAACTGCTGCCCTAACACTTTCCAACAGTATTACCCTTATAGCTAATAGCTCTCTTGCAGTAGGTACGGGCATCACACTGACATTATCTGGATGTTCAATTACCGGCGATTACGTCCTGACCCTTTCAGGAACGGGTACTGTTGAATTAGGGGAAAGTGCGTATGCTTTAAGCGAAATTATTGTGAGTGCAGACACAACGCTCAAACTAATTAATGCCAACAGAAAAATTAAGAAAATAACCAATAATGGAACATTAAACCTAAATGGAAATAATTTATATATAACAGATACTGACTCCACACTGGGCACAGTGATAATAAGCAATACGGAATCAATTTACCTTGGCGACAATAATACGTCAGATAGCGAAACAATCACCCTTAGCCAAACAATGAGTGCCCCGCTTGTTATCGAATCTGGTAATAAAATTTCAGTTACAAACTCAATTACCTTGCCCAAAATTACTGTTGGCAGTGCAATTGATTCATCAGGCGTTACAGGTTAAACAACTGCAACAGAGTAAAAGGCTTTAGAAGAAGTCGCATCTTTCCAACCTAATGGAAACTTTCACACTTGAATGGGCGATATTTTTTTTAAAAGCCTTTTATTGCAAGGGTTTCATAGGCTTCATTTTTTAAAAAAG
>CAYZJC010000002.1:85122-95543 GCA_964478775.1 uncultured Verrucomicrobiales bacterium | reverse complement strand
CAGGCAATGCAGTCGATATCCCTCTTGACACTGTTTTACCCCCTTCTCTTATCATTGCACTTGAAAGACCTGAGGCTTCCCCCATATCTGCACTCAAACACAAAAAAGCTACTAATACTAATTTTTTCATAAAAACAAAACCCTACCCTTGAGACTTAATACACCCCCATTGAATAACAAGAGATGCTTAAACTAAGTTTAAAGGTAAGGCAAATGCAAGATCAACGAAATTTCTTAAAACCAATTCTTAAAAAATTCCTTACCCCCTTTATGAAAGGACTGGACAAAGGGGTGTTTGTGTCACGAAATAGCACATTCGTTAAAGTCAATTCGTTATAACTGACTAATAAGTTAGACAAACAAAATGCTGTGTTCATATACCTTTGCGTAGGTGCCAACATCTTTTGACTGTGAGGTACAAAAAGCGCACCAGTATAGCGATTAATGGCTTCATGTAAGGTTGGAAATTTATATGCAAGTGACGTGAAATAATATGAAGGTACAGGCCATAGCCTTCTCTTATAATCAACTTCTACAGGAACCTCGTAATCTTGTTCTTCACACAACTGACCAATTTTATAAACTTTTACATTTTCACAACTGCAAATATAAAGCTGTTGTCCACCACCTGGTCTGTCCAAATACAAATCAAGCATTCCTCTTAGAGCCCAAGATAACATATCTAAGCGCACACTTGGTCGATCTTGTTTGTTCACAGTCCCATAAAAACCTTGAATATAACTTCCTTTTGGAATAACAACAACATCTAATTCTATGTATTGTGCCCAGTGGGGTAATAAAGAAACAGTTTGCACCAAACACTTTACGAGTGTGCATTTACTGTAGGTTTCTACATCCATAACATAAGCGTAATAATGTCCGTTGAGTGATCTCAGACGAAAAGCAAAAATGGTATTTTCAGTTACTTGGTCAACTTTTGTCTTATTAATAAAGCTCTTCTTTTCACCATTCCACTTTTCTTCAAGTTCGTCAGCTGTTAAAAAAACTGTCTGGTTAGTGTGTGCATATATGGGTAACCCATACACTTTCTCAACAGTCATTACCAATTCTTGAGTGCACTTCTCTTTTTGTGGGTTATAAACACCAAAATCTTTTTCAAAACTTGCTTGAGAGAGGCAAATTTGAAAAATAAAAAGCAATGTTGCACTGATGGTTTTAATAAAAATTTTCATAAAATTTATTCCTTTAGATATGAAAAAACCCCGATTCAGTCATTTCTGAAACGGGGTTCTTAAATTTGATTGAGTTTTAAAAAGAGTCAAGCCATATAGATATAAAAAAGCCTGCTCACAGTTGTGGCAGGCTTTAATTATCTTTTTGATATTATAATAACATCATATCCATAATATGGTACTTTTTTTGAAAATGCGCAAGACTTATTTTAATATTTTTTTAAAAGCCTTTTATTGCAAGGGTTTCATAGGCTTCATTTTTTAAAAAAGCCCATAAAAGTCCATGCTTTTTTACTTGCCTTAGACACTTCATCTCCTTCAATTTCACGCAACAATGGGTCAGTTTCCATTAAAGCAGCTTCAAATTCTGCTTGAGATGTAAAGGCTGACAAGGTAGAGGGTATAGGGTCTTTCCACACCATTTGTAAACACCTTAAGGCGGCCTCACTCAAGTCTTTGTGTTCATGAATCCATTTTCCCCAGCTAAAATCATATCTAAAATTGTATGCCATTATTAAAACATATGACCCGTACCCCGTATCATAAACAACTGGAATATCTTGAACAGGATTAAATGATTCATACCCCGCTACATCAGAAGGCATTAGCTGATTAAAATAACAAACCCCAAGGTTCCACTGTTTATTTTCTATAACAGCTTGAATTCTTTGGTTAATTCTTTCATTCACAAAGGTAAAGTCACCTTCTGGCCGTACCAAATCTAATAAATAATTGATTTGTGATTGAATATCTTCCCAATGACGATACCCCCAATAGTACATTGGTTCTTGATTTAACCAATAATATTTGGTCATGTAGTTGTGGTAGTCTTTAAGATAGTGTGCGATATGAAGAATATCCTGACAAGAATTGACTTGTGTAATGTGAGGAACACGAGGGAGTTGGATGGTGGTTTCATCAAACACAGATTCTTGAACATACATCACTTTGCTTAAAATAGGTTGAGTATATAATTCATATTCATATGTGATCCATTTTGTTCCCTTTGTAACCGTATTAGGGTATTTTTCATTAAAAGCAACCCTATCATATCTGTACAGTTTAGCTATGCTGGGAACAAGAGGTGAAATTGCATCAGCCCTGGTGTGTTGTTGATGAATCAGATATTCAGGCAATGCAGTCGATATCCCTCTTGACACTGTTTTACCCCCTTCTCTTATCATGGCACTTGAAAGACCTGAGGCTTCTCCCATATCTGCACTCAAACACAAAAACGCTACTAATACTAATTTTTTCATCAAAACAAAACCCTACCCTTAAGACTTAACACACCCCCATTGAATAACAAGAGAAGCTTAAATTAAGTTTAAAGGTAAGGCAAATGCAAGATCAACGAAATTTCTTCCTTGCAAGATATTGAACCCTTACAAATTAATTCATTGGAAATTACAAGTTAAGCAACTTGCCACACATTAAAAGGCTGTATTTTTATGTAATTTTTCGCTTCTTTCAAACTGGAAACTGACTATAATGGTAGCTGTTTGATTTTAGCGAAAGAAAAATGAAGTGCTAAGCATTGGTGTTATCAAAGAAGGGGCGTTGGGTGAATCTCGTGTGTCCCTTTCCCCAGAATGCGTACAAAAGCTAACGCAAAAAGGGTTTAAGGTTATCGTTGAAAAAGGGGCAGGTGAAAAAGCGGGGTATAGTGATGCTGCCTATAGTGCCATTTCTCATTGTAAGGTTTTAAACTCAGCAGAGGTTTTATCACATGCTGACATTATCACAAGCGTTCAAGGGCTTGAAAAAGGCCAATATTCAACGTTAAAAGAAAACGCTGTGCTATTGGGCATATTAAATGGTGATGATAACTGCCTTGCAAACGCCATAGAAAAAAGGAACATAAGAGCCTTTGCCTTACAAAAACTTCCGCGCACCACACGTGCCCAAAGCATGGACATTAATTCTTCACAAAGCAACCTTTCGGGTTATCGCGCAGTGATTGAAGCAACTCATCTTTTAGGAAGAGCCTTTCCTTTAATGATGACAGCAGCGGGAACAATTCGCCCTGCAAAAGTGTTGGTCTTAGGCGCTGGGGTAGCAGGCTTACAAGCCATTGCAACAGCAAAACGACTTGGCGCTGTTGTGTCTGTGTTTGATGTCAGACAAGCTGCCAAAGAACAAGTAGAAAGCCTTGGGGCAACATTTGTCAGTGTACCTGTACAAGAAGATGGCGCCGCCAACACAGGCTATGCAAAAGAAATGAGTCAAAACTACCAAGAGGAACAAAATCGTCTTCTTGCGCAAACCATCGCCGCACAAGATGTTGTCATTACAACAGCCCTTATTCCTGGAAAAAAAGCCCCTATCTTAGTGACAAAAGCCATGGTTGACAATATGAAACCAGGGGCTGTCATTGTCGACTTAGCGGCCATTAGTGGGGGAAACTGCGCATTATCACAATTTGGCAAAACAATTGTCCATAATGCTGTTACCATACACGCACCAACGAATATCTTGTCACATATTGCCCAAGATGCCAGCTTTACCTTTAGTAAAAACGTTACAACATTTATTACAACCCTTCTAAGCTTAGATGGTAAAGACCTTACCATCAACCAAGCAGACGACATTGTTCAAGCAACCTTAATAACTGTAACACCTTCAACGAATGAAACGAAAAAGGTTGATGAGACTAGCTCTGAAACAAAACCTCAGACAAGTAAGACAACCAAAAAAGCTGCAAAAGGAAAATAATCCATGGATGTTTCAAGCCTAACACCACACTTAACACAAATTATCAACACCACCCAAAACCTGATACAGGACACTGAAAAATTAAAAGAAGCTACCCACCATCTGCTAAACCAAACCCCTTCAGGTCATGAACCTATCTTAATGGCAGTGACCGTATTTATTTTGGCTTGCTTTGTTGGTTATTATGTCATTTGGAAAGTGACCCCTGCCCTGCATTCCCCCCTTATGGCGGTCACCAACGCCATCTCTAGCGTGATTATTGTAGGTGCTTTATATGCCATGAATGAATCTGCAAGTCTTATAACAATTGTTAGTGGTTTTATTGCAATTGTCGTAGCTTCAGTTAATATTTTTGGTGGTTTCGTCATTACGCAAAGAATGCTCGCCATGTTTTCAAAGAAAAAGTAAATTTTAATACACTCTCTATTCTTATAAATTGTTAGGAAAACGTTTATGTCTTCAACACTTACCCAACTGCTCTACTTAATATCAGCCATCTTTTTTATTTTAGGTTTGCAAGGGTTGTCTTCTGCAGCCACTTCAAAACGTGGAAACACAATGGCTATTTTAGGTATGGCATTAACCATCATCACAACGCTTATGGCCCCTAAAGTAACGATGGCTTCCATGGCCTTAATCGCAATTGGTGTTGGTGCGATCATTGGTATATCAATTGCAAAACGCATTGCCATGACAGCATTGCCACAATTAGTTGCAGGCTTTCACAGCCTTGTGGGTTTAGCGGCTGTTTGTGTAGGAATAGCTGCCTTTTATTCCCCGCAATTATTTGGCATTGCAGATGGTACAAAAATCAACCCTTTGAATTTAACAGAACTTACCTTAGGCATTATTGTTGGGGCTATTACCTTTTCAGGTTCCGTTATTGCCTTTTTAAAACTCAATGGAAGCCTAAAGTCTTTTCCCATTCGCTTTAATCAAAGGCGCTATAACATTGCTTTTGCCATTATGATATCAACCCTCTTTCTGCTGTTCTTCTTAAGCCAAGAAGGCCTCTTCTTTTGGGCACTCATTACGCTTGCACTGATTTTTGGGATGATCTTAATTGTGCCCATTGGCGGCGCTGATATGCCTGTTGTTGTGTCAATGTTAAATTCTTATTCAGGCTGGGCAGCAGCAGGTATTGGCTTTACCCTTTCAAACCATGTCTTAATTATTAGCGGGGCTTTAGTTGGGGCATCAGGTGCAATCTTAAGCTACATTATGTGTAAGGGAATGAATAGAAACCTCATTGAAGTGATTTTTGGCGCTGACCAAGGGACATTAACTTTAAATACTAACAGCAATCAAG
The DNA here is from genome assembly GCA_964478775.1 of uncultured Verrucomicrobiales bacterium. Taxonomy (GTDB): domain Bacteria; phylum Pseudomonadota; class Alphaproteobacteria; order Paracaedibacterales; family CAIOTO01; genus PNMQ01. The sequence goes on along the minus strand of CAYZJC010000002.1, from coordinate 90,326 downwards.
GCCAAGAAAAGCCACATAAAGTCAGCTGCGCAGATGATGCCGCCTATTTTATGAACCAAGCCCAAAGCGTTATTATTGTTCCAGGGTATGGAATGGCCGTTGCCCATGCCCAGCATGCCTTGCATGAAATGGTTACCTTATTAAAGGAAAATAAGGTAAAAGTCCGCTTTGCAATTCACCCGGTTGCAGGACGTATGCCAGGCCACATGAATGTTTTATTGGCAGAAGCCGATATTCCGTATGATGACGTTTTAGAACTTGAAGAAATCAACAATGACTTTGCGTCAACTGATGTTGTCTTTGTGATTGGGGCAAATGACATTACAAACCCTGCTGCAAAAACTGACCCTCAATCCCCTATCTATGGCATGCCCATTTTAGAAGTTGAAAAAGCACGCACCATTTTCTTTGTGAAAAGAACTATGGCAACGGGTTACGCTGGGGTTGATAATGAACTATTTTACAAAGACCAAACTATGATGCTATTGGGCGATGCGAAAAAGGTGTGTGAACAAATTATTAAATCGTTAAAGGAAGCTGCTTAAGCGGCCTCAAAGCATGTAAACTTAAAATTTGTTGCAAATTAATCACTGATCATTAGCTTCGTTAAAAATCACAGCTTTCAAAAGTTGTGATTTTTTTTAAATAAGGGTCTAATGAAGGCATCTTAATGGGAGTAAAAAAAATGACTTTTAAAAACATACTTTTCTCAGCTTCAGCAATCGCCCTCATGGCATCTGCAAGCTTTGCAACTACACAAACAGGTACTGGGCCAGCAGAAAGCAAATCGCAAGAAAAAACCGCAGCTTCAAAAGACGGTTCCAAGCCTTTGTCCCTAGAAATTTCTGGTAACATTACAACGCTAGCAGGTGCCGTGTCACAAGAAGACAATGGCAATGGTAAGTCCGGCGGTGTTACCCTTCAAGTTCCTGGTTCTGACCTTAACTTTAAAGTAAGCGGTCAAGCATCAAACGGTCTTAAGTATGGTTATCTCACACGTGTAAAAGCACTTTGCACTTCTGTTGATGTCACACGCAGCTATGTTGAATTATCAAAAGACTTTTGGGTGTTTCAAGTGGGTAACGTAAAGGGCCCAGATGACACAATGGGAACCTATGGTGCATATGCCTTAATGGGCGGTTCCGGTGGGGCCCTTAATGGTTCACTTGATTCCTTTTACAACATGTCTGCAGGTACGATTTATGGCACAACAATTACTGGCTCACCAGGGATTGCAACAAAAGCGGTTACTTACCTTTCATGGAATGGCTTTAAATTTGGTTTAAGCTTTACACCAGATACATCGCACCGCAGCAGCCAAGGCAGAGACAACTCACGTGTAACAACAAAAGGTGATGCTGGTAACGAGTCTGCCATTTACCCAAATGAACAACGTTATGGTTGGGGTTTAAACAACTTCACGCTTGGTCTTTCCTATGAAAAAGAATTTGGTGATTACCGCTTAAATCTGAACGCTGTTACAATTCGTGAAAAAGGTCGATTTGTGTTCTTGGAACTTGTCAACTCACTTGGCGAAGGTACAGCAGGTTCTCGTTCCCCATTTGCATTACAACCAACACTTTCATATATGTTTGCAGCACAATTTGGGTATAAAAATGTAGATTTTGCTGTAGGCTATCTCAACAACATTAATTCACGATTGATGACTAAGGAAATGGAAGAAAGATTAATTGAGCTCAAGAGTGGTTTAGGGGCTTTGAAAGATGAAAAGGATCCAACTCAAGGTCGGTGGACAGCTAAAGACATTAATGACAAAGTAAAGGGAGCGGATTGGGAAAGAAAACCGGTAAAAAATCTTACTTATTTCGTTGATAATAGTTCCTCAAACACTTATGAAGGCAACGCGGGTAAAGCTTGGAACGTTGGTGCAAAGTACACAGGTCAATCCTTCGATGTTGGTTTAGGGTATTTTAATACAGACAGAAAGACAGATGCCATTAATGAAGTTAACTTCCAGTGTTTTAGTGTAACTGCAGATTACAAAGTGTTAAATGGCTTAGTTCTATTTGGTGAAGTCAACTATGCAAAATCGAGAACTAATGAATATGCGTTTAAAACCAGAAAAGACTATGAACAAGGTCTTAACGATAATACAGATAAAGTTATCGGTAACAATAGTGGTACAGTTGTGATGCTTGGTACAAAAGTTTCATTCTAAGACTTGTCAACAGTTAGAAATAATAAAGCACGTGAATATAACCTCACGTGCTTATTTTATAAAAGTTAAGGTTAGCCCTACCTCTTACCAACGTTTGCACACGTAAATAAAAGCAAGACGCAAAACCAACCCTAATGACTATAGTTATAAACATAAACCCTTAACAAAAAATAAATAATCAATAAAATTTGACAAACTTTACATCTCCCCCTTGTTTTTTAAAAAAAAGACCTTATCTTATCAATGTATTAAAAAAAAAAATATAAAAATCCTGCAAAATTTCCTACTATACAAGAAAAAAATAAAAATGAATTTACTTGAAAACATCATTGCGTTATCACAAATCAAAATCACGGATGATATGAACGAACACAAAGTCATATCTGCGACAAGAAGAAACGACTATTACAAACGTGTACTTACTGCAATTCATAATGGAAAGTCAACACCCTTTAATTGGTCTGCGGGCTTTGCACCTATGCTTTGGCTTATCTACAGAAGAATGAATGCAGCTTCTATATTTATCGTACCGCTAATCTTCTTTTCAATTGTTGCTATAACTTTAATAGCGCTAGCCATTGTTGCAGGTTTAAAATTAATTTTTCCAATCTCTGAGGGTCTATTTGCTCTATTATTTTTCCCTTTTGTTATTTTTCTTAGGATATTTCTTCCAGGGAAATTTCTCAATAATCACTACTATTTCTTCTTGCGTAATAAAGTCATGTTAGATTATGATCCTCAATTTTCAAACCTGTCAACCCAACTCTTACTACCATATGTTTTTTTCTGATTTGTTTTCTGCCTCTATTAGGTTTTATTATTTATTTGATTCTGATTTATAAGGACTCTAAATATACGAGTTTGTTTATGGCAGCATCCGTCAGAAAGAAAAAAGAAGCTGTAGAAAGTGCTAAACATGAACCTGCTTCTTTACCAAGATCAGATAACTCTTCATCGCAAGAATAATAAGCTAGCCCTACCGCTTTTGGTGAATAGCCATGACAATCCCTTGACTAATCAGCAAGGTTAACATGGCTGTCCCCCCATATGAAAATAGCGGTAGAGGAATTCCCACAACAGGCAGCAGGCCCGTCACCATGGCCATGTTAATGAACATATATAAAAAGAAAGTGACAGACAAACTTGCGGCCGTTAGTTTTAAAAATGTACTTTTCGCAAAGTATGCAACACGCATGTTATAGCCTATCCATACTAAGTAAATCGCAATCAGCACCATTGCCCCGATAAAACCAAATTCTTCACAGAACATTGTGAATATAAAGTCTGTTTGTTTTTCTGGCAAAAAGTCAAAGTGGCTTTGCGTTCCTTGCAAGTAGCCCTTACCAAACAGCCCTGCTGAACCAAGTGCTATCTTCGATTGAATAATATGGTAGCCAGACTTCATCGGGTCGCTTTCAGGGTTGATAAATATCAAGACGCGCTTTCGCTGATAGTCATGAAGCATCGTCCATAAAATGGGGAGGGCCGCTAGCACTGCACTTCCAAGCCCAATAAAATAGCCGATATGCACACTGGCTAAAAAGAAAATGACGGCACTACTGAGCAGTAATAGCATTGCTGTTCCTAAGTCTGGCTGCCTTAAGACCAAAACAGTTGGTAGCAACACTAACATCAGTGGTACCATCAGTTGCATTGGCTGGTTCACTTTGTCATGGGGCAAATCGTGAAAGTACCTAGCTAAGGCTAACACAACTGAGATTCGCATCAATTCTGAAGGCTGCAGGGTAAAGAAACCAAGGTGAATCCAGCGCTGTGCCCCCATACCTATATGGCCCATCACTTCAACGGCAATTAAAGCTAATAGAGATATAAAATAAAACCCATAGGCTATGCTATACAAGCGACGCACGTCAGACATCGCAATTAATATCATACACACAAAGCCTAAAGTGAAACGCTGAAGCTGTTTAAAGCCCCAAGGGCTAAAAGACGCATCACCTGCTGAATACAACATTCCAACACCAAGTAAGGACAACAGCGTTACCAATACGATGGGTGTTAAGGGTAGTGCCTTTAAACGTTCTAAATAAGTTTCTCTCATACATCACTCACAATTTTAAGCTTATACAGGGCTTGGGCAATGTCACGGCTTATAGGCGCTGCAACCCTCGCCCCACCGCCGCCATGTTCAACTAAGACGCTAATGACATATTGGGGGTTCAGGGCTGGCACGAGACCTGCAAACATGGCATGTTCTTTATGTGCCCATTCACGTTGGTTATGGGTTCCAGCTTGACGTTGTTGCATTGAAATGCGGCTTACTTGTGTACTGGCTGTCTTACCGCTCATCGTGTGATGGGGGTTTAAAGGTCTTGCATTATAAGCTGTACCTGTTGGCGTATTCACAACATCATAAAGACCTTCTAAAATCAAGTCTATATAGGATTGAGCAATGAAGGGGACATCTGTGTTAAGAGCATCACTTGTGTTAGGGGGAGCACTACCCTCAACCAGATGCGGCGTTAAAGGCTGCATACCATTTGCAATCATAGCTAGCATCTTTGCGTTTTGAAGTGGTGTTGAAAGCATAAAACCTTGGCCTATACTCAAATTTAAGGTGTCACCTGCGCTCCATTTACCCCGCTTCTTAGACACTTTCCATTGTGGGTCAGGAACCAGCCCCTTCTTTTCTCCGGGTAAATCAATATGCGTCACGTCACCATAGCCCAGCATTTTCGCATAGTGGCTAATTTTTTCAGCCCCCAGTTTTAATGCAACTTGGTAAAAGAAAACGTCGCATGACCTTTCTAAGGCTTGTTTTACATTAAGGCTTCCATGCCCACCTACTTTCCAATTCCAGCAATGGAACCTGTGACCATTTAAGTCATGGTGTCCTTGACAATGACAAGTGGTATGCGCATCAATCACTCCTTCTTGAAGGGCAGCCAAGCTTACAACAATTTTAAATAATGACCCTGGGGAATAAAGACCTTGAATGGCCTTATTAATTAAAGGGTGTAATGGGTTTGTTGAAACATCTTTCCATATGTCTTTGGGGATAGCG
>CAYZJC010000002.1:49048-84982 GCA_964478775.1 uncultured Verrucomicrobiales bacterium | reverse complement strand
ACTATCAAAGGTGGGATGTGACACCATTGAAAGAATAGCCCCGGTGTACACATCCATCACTATAGCTGTTGCACTCGGGTGCGTTGCTAATATTTGAAGGACTTCATTTTGTAGGTGATGATCTATCGTCAAGTGAAGCTTTTCCCCTTTAATGGGTTCTATACCATCTAAGGTTTGCTTAACGCGCCCATAAGCATCAACAGACACTTGCCTAAAACCTGCCTGACCAATCAGCCTATCATTGTAATATTTTTCAAGACCCGCTTTTCCAATTTTAAACCCCGGCTGCATATACAAAGGGTCAAGGTTTGCTACTTCCTGTTCTGCTGTTGTAACGGCCCCCATATGCCCTAAGACATGTGAAAAGGTGATGGAATTTGGATAAAGACGTTTTTCCCCTTTTTCTATCACGAGCCCTTGTAGGTCTTGTCCATGCAGTTCCAGTGTGGCTAATTCTTTCCATGACAAGTCTTCTCGCAATAGCAACCATTTACGTCTGGCCTTCTTATGTTTTTCTTTTAACTGGGCAATTTCTTCATTTTCCATTACTAAATATGGGGCAACATCTTCTAACAGTTTTAAAGGTTTGCTCACTAATTCAGGTGCTAGAAAAACACGGTAAGAAATTTTATGCCCGGCTAAAACAATACCAGATCTATCTACAATTAAGCCACGTGAAGGTTCTACAACCCTTGACTGTAGATGATTTTTTTCAGACAATTGTTTATAGTGAGAACCTTGAAAAAGTTGTAAGTAAGCTAGGCGACCTATCAGAGCTGAAACCAATGCTGTCTTGCACCCCAGTAGAACAAACATACGACGACTAAAGAGACCATTTTCATTGAACGTGCGCATGAACCATTGTCTTTAAATAAAAGTAACGAAGTAGCTGAAATACAAAGGGTAGACAAGCTGTTGTGTAAATAAAATCAACAGGAAGGAAATAAAAATCCTTTTTAACATAGTCTTGTACTAGGTATTGACCTAGTACTTTTGCAATGCTCACAGCCCCATACATGGCCCCTAAACGTAGCCATAATTGCAATACATTCAAGTGCTGCCAAACATGGCGCCTCAACATTAACACACCAAATGTCATGAGACTTATAAATGAAGTCACACCTAAAGGGCTCAAAAACACAGCATCAAACACCAACCCCACACAGACAATACGAAGTGGCGTAATCAAATGAGGGACAAAAAAAATAAAATAGACTAAATACAAAAAAAACAAATCAATTGTAATCATAGGAAGCAACACATGATTAAGGTGTACAAAGACAAACAATGAAAGCAAAACAATTAACGTCATTAAATGTCTTTGTAACCTTACCCCAAATGGAATTTCATTTTTTATTGCAAAGGAAGTCACGGCTCACCATCTCCCACTAACATCGCTGCAACTTCAAGGGTGTGAACTTCAACAAATGGTTTTATTCTAACCTTAACACCACCACTTGCAAGAGGTTCAACTTTCACTATTCTGCCAACGGGTAAATCAGCTGGGTACACCCCCCCATAGCCAGATGTGACAAGGACATCACCTACTTTTAAACTTTGTTCGCTTAAGTTTTCTCCTTGTAAAGGCACGGTTTGAAGATGTGTAATCTCAAGATAAGCATTCCCCTTCCCTGCTGCAATGGCCTGCATTGAATTTCGGTTGCAACGCACAGGGGTCCTTGAAAGTGGATGCGTTATCAACATGACACGGGCAACCTTATTTCCTTTATCTACAAGGCGCCCAACCAGCCCTTTAGAGGAAACGATAGCACTGTCTTTCCCTACATGTTTTGCCATTGTTGCATTTGAAATACGAATAAGTGCATAGTGAAACGTGTCAGCATCCGGCATGGCTAATACAGACGTTGTCACCTCCTTCAATGGCTTTGTTTCTTGAAATAACAGTAGTTCTTTTAGCTGCTTGTTTTGTCTTTGTAAGACGTCATTTTGCATCTTAAGGCCCAAAATTTCATCTTGCATTGACTGATTGCCTTGTGTTGAAGTCAAAATTTCATCGATCTTCTGATTTTGATGTGATTTTTCAAAGGGATTATGCATAGCATGAACAATTGGCGCTGTGATATCTTGTACAGTCATGACAAACCACGTCTTAATGGAATCTAAAGATGTCATTGTAAACAACATGACACACATGATTAGTAGAATAATATAAATAAAGAATGCACGCAAAGACCCAAAAAATATTTGTACACTAGGCGCAATTTTTGACCAGAAAAAGGTTTGGCGCTTAAGCCCTGATGCCTTTAAATCTAACCATGCCATAGTCCAACAGCCTTATCTACACCGTTTCGTGTGAACCTTATCAAATAAACTTAGTATGCATTTACAAGGACAGCACGTAACACTTTCATTTCTTCAAGCGCCTTGCCTGTACCCAACACAACGCAGTTCAATGGATTTTCCGCAATAAAGACAGGCACACCTGTCACTTCTGCAATCACCTTGTTGAGGTTTTGTAACAAAGACCCACCGCCTGTCATGACAATACCACGATCCACAATGTCAGCAGAGAGTTCTGGCGGTGTGTTTTCCAAAGCCGTTTTAACACCCTCAGCAATTGTCGTCACCACTTCATTTAAAGACTCAGCAACTTGTGCTTGGTTAATTTCAACTTCTTTTGGCACCCCTGTTACAAGGCTTCGGCCTTTAATGCCCATTTTAACAGATGAACTGTCAGCAGTTAAGATGGCGGACCCAATTTCTTTTTTAATCCGTTCTGCTGTTGTTTCACCAATGAGTAAGTTATGGTTGCGGCGAATGTAGTTAGTGATGGCTTCATCCATCTTATCGCCGCCAACGCGAACTGAACACGCATACACAATACCACCCAATGAAATAACCGCAATTTCGGTTGTGCCCCCACCAATATCTACAACCATTGACCCTGTAGGTTCAGTCACAGGTAGCCCCGCACCAATTGCAGCAGCCATAGGTTCTTCAATTAAAAATACGCGTCGTCCACCAGCGCTTTCAGCAGATTCTTGAATAGCTCTTCTTTCAACAGCCGTTGACCCCGCAGGAACACATACAATAATCTGCGGTGCTGCAAAGCGACGTCTATTATGAACTTTGCGAATAAAATGCTTAATCATTTCTTCCGCCACTTCAAAGTCAGCAATCACTCCGTCACGAAGTGGTCGAATCGCCTGTATATTGCCTGGGGTTCGCCCCACCATTAATTTTGCTTCTTCACCCACAGCCAAAACATGTTTTTTACCTTTGTAAGTTGCAATAGCCACAACTGAAGGTTCATTAAGTACAATCCCCCTTCCCTTGACATAGACCAAGGTATTAGCTGTTCCTAAATCAATAGCCATATCGGCTGATAATGCCCCTTTTAAACGCGCAAACATAAGTTTCATCCTGAAAAATAAAATGTGGATTAGAATATCTTAAACTGCTTTACTTTACGCATTGTATCGAACAGATGCAAGGGGGTATTCACCTCTTTACTTCATTTTCTGTATTTTGAAGTAAATATTTTATACCCTGCCCATTCAAGTGTGAAAGTTTCCACTAGGGTGAGGAAGAAGTGAGTGTTTTTAAAGCCTTAAAGTTTTCACTTCTTCTTAAAAGTTTTTTTGATTTTCTTTTTTGCGCTAGACACTTTCTTTTTTGTGCTTGATATCATTTTTTTTGTAGTGGCACTTGTTTTAGTTACCATTTTTTGGTGCTGGCTATCGTATTGGAGACGACTTTCTTTGTGGCTTGTACACCACCGGTGACAGCCTTAGTTGTGGCTTTTGTTGCAGTAGAAATAACTTTTGTTGCAGCTTTCACGCCGCCGGTTATCAGTTTTGTTGTAGTCTTTGTAGCACCTGTAACTGCCTTGGTTGTGGCCTTAGCCGCACCCGTGATAGCCTTTGTTGTAGCTTTTGTAGCATTAGAGATCGCACCGGTTACATTGCTCACTGCTTTACTTGCTTGTTCCATAGCTTTGCTTCCTATGTTCGCTATGCTTTTAAAAGGTTTTTCAATAAAGCTCCTTGCTTTTTCTAATCCCTTTGGTTTGTGTTTTTTCTTCTTTTTCTTTTTTACTGGTTTTATATAAGGCGTTTTTGTCTTTGCAATAATTGGGTTGACCACTGGTGGAGCTGGTACGGCTTTTACTGGTTTTGCCGCCACCACTAATTTGTCACGCCAGTCGTCATACCGTGCTGCATTCAAGTCATTTGTATCTAGTAATGGGTCATTTATAAAATTTTTATTTTGGTAGTCTGCTTTTGTAGAGGCATCAAGCATTTCAAGCGTATTAATTTCTTTTTCTTGTTCTTGATAGATTTGTACATGATCATTTCTTTCTTGCAGCTTATTGGCAAAATTTTCACCTATCTTCCCAATTGCAATAGCTTGATGTTGCATCATATCATATTCCATACGAGAGAGCACAATATAGTCAGCTGCAACGCTGTTAAGCCGAGATTTTTTAAGGAGTTTATCAACGGTGTGTTGTATAAATTGCATTGTGTCTAGGTAGACTTGCTTATCATAATTATATTCATTTTGTGCTTGGTCCAATACTTCAATAGCAATTTCGTTTAATTTATAAGCAAGGTCAGCTTTAGGAAATTGAAATTCATTTGCCATGAGGGCATTCAGTTGCGTTGATAGCAACAGTAATGAAAATGTAGTGGTAAAATACCGTGCGTGAGAACGAAAAATAGGCATGCAAAAGAATAATTTAAATTAATTCTATTTTAATTTTATCTGCATCTTGTAAACAAACCGTTAATGCATTTTGTAACGCGCTGTCATTTTACTGGGGTTTGAGTCTTCCTTGGTTAAACAACACCCAAAGTTTTGCAATTTTTTCAAGCACACTATTGTTTTTCATTCTGTGGTCTAGGTAAGTAAAGTCAGCTGTCTTGATGTTTTTGTGGGAATCTTGACAGGTGTAATATAAGGTTGAGGTGTTTGTTACTTCATCATGGTGTACTTGTACACACTGGGCGCATATGCCTTTCATCATGCATTGCATGGGGGCATTGACAGCCCCCTTGATAGGGGTGTCCTCATTAAACAAATTTTTCCATTCATCTTTTAAAGCGTTGGCGATGGTGATATTTAACCCATTAGACCCATGGGCTGTGACATGGTTCACGGTGTGTAATTGTAATTCTTCTTTATAGTGCTGCAAGGCTTTTTCAATTGAACCAAAGAAGTAAAGGTCTTGTGGGCGGTGATCTTGCAATTCTTCCTGATCTACATCATTCATGATAGCTTCCTCATAGCACCATAAAATGGTATGGGCAGCTTGATAAAGCTTGTGGGGGCGAAAGCGTTCCCTTGGACGCTTGAAGGTTGCAATACACGTGACATGACACCCATGTTTGATTAACGCCTTACCAAGGGGCCAAAAGACGGCGCTATGTAAATGTGTTGCTATTAATAAGATATGTGAACCAGGCGCTGGAAACTTGAAAGGAGAGCCCGTTGGCCCCATCAACAAAACGTTATCACCTTCTTTTAAGTTGTTCATCATCATGGAAGACCCACCGGCTTCATACACTAAAAACTGCAGCAGGCCTTTTTCTTTGTCAACTTCAACAGCATTAAGTGCAATGCCTTCCATAGCAAAGTGTAATTCTTTTTGTGTGGAGATGTTGATACTTTTTGCAGACGTTTCATAGTTTTCAAGTTTATATAAATGACCACATTGAAATTGTTGTGCTGCACGTGGGGCGTGAATGGTGATTTCATGACAAGAAGGAAATAGGGTTTTAATAGTGTCAACGGTTGCTGTGCACGACGTTTTGAAATGATCTAAGAAGGCATTCGTTGACAAATGTTTGTTACACAAGTCATTGTCTTGTTGAATAAGGATGCTGCTAATCAAGGGGTAGCCATGTTTTGCACTTGCCATCGCTTTTACAACATTGCCTTTATAGGTTGGGTGCACATCACCAAAGAAACTTAAACGCCCCTGTTGGGAAGTGTTTTCTGGTCTATACAAAAAGAAATGGGGGTCCCCCTCTTTTAAAGATGTCCACTGTTGTGGATTTCCTGAACGATCACAAGGAATAAAGTAGTCTTTTTCAAGGGCGACAGGTTCGTCATACCTGATATTTGTGTTGGGCTTAACCCCGATGGCGACTAACACTTGTTTGCAAGCTTTGAACGTACCATCTTGTGCTGTAAGGCCCGTTATCCAGCCTTGTTGGTCAACTTGTGCACTTACTGGGGCAAAGTTGTCTTCAATGAAAATGCCTTCCTCTAATGCCTTTGCTATTTCTTCATGATTAAGCTTGTAGGCAGGGGCATTGTTTAAGTCTTTTCTATATGCAATTGTGACGCCGCCAAGGCTTTGTACGCATCTTTGAACACTTGTAGGTTCCTGTAGGTCACATTGTTCAAATAAAGTCGCATGGGCTAAAAATTCATCTGCAATTTCATGGTCAAGTGCTGACCAGTTCTTTCTTAATGCGTCTTCCCCAATGTGTTGTTTTAAGATGTCATAGCGATTTTTAAAATTTTTAACTTGAATAGGATAGTAAGCCAAGGCTTCTGTTGCTGTGTCAATGGCTGTAAGGCCGCCCCCAACGACGATCACCGGCAAGCGCAGCTGTAGGTTTTTTGCCATCCAAGATCTATGGGCGCCATTAAGTTGTAATGACATTAAAAAGTCTGAGGCTGATCTGATTCCTCCTGCTGTTCCATTTTCAATATCAAGGTGCGCTGGGTTTGCAGCACCAGTGCATAAAGCCACATGGTCAAATTCTTTTAAGGCTTCATCAATGGTGATGGTGCCACCAAAGCGAAAACTGCCTTGAAGCAAGAAATGGTTTCGTCTTTCTAAGACCAGACGAATGACTTTTAAAAAGTTTTTATTATAGCGTGACGTGATTCCATATTCCATGACGCCGCCAAAGCCAGCAGGAATGCGTGCGTCAAGGGGTTCATGTAAACTTTTCCAATTAATAATAGGGCGTATCTCTTTATGGTGGCTTGACAAAGGTTCAATTTTCAACCCATCCACACCAACAACACAGTGACCGTCATTTAACAAGTGATGCGCAAGCGTAAAGCCAGCAGGCCCCATACCTACAACTAATACCTTTTTTCCTGTTGAAGGCTTTGCCGTTGGTCTTTTGATGTCCAAGGGGTTCCATTTACAAAGTAGGCTATAAATTTCAAACCCATAAGCTAAATCGAGAACATCAGTTAAGACTTGTGTTTCAATGCTGGGAATATCAATAGGGGTTTGTTTTTGATAAATGCAGGCCTTCGAACATTCATTGCAGATACGATGCCCCGTTGCAGGCAACATAGGGTTATCTATCATAATTGTGGCAAGCGCAGCAATGCTATAGCCCTTGCTAATCAGTTCATTCATTTCTGAAATTTTTTGCTCGAGCGGGCATCCACTAAGGTCAACCCCTAAAGATGTTTTTTGAAAGCCTGCCTCTTGCTTTGCCAACAGTCCTTTAGAACAAGAATCTTTTCCTTGGTGGTGGCATTGTATGCAGTAATTGGCGTGTGCTAAAGCATATGATTGTCCATTACCTTCGTCTGTGAGGGAAAATCCGTTTCTGCTGCGTAATGTATTTGAAAAATAGGGACTCTTATCAACTGAGATGTATGGCAATAAATTTTCATAAAACACCTTTTGTGGTCGCCAAAACAGGGGAGAAAGCTGGCCTGTTATTGCAGTCGTCGACGTTGCCTGTGCTTCATTAGTAAGCACTTGGTATGCAGCAAATTTTTGTGCAGCGCCTAATTCATTACAATAAAGTTCTGGTTCTTCAAGCCACTTTTGCAGTGTGATCGCATATTCATAGTCTGTGTTTATACCTTGAAAAGGGGTTTGAGTCTCGTCAAAGTCACTTAGACTTTCAAGGGTTGGGAAATTCTTTAAGGCCATTCTTTGTACAAACGTGCGCCGTATATGTTCAATTAGGCTGGCATTTAAATAGGTTTGTTGCAAAACTTTAGAAAGTTTTTCTTTGCCAAACAAAGCACAAATAAATTCTTCTACAATAGGGGAAACATGAAGAATAAGGTCACTATAAGCCTTATCAGTAATACCTTGGGGCTGCTTGACATAGTGCGTGTAAATTTGGCCAAGTGTTTCATCTGTGTCTTTTAGATAACGTATAAATATCTGTTGGATACGTTCAATGCCTTCTCTGGTGTAAAGGTCATGAAAGGTCAGGTCAAAAGCAAGTTTTTTCATAAAAAATTATACGTTCTTCAAGTTGTTAGGCAGCTTCAACGGTTCGTCTTCCGATAAAAGCATTATACAGTGTTCCGTCATCAAGGTAGTCAAGTTCTCCTCCCACAGGAACGCCGTGCGCTAAAGTGGATACACGCACATTAAGTGGCCTTAAGATATCTGCGATATAGTGCATTGTGGTTTGCCCTTCGACTGTTGCATTTAGGGCTAAAATAACTTCTGTAAAGGTTCCTTGTTCTATGCGTTGGGTTAAAGACTCTATCGTCAGCTGGGAAGGCAGCACCCCTTCAACAGCAGACAACACGCCGCCTAAAACATGGTAATAACCGCGAAATGTTTTAGACCTTTCTAATGCCCATACATCAGCTACGTCAGCAACGACACACAAAGTGTCTTGATTTCGAGTAATATCAGTGCATAGAGTGCACGGGGACTGCGTGTCGTGGCTATGGCAGATATGACATATCGTAATGGCTTGGTCCATTGTGTTAAGGGCTGTAATCAAGGGCCGTAAAACTTCCGACCTTTTTTTCAGAAAATAAATAAGCAGTCTTCTCGCAGATCGCGGGCCTAAACCTGGTAGGCGACTTAGCATAAAGAGCGCTTGAGAAAGTTCTGGACTATTCATAAAAAAAGTTCCTGGTAAGAGACTAAGATAAAGTATCTTATGTAGTGATTTGTTATTGTTGCACAGCATGTTTCTTCTATTCATAACAAAAAAACACGTGCTTGTAATGGGAATTCTTTAAACTTTGTTAATCTTTTTCAGTTACCTTAAAAATGATAGCTTAAATAATTTTTGCAAAGGTGATATTGAAATGCATAACTATAAAATGAAAGTTGCACTCACACTATTAATCGTATTCATAATGGGTATAGTTTCTTCAGCTTTTTCATTGCCGCAAGAACAAAAACCTGAAGTGAAAACCCAAAATAGTTTTTGGTCATCTTTAATCGAATCTGGTAAAGAGATGTTATCTAAAATCGGCAATACGATGAGTGACGAAGATAAAGAATTGCAAAGTGGAAAAAATAAGGTTCATCCTAAAGAAATGCTGAAAGATGCGAAGACGACAGATAGTTTGTTTTTCAAAGTCACACAAGAAATGCCAGGGCAAAATCCTGAAAAAGAAGCAGATGCACTGCTAGATCAAGTTGAGCACAATATTGTAAAAGCTGACCCATCTGAACATATAAATGCTATAAAGGTGCAATCTCCTGCTGTTGTAGAACGAATAGAAAAAGATGCAAAGCTAGAGAAAATTTTCAATAATACACCGCAAATGATTGAAGAAGAACTTGCCAAAACCGCGCATTAATTTGAGTTGGGAATGCCTTTAAAGTGCCGACACCCTTTAGGTTTAATCGCTACAAACGCCATGTGAAGTCTAATCCGATTGGGGCTGCGGGTATTGCTTTTGTGGAAATTTCTGCCCCTCATGAAAAAGATAAAATTTACTTAAGCTTATTGTTAAGACGTCTTGGCTTTACCCATGTCGGTAACCATAAAGCGCATAAAATTTATCTATATCAACAACATTCCACCTATATCATCCTTAATTGTGAAACCAAAGGTAGAGGCGGAGGCCAAGAAGGTAGCTTTGTTCGTGAGCATGGCATGTGCGCGTGTGCCTTTGGTGTGTGGGTGCAAGACCTTGAAAAGGCATACCGTTATGCCATTAAAAAGGGTGCGAAACCTTATAAGTATTCAACCCCATATCAAGTGCCAGCCATTCATAGTGTAGGTGATACACTCCTTTATTTTTGCCAAGATGAACCCCAAATCTTTATTCAAAAACATTTTCATTATATTGCGACAACGCATGAGAGGTTTTATGTCAATGAATTATTGCATGAGATTGACCATTTAGTATTTGCAGTTTACCCAGATAAGCTAGAATATTGGGCGGGATTTTTTCAAACATTGTTTAATACAAGTGTTCAACCTATTGCGCGAGATGGGCATTTGAGTGTGTGTAATTTAATGAATGCAAGCCAAACATTGTCTTTGACTTTAATAGCCAGTGAGCCCAGGTTGCAAGGGCAGACGTCACAATTTTTAACTCATCATAATGGTGAGGGGTTGTTTCAAATTGCGTTTGCCACCCAAGACTTGTGTCATGCGGTTACGCATATGTCACGCGCCTGCATGCAGTTTGAAAGTGTGGATGCCTCATATTATGACTTCGTTGTAGATAATTTTCCAACAAGCGGTATGAACTTATTTGTATTATCTCGCCAACATATTATGATTGACGGAGACCGTTTTGCAGCCCATATGACTTGCTTTAAAAATGCATATGTGAAAAAGAACCACGAACCCATCTTAATTTCTATGGTTGAACGTCAGATGTGTATACCCGACACAGCGCCCTCTTTAATTTTTACTTCATTAAATGAAAAGAAGAACCGTAAAACCTTGGGGAATGCTTCCATTATATACCGAGATCTTTATATCTAGTTTAAAAGATGCAGGTCTCACTTTCTCTACATAAAAAAGGCGATATGAACCGCCTTTTTTAATGTTTTAAAATGCCCAGCCTTAAGGCAAATAATTAAGCAATGATGTCCGGCTGAATAATGCTGTTGATTTTTTTAATCTTACTTTGCACTTCGTCTTTTTTACGGTTAAGTTGAAAAAAGCCTAGGTTCAAAGCGCCTTGCATAACGCGCGGTGTTGCTTTAATTTTATCTTCAAGCTGTGTCTTTTGGGTTTCAAAAGTCTTCAATTTTGCGTGAAGCTCTTGATAGTGTCCGATAATTGCCATGGTATTAACCTTTTGTTTACACCTTCTATACTATATTAAATGGCCTTTTTTTTGAAAAAATCAAGGGGTAAAAGAAAAAAAATTAACATTTTTTTAATTTTTTACATTTAGTGGTTCATAAATTTGCCAAAAGACGTTGAGGTAAGATCGGTTTAATATTCAAATACATGACAGTGAACAGGAAACGTGCTATAAAGTTATGAGAATTTAAAAGATCTAAGAAAGTGATAAAAAGTGAGCGTTACCCTATTAAGTTTAAATAAAGTTAGTCTTAATATGACAGGCAACCCACTTTTTGAAGACTGGACATTGCATGTTCATGAACGCGATCATATTTGTCTTGTTGGCAAAAATGGGTGCGGCAAATCGACGCTTTTAAAAGTTTTATCTTCACAAATGGAGGTAGATACAGGGCTGGTGTATGTGCAACCTGGGTTAAAGGTCTCTTATTTAGCCCAGCGTTTAATAGATGCAAAAGACGATGACACCGCTTTTTCTTATGTGACACGGTATGCAGCTCAGGACTATATGGCCCATACCTATTTGATGCATCTTAAAATTGACCCGGAAAAATTAATTAGCGTGATGTCTGGGGGGGAACAGCGCCGTTTGTCACTTGCAGCAACGTTGTGTCAAGAACCTGATGTATTGTTGTTAGATGAACCAACGAACCATTTGGATATTGAATCTATTGAATGGCTCGAAAGTCACCTTAAAAATTGGCGTGGTGCCTATATTGTCATCAGCCATGATAGACAGTTTTTAAAAAATATCTCCAATAAAACCTGGTGGATCGATAGAGGAGTGATGCATGAAAATGCAAAAGGCTTTGAAGACTTTGAAATATGGTCACAATTTATTTGGGATGAAGAAGAAAAACAAAAAGCTGTGCTGGATACTAAGCTTCGCCAAGAAGCGCGCTGGATGCTGCGCGGTGTAACAGCGAGAAGAAAACGCAATCAGGGCCGTCTTCGCAAGGTGCTTGATATGCGTGAGCAACGTCGCCAAATGGCACTCAATACGCGAAAAAGTATAGATGCCTCTGCCTTTCAAAACAAAAGTGCAAGTCAGTTAGTGGCGCACATTCAAAATGTAAATAAATCATATGGAAGCAGACAAATTGTCAAAGACTTTAGCTTTCGATTAATGAAGGGGGACCGTATTGGAATTGTGGGCCCCAATGGGATTGGCAAATCTACCTTGATTAAATTGATGATTGGCAAACTTGAACCTGACAGTGGTGAAGTTAAATTGAATGACACGCTTGAGGTTGTCTACCTTGATCAAATGCAAGACTCGCTCGATTTACACAAGACAGTTGCTGATAATGTATGTGAATCTGGAGGAGACCACGTTGTTGTGGGTGATGTGAGTAAACACATTGTGGCCTACCTTAAAGATTTTTTGTTTTTTGAATCACAAATTAAAGGCATGACGCATATTTTGTCTGGTGGGGAAAGAAACCGCCTTGCCCTTGCAAAAGCGATGACAAAGCCTTGCGACTTATTAGTGCTAGATGAACCTACAAACGACTTAGATACAGACACCCTTGATTTATTAACAGAACTGTTGACCGAATTTAAAGGTACCCTACTCATTATTAGCCATGACCGAGACTTTCTAGACCAAACCGTCACCAGTTTGATTGCTTTTGATGAACAGGGGGAGGCAAAAGAATATATTGGCGGTTATCAAGATTATCTTCGTCAACGAACACATGAAAGTGAAGCAAATGCTCTAAAAAATAAAGGGGTAAATCAGCCTAAAGGTGAAAGTCAACCAGAGGAAGTAAACGCACAGCCAGCAACAGCGTCAAAAGTGAAAAACCGATTGTCATATAAACAAAAGCGTTCATATGAAATGCTACCAAAAGAAATAGATGCCTTAACAGCTTTAATCGCTACCCTTGAAGGTCAATTGCAAGACCCGGCCTTTTATCAAACTAATGCTGAAGGTTTTATGAAAATCACCTTGGAACTAGCAAATGCAAAGCAGCTAAGGGATGAAAAAGAACTTGAATGGCTTGAACTTGATGAGTTGCAGGCTTTATAAGTGCTTAGATAGGGCGATTGCCACCAAAATCAAGCGTGGTTTTTTTAAAACTTGTCTTGACAACTCGCCCAGAAAATATTAAATTAGCACTCAGAGCGCACGAGTGCTAACACACAGCGTTCAAATTTAAACTCAAATTAAATTGAAAAAAATTAATCATCATACCTTAATTAGGAGGAAGAATATGAACTTTAGACCTCTCCATGACCGTGTTCTGGTAAAGCGTTTAGAATCTGAAACAAAGACAGTTAGTGGAATTATCATTCCTGACACAGCTAAAGAAAAACCAGCTGAAGGTCAAATTGTTGCTGTAGGTTCAGGTGTACGTGCAGAAAACGGAACAGTGATTCCTTTGGAATTGAAAGTTGGCGATCACGTATTGTTTGGTAAATGGTCTGGCACAGAAATTAAAATTGAAGGCCAAGATTATATTGTGATGAAGGAAGCTGACATTGTTGGCGTCATTACAAAAGCAGCTTAGTCTTAAGTTTTTTGTTTATAAGTATTTTAAAGTCTTATTATTATCATTTAAGTAAAGGAATTACAAAATGAGTACACCTAAAGAAGTTTGTTTTTCAACTATAGCACGTGAAAAAATGTTGCGCGGCGTTGATATTTTAGCTGATGCCGTGAAAGTTACATTGGGGCCAAAAGGGCGCAACGTTGTGATTGATAAGTTTTCAGCGCCACGTATTACAAAAGACGGTGTTTCCGTTGCAAAAGAAATTACCCTTGCAGACAATTTTGAAAACATGGGTGCACAAATGGTTCGCCAAGTTGCAACGAAGACATCTGACCTTGCAGGTGACGGTACAACAACAGCAACAGTGCTGGCACAAGCGATTGTCCGTGAAGGTGTGAAGGCTGTTGCAGCTGGTATGAACCCAATGGACTTAAAGCGTGGTATTGACATGGCTGTTGAAGCGGTAGTTGCAGATTTAAAGAAGAATGCCAAACCTGTTTCAACCAATGAAGAAATCGCTCAAGTTGGAACCATTTCAGCAAACGGTGAAAAAGAAATTGGAACCATGTTGGCTGAAGCTGTACAAAAAGTAACAAAAGACGGTGTGATCACTGTTGAAGAAGCACGTTCTATGCAAACAGAACTTGAAGTTGTTGATGGTATGAAGTTTGACCGCGGTTATATCTCTCCATACTTTGTAACCAATTCAGAACGCATGGTATGTGAACTTGAAAACCCATACATATTGATTCATGAAAAGAAAGTGTCTGGTCTGCAACCGATGTTGCCAGTTTTAGAAGCTGTTGTTCAATCAGGTCGTCCATTGTTGATTATCGCTGAAGATGTTGAAGGTGAAGCTTTGGCAACTTTGGTTGTAAACAAACTACGTGGTGGTTTGAAAGTGGCTGCTGTAAAGGCACCTGGTTTTGGTGACCGCCGTAAAGCGATGCTGGAAGATATTGCGATTTTGACAAATGGTCAAATGATTTCTGATGATATCGGTCTAAAGCTTGAAAATGTAACCATGGAAATGTTGGGGACTGCAAAGCGCGTTACAATTAACAAAGACGATACAGTGATTGTTGATGGTGCAGGTAGTGCAGATGATATTCAAGCACGTTGCGCACAAATTCGTGCACAAATGGAAAACACAACATCTGACTATGACCGTGAGAAGTTACAAGAACGCTTGGCTAAGCTAAGTGGTGGTGTTGCTGTGATTCGCGTTGGTGGTTTGACAGAACTTGAAGTTAAAGAAAGAAAAGATCGCGTGGAAGATGCGATGCATGCAACACGTGCTGCAATCGAAGAAGGTGTAGTGCCTGGCGGCGGTGTCGCTTTGGTTCGATCCCTTCAAGCAATTGCAAATTTAACAACACAAAACAACGACCAAGAGGTTGGTATTAAAATCATCCGCCAAGCTTTGACAGCGCCTTGCCGTCAAATTGCAACAAACGCTGGTGCAGATGGTTCTATTGTTGTTGGTAAAATTATGGACAGCACTGAATATGCATTTGGTTATGACGCACAGACCGGTACCTATGGTGATATGGTAAAGGCTGGTATTATTGACCCTGCGAAAGTTGTACGTACAGCTTTGCAAGATGCAGCATCTAACGCTAGCTTGTTGATTACAACAGAAGCAATGATTGCTGATAAACCAGAACCTAAGTCAGCTGCTGCTGCCCCAGGAATGGGTGGTATGCCTGGAATGGGTGGTATGGGCGGTATGGATTATTAATCCACCATTGTACATTATATTTAAAAAGAGGGAAGCATTCATGGTGCTTCCCTTTTTTGTTATTGATTAGCATTATTTGGGTCTGGAATAGGGTCTTGTGGTGGTGTGTATTGCAACCATTTCACCTGTTTGCCGTCAATAGCGCCATTGATTTCAGTTTTTAGATTGTCACAATTTTGACCATTAATGAATTTGATCTCTTCATTTAAGTTTCTCTGCCTGTATGCATGTGTGCAGATTTTTTCAGACGTTTGATATGGACCTGCACGGTGAATTTCAAAAAGAATTTTTGTTGATTTGCTGTCGGTTTGAGTTGGTATACAAACCCCAGGCCCCTTATCTTTCGTTGTTACATATTTTTCCCATTTGCAAGGTTGGCAAGTTTTTAATATATTTGATTCCTCTAAAATAATTGCTAGAGGTGCAGACATACAGTCGTCTTTATTGGTGTTGTCTTGGCAGTATGTTTTGCAACTCCATTCTGAATTCTCAGGTGCTCCCCCAGAGCTCTTTTGAAGAACGACTCCAGACTTGTCTTCATAACCAGTGCTTAGACATTTTCCCTTACGACCCTCTGTTTTTTTAAATGTGTTCATAAATTTATCTGATGAGCTTTCTTTCCACACGCAAGGCTTACACACCTTCATTCCATAAGCAGTTTTAACCGCAAGACGATCAGCTGAAACACATAAACCTTGGTCTTTATCGAAAAATTTACAATATTCTTCACAAGAAGAAGAGTATTCAATAGCACCATACCCCAAAGAAGTAAAGCTTATAATCAGCATTGAAAAAAATATGTATAAAGTTGTTTTCATTTTAAAACCTTAACAGATAACATGGTATACAAATATTATTGATTCTTTAGTCTTAAGAAATGGTTAATAGAGAAGGTATTAATGAGAGGAAGGGCTTTCTCTTCCTCCTCTTTACCTCTTGTATAAAACATGACTGCCTTGGGGCGCCCAGTCAAGTTTGAAAGATTCCACAGAAGGCTAAAAAAATGGCCAGGTGCTGTATAATGCAAGCTCTGCAAACAACAAGTGTGCATTATCCCACGAAAAGAGGGAAATCGCAAAACGTTCAGGATGTTCGCACACAACAGTTAATTGCGAGATTAATCGCAATGGTGGCTATGCATCTTATCGCCAGGTACAAATTTTCAAACTTGAATCGGCGTTATCTCAAAATCCCCTTAATAGCACTATTCGTTGATCCTAAAAGAGAGCGATTGTCCTTTAACACGGCGTATACAACCTGACCAATTCGATTAGACCTCTCTAAGTCATGCTTATAAGCTTGATACATTTTTTCTATTTCGCTTGAATCAATCTTGAAAGCACTATTTTTTTCATTTCCCCATGAGAAAATGATGTCCTTATAGCGCATCAAAAGCTTGTCATCAGCTTCTATTTTCAACAATTCAATAAATTCTTTAATAACGACATCTAAGGCATTAGGTCCTATGTTTTTAATCATATCAGACGCTGACTTAGAAAAATTAGGAACTATTTTATTTTCAAATATATAACAGTATAAACCTGCAACAAACCTAGCTGATACACCAGCATTAACGGCTTGTGTAAGCATAAGCTCTAAAGCTTGAATATTATTTAATGGTGCGTTATAAAGGTCGTTGCTCAAGTTCTGAAGGGGAATGAAAATGTCAGGTATCGCATTCATTTTAACTGCTGACTTCAAATACTCTTCGTTAATCACTTTTTTGGTCTGTTGGCTTAGACCTACTCCTTTGCTAATACGGCAACCATTAGGTTTATTATTGCTTAACAAACAAGAGTAAGCGTTATCTAAAGATTGCTGTTTATCGTGGCTTTCAGCGCTGACAGCTAATAATTTTACAGCATTTTTCAAATCTTCTATAGAAAACATATCACTATTAATTGCAATTTTTCTAAAATTATTACCTTGATTTTGTTGTGGTTCTATCAGCAACCAATTCAGCTGAGTAGGTACTTCACTTTTAAGCGCATCCCCCATTAATTTCTTCAAGACATTTTCACTTGGAAGTGGAAATGCACGAGGGTAAACCTTTAATAGCAAATTGACCTTTTCAATACTTTGAATTGATGCACTTTGTTCAAAAACAAAATCAACTGCAGCTTGTGAAATGGCCGGCCATTCATTTCCGCCGTAATTTTTAAGCAAAAATTCTATTAACATCGCATTTTTATCACGCATAGCTTTTACAAACAAGGCATCAACACTTTGTTGACTGGGCAGCGGTAAAATAGTTTGCTGACCTATCCATAAAATAATCTCAAGTGCATTGTTTTGTAAGGCCCATGAAAAAATATTATCCATTAATTCTTGTTTGGGCCCTTTTATCTTCTTAATCTCTTCAACTAAATAATCGACATTCTCTAATTCTAAGGCTTCTTGTAACTTGCCACCATATGCTGCCATAGGGTTTACATCTTGCTGGTTTGCACTTGTAGATGCGGCATGACACATCATCATTGCTGTCACTACACACAATTTTTTTAACATACAAAATCTCATATTTTAAATTATATAATTTATTCTAACTAAAAAAAATTAACAACTGGTTAACACATGCGAAAGGGCTTTAATAATATTTTTAGTGGCCATGCGTTTCACTTTCGGGTCTTTTAATTCAGCCCCTAAAAATAGCTTGTGATCTGGCCTCAGTTTAATCGTCCAAAGTTTTGCTACATCTGACCTTTGAAGGAATGAAAACAGGGCTGGTTGGTTCTTTACTTCATTCTTAAAGAAGGTAACCAGTACCCCTTTAGGGCCAGCTTCAACCTTTTCTATATTGGCACTTCTGCAATAGGCTTTGATTT
Organism: uncultured Verrucomicrobiales bacterium; assembly: GCA_964478775.1. Lineage (GTDB taxonomy): Bacteria > Pseudomonadota > Alphaproteobacteria > Paracaedibacterales > CAIOTO01 > PNMQ01. The sequence continues at coordinate 66,939 of CAYZJC010000002.1, read as the reverse complement.
CTACAACATCTAATAAATTATCAACTTCTGGTGGCAACTTTCCAAATCTGTCTCTAAGCTCTGTTGCAAAGGCGTCAATCTCTTGCCTGGTGCGCAATTGCGATACGCGTCTATATAAACTTAAACGAAGCCCTAAGTCTGACACATACAATTGTGGAATCAACACGGGCAAACCAAGGTGAATTTGCGGTGTCATTTCCTCTTCAAGGCCAAGGGTTTGCAAATTATCAGTAGAATCTTTCACCTTTTGCATTAATATGGCTTCTTGTAAAAGCGTTTGATACAGTTCAACCCCAACTTCACGAATATGACCAGACTGTTCTTCACCAACAATATTACCAGCCCCCCTAATATCTAAATCATGACTTGCAAGGGTAAAGCCTGCCCCAAGTGAATCAAGGCTTTGCAAAACGTGGAAACGCTTTACAGCATTTTCAGTCAGTGTTTTATTTTCTTGGTAAGTAAAGTAGGCATAGCCTTGTGTCTTTGCGCGCCCTACGCGGCCACGCAGCTGATACAATTGTGATAAACCAAACAAGTCACACCTATGAACAATAAGCGTATTGGCTGTTGGAATATCAATACCTGACTCAATAATATTTGTTGCAAGAAGCAAGTCAAACTGGCGGTCATAAAACGCGCCCATAACATCTTCTAATTCTTGCGGTGACAACTGCCCCGTTGCAACGCGCACACGAATATGGGGAACTAATTCTTTTAGCCAAACTTTGAGGTCTTCTAAGTCTTCAAGGCGGGGCGTTACATAAAATATTTGCCCGCCCCTGTGATATTCGCGTTCTATGGCATCACGAATCACAACATCATCCATCGGCATGACAAAGGTTCTAACCACTAATCGGTCAACAGGCGGCGTCGCAATGAGGCTTAAATCCCTCACCCCAGACAATGACATTTGAAGCGTTCTAGGTATAGGTGTAGCCGTTAAGGTTAAGACATGGACATCAGCCCTAAAGGCTTTGAGCTTTTCTTTTTGTTTCACACCAAAGTGTTGTTCTTCATCAATAATCACCAGACCAAGGTCATGAAACTTAACATCTTTTGCAAGCAATGCATGGGTCGATATAACAATATCAACTCTACCCTGACTTAAGTCTGCAAGGGTTTGCGCTTTATCATTAGCTTTTACAAGACGTGACAGTTGTCTGATTTCAAAACCAAAACCATGAAAACGTTTGGAAAAAGTTTCATAATGTTGCCTGCATAATAATGTTGTAGGTACAATAATCGCAACTTGTTTACCATTCATAACAGACAAAAATGCAGCACGAAGGGCAACTTCAGTTTTACCAAAACCAACATCCCCGCAAACTAAGCGGTCCATCGGCTTACCACTTGCTAAGTCTTCCACAACGTCTTCAATAGCACGAAGCTGATCATCCGTTTCATCATAAATAAAGCGGTCACAAAATCGGTCATAGGCACTGTCTGTTTGTGACAAGACCACACCTTTTTTCTGGCTACGTTCAGCCGCCAACTGAATAAGGTAGTCAGCCACAATTTGAATACGTTTCTTGACGCGCTCTTTCTTATTTTGCCATGCGTTTGAACCAAGCCTATCAAGTTGTATTAATGAATCTGCATCGCCATAACGGGTAACAAGTTCAATGTTTTCAACTGGTAAAAATAATTTATCGCCGCCATCATAACTTAACACCAGGCAATCATGTGCATACCCATCAACCTCAACAGGGTCTAAACCTAAGTAACGCCCTACCCCATGGTCACGGTGAACAACTAAGTCATCAACAGTTAATTGGTTTAGTTCTTGGAAAAAAGCTTGTGCTTTTCTAGCTTTTGTTTTAGGTTTTGCTTTTCTGATGTGTTCACCAAAAATATCAACCTCAGTTAAAAAGGCAATATGATCTGTCTCAAAACCTTGATTTGCAGGGTACAACACCACAAGAACGGCGTTGTCCGTTTTAAGCTTTGATTGTTGTTGTAAATAATCTGTTGGAAACTGGTCTTCTTCTTGTAATGTAATTGGAAAATCAAATTCTTGGAGATAGGTAACAACGCGGTCACGTGAACCTGCAGAATGGCAAGCAATAATCCATAAATGATTCGGCAGTGATTTAAAGTATGAAGCAACTGCTTCAACTAATGTTGCTGGCGACTGGTCGCGCGCCGCTTGTAATGACGGCACAATCTTAGAACGTAACTTGACACTTTCTTCAAAACTATTCTCTTCAATGTTTGAAAAACTAGAAATAAGCTTAACATGGCTTTGGTTTAAAAAATTTTGCCAGTCTTGTGCCCCCCAATACAAAACTGTAGGGTCTAGGGGATTATAAATACTATTACTGTCAGTTAATTTTAACGGTGGGTTTTGACGCATTTGAAAATAGTCAGCAATCGCACAAAGCCGGTTTGAGACAGCATCACTGCACCCTTCTTGTACAATCACATCAGACAAAATGGGCATATAATCTAAAAGGGTATGGGTTTGTTCATAAAACAATGGCAGCCAATGTTCCATACCGGGGTGTTGACGCCCTTCTGTAATGTCACGATAAAGCGCATCGCCTTTTGGAAAATCTTTTAATCCCCCAAACAAATCACGGTAAGCTGACCTAAAGCGCGTGATGTTTTCTTGATTAATCAAAACTTCATGAGAGGCTCGCATTTCAATACGCGTTAAGGGGTCACTTGAAATTGTCTTTTGGCTCATTAGATCAAATGGGCGAATTGATTCAAGCTCATCACCAAAAAAGTCAAGTCGAACGGGGTTTAACATACCCGATGGAAATACATCTATCAAGGACCCACGAACAGCAAATTCCCCAACGTCGTAAACACTTTCCACACGAATTAAGCCTTTAGAGGTTAACAATTCTAAGAATGCCTGTCTTGAATAGGTTTGACCCACTTCAATTGTAAGAGATTCCTTTTCAAGCAATGATTTTGGTAATAGTTTTTGCCCAAGACCTGCAATCGACGTTATAACACATAAAAAATTTTCTTGAGTTGTCAATAATGTGTATAAGGCAGTCAATCTTTCTTGCGTTACCCCATGACTTGGTGACACACGGTCATAAGGCAAACAATCCCATGATGGAAAAGCTATCACTTGGTCATGCTTTAAAAAGCAACGCATTTGGTCGGCTAGGGTATATACATCATCATCGCGCGCAACAAGAATAAGGGTTGCCCCCTTAGCTTTTGCAATTTGACCATAACAATAAAATGGAAAGTATGACGGTAGAACACCAGAAACTTTGTGTGATTGCTTGTTAGCTAAAACTTGTTCCACAATTTAACTCTCCACTGGTATTCATAAAATGACTTTATGACGCCGATATAACACGCGGGTAAAAGTTCAACAACGCCCTCACCTCATTCATGGTGACGGACGCACGTTCATTAGCACGATTCGCGCCTCTTTCAAAAATTCTATCAAGCTCAACATGGTCATTCATCAAGACTTCAATCTTTGAACGAATGGGGGCTATGACTTCCACCAAAAGCTGTGACAAATCGTTTTTTAAGACACTAAAGACTTGGCCTTCAAAGTGACGACAGACCTGGGCCAAAGACTGTTCTGAAAGTGTTGCATAGATTTCCAATAAGTTCTTAGCCTCTGGTCTATTTTTAAGTCCTTCTATATGCCCCGGCAATGCATCACTATCTGTTTTTGCTTTCTTAATTTTTTGGACGATATCGTCATTAGAATCTGTTAAATGAATTCTTGAATAATCAGATGCATCAGACTTGCTCATCTTTGACGTTCCATCACGAAGACTCATCACCCGGGCAGATTCTTTTGCAATCACAGGTTCTGGCAATGTGAAATACTCTTGTTCCACATAATTATTAAACACTTGTGCAATGTCTCGCGTTAACTCAATATGTTGTTTTTGGTCATCCCCCACAGGGACATGCGTTGCCTTATACAACAACACATCAGCGGCCATCAACACAGGATAAGCATACAAACCAAGGTTGGCACTTTCACGGTGCTTACCTGCTTTTTCCTTAAACTGCGTCATACGGTTTAACCAACCCAATGGGGTCATACATGAAAAGTACCACGCTAATTCAGTTGTGAAGGTCACATGACTTTGTGGAAAAATAAAGCTTTTATCGGGGTCAATTCCACACGCAACATAAGCAGCGGCAATAAGGCGTGTATTTTCTTTTAAGTCCTTTGCATCAGCAGCAGTCGTTAAAGCATGTTGGTCCACAATACAAAACAATGTTTCATCAGCTTCATCGCACAAGGAAACCCAATTCTTTATCGCACCTAAATAATTTCCTAAATGAATGCTGCCAGTTGGACGAACACCAGATAATATAATTTTGGACATAAGTATAGCTTTCTTTATTGAATGAAAATGCAACACAAACTGCTTTTTCAAACTAAACAATTTATTTTTTTCGTGAATATGGGTTTTTTTGTGTTTGAAATTGAAAACGCAATGGCACTGCAGGCATTTTAAAATCTCTGCGTATAGTATTCGTTAAATACCTCACGTATGAATCGGGTATATCTGTTGCCTTGGTACAAAACACACGGAAAGTTGGGGGACGTGTCTTAATTTGTGTAATATATTTCAAGCGAATACGGTGACCTGACACAATAGGAGCAGGGTGCGCATCAACAGTAAAACGAAGCCAATCATTAAGCTTTGCAGTTGAAATACGCCTGTTCCACAGACGTTCTAACATCAACACATCATCCATCAAATCATCAAGCTGCAACCCATCTAATGCACTGATGGTCACACATTGTAATCCTCGCGCTTGCGCCAAATGAACTTCTAATTGTTCATGAACATGTTTGTAAACTGCTTTTTGGTCTTTTACCAGGTCCCACTTATTTAAGGCAATGATGAGCCCACGACCTTCTTCAATAATCTGACCAGCTAAGGTTAAGTCTTGCTTTTCAATCAACTGATCCATCGGAATAGAAGCATCAATCACCAATACTACAATTTCAGCAAACTGAATAGTACGTTCTGTGTCAAATACAGCTAATCTTTCAACGGCTTCATCAACCTTACTGCGTCTTCTGATACCAGCTGTATCAACCAATTCAATGGAACGGTCTTTATATAGCCATTCAAATGAAATAGAATCACGTGTAACACCAGGAAAATCAGCTGTGAGTTGTTTTTCTTCTTCAAGCAATGCATTGACAAGCGTTGATTTACCAACATTAGGGCGACCAACAATAGCAAGCTTCAATGGTTTTTGTAAATTCACTTCCTCACTATCAATGTCTTCGTCCCAGGCAAGGTCATCGCCATCTTCAATTGTATCATCTGCCACTGCTTGCATTTCAATATAGTCACTTAATGCTTCTTCAAGGTCATGCATTCCCAAGCCATGTTCAGCTGAAATGGCAATAACATCCCCTAGACCTAGACCATAAGCGTCGCTTAAGCCCACATCTGCACGATTACCTTCACATTTATTTACAACAACAATAACAGGTGACTTTGCACGTCTTAAAATATCTGCAAGGTCAGCATCATAAGGTGTGCAACCTAAACGTCCATCTAATACGAACAAAATAGCTGTTGCATCATTAAGCGCTTTTAAGGCTTGTGTTCGCATCCCTTCTGTTACAACAGCGGGCTGGTCGCCTTCACCTGGGTCAAATAAACCAGGTGTATCAACCAATTGAAACTCTAAAGCCCCTAGTGTTGCAGGGGCCGATTTTAAGTCACGTGTTACGCCAGGTTGATCATAGACCAACGCCATCTTTCGGCCCACTAAGCGGTTAAACAAAGTGGACTTTCCAACGTTTGGTCTGCCAACAATAGCAACCTTTGAGAAATGGTTATTGCAAAGCATAGATTTTTGCATTACTGCATCCCACATACATAACATTATCTACTAAGACGGGCGCGGCAATAGGCATTGCATTCACCGCAACTTTAGAAATAAATTCTCCATTTGTTGCATTCAAACGCAAAATATCCCCATTATTTGCCGCAATCCATAAATGGTCACCATCGACAACTGGCCCTTTAAAATGTGCCGTTTTATAAATATCTTTTTCCCCAAGTTTTTTTAATTCCTTCACCCAGACAACCAAACCTGTTTGCTTTTCCAAGCAAATGAGTTCAGACAAACCTGAAACCACAAAGATATAATCCCCTGAAACAGCAGGTGTTTCAACACCACCAATTTCTTTTTGCCAAATTCTTTCGCCTGTCTTCATATCAAAAGCAATCATACGACCACCATGACTGAGTGTATAAACATTATGCCCATCAACCACTGGACGTGCCGCAATGTGCGGAATACCCGTTACTGTATCGATACGTGCAACTGGGGTGATTGTATCTGACCACATAACCTGACCTGTTACATTGTTGAGCGCATACAATTCACCAGAACTATAACCCGCAATGACCGCATCGTAAGCTGCTGTTGGAACCGCACATGACAATAACTGAGCAGTCTCTGGAATACCAGTGTGTGTCCATGCTTTTGCACCATCTGTTTTATTCAACACAACAAGCTCATTAGCAACAGAAATTGCCATCACTTGCTTACCGTCTACATACGGCATTGACCTAAATGGCGCAAAACCAGCAGTTTTCCAAAGCGTTTTCCCATCCTTCACGTCAAGCGCCATCATTTCACCAAATGAGGTTGAGACAAACAAAACATGATCATCAATTGCAACACCGCCGCCTAAGACTTCTTTTTTAAATTGTGGTTCACAACTTTCAACTGACCAGACTTTTTTAACGGCTGCCCCTTCTTTTTTAGGGTACGCAATTCTTTCAAATGCGCTCACCTGCCCTTGTGAATCCATCACATAAATCATGTTTCCTGCAACAACAGGCGTTGACAAAATGCGCTGCGCGGATGATTCCCCAACACCAAAGTCAATCTCATCTACTACAGCAACAATCTTATTCATTTTTGAAACACCGTTAAGATGCACAACTTTACCCTTTACTTCTTTATCAGGCACGATGTTTGTGGTCACATTTAAAAACAACTCACGCTTTCCCGATAATGGAATTTTATCCTTGTCACATGCAGTTAGTAATAATGCCACGGCGAGTACTGTTTTTACACTTTGCTTCATTTTCAAACAAGCCCTTATGATAATCTTGTAAAATCTTTTACTAATCATCTTCATTGGCGTTCCCGGCGGGATTCGAACCCACGGCCTCAGGATTAGGAATCCTGCGCTCTATCCGGCTGAGCTACGGAAACGCATTAACAAAGATAGTATTTAATGTATACGGTTTCTGTGACTTTGTCTATAGGCACCCAAACGTGCTATGCTTTTTTATATGCTTTGCAAATCTACAGACTTAAAAGCGACATCAACATTCATTTAAAAAACAAATGTTGATTTATAAACTTAAATAAGGATAATATAAAAATTAAAATGTTTACCTCATATTAATCAATTGCATGATAACATGATTGACAGGTGCAAAATTTCACCTTCACTCTTATAGAGCAATTATCCTGCAAAAGGAGAAGATGATGACTAAGAAAAACTTTATTTTCCCAGCACTGGTGTTTTTATTATCTCTCACACGATTTGTCATTGCTAATGATGAAAACGACTCTGACACACCCCAAACTTCTCTGCTGCGCCAAAATTCACAGAAGAATGACATCAATAGTTTAGATTATATTGTATGCGAACCTTTTCTTGGTAGTGATTTAAGCCTTGTACAGCTTACAAGTGCTGAAATTCAAATTTATAGAGACATTGCTTTAGACTACGTAAGTGACGATATATCAAACACTGAAATGATGTACTGTCCCCACCCTTATCAACTTTACCACAAACCTGTTGACGGTGAACTCACATACATCTTGCAGCCTACCTTAAATGAGCTTAGCATGATAGCCCCCTGTATACCCAACATTACGCAAATTCAATCTTGTGATGATATTATCCAGATTTCCAGGTTTTTTAAATTTTATTGTGATTATATGCACAGCTTTTATCTGAGCAGTCATGAAGTGATGACATACTGGGTACTTCAACATTTTTTAGAAGTTCAATCTCAGTCTGCTTTGCTGCTCGATTTTGTAAGACCAAAACAATATTGCTCTTACGTCTATAGCAGAATATCTAATGAAATCAGAACCGCTATTTATAATAAACATTGGAATCTAGCAGTTTGTCAATTTCACCAATTTAAAAATAGCAATTTACTAACCCACAATTATCAGCCGATATGGATGCCATGTGCTTATGATGCAAATCTTGGCACCTTAGTCCCCTCATTTGCTTTTACATACAGTGTCACCCATGACTGGGGTTCATGGTTTCCGCAACACAATGATATAAGCCAAGCCGTTTTATATTTTTTAAAACTGATCTGGAAAACCCCCATATCCTTTTCACTTAAAGCTTATGCCAACGATATTGAATTTGAAAATGCCATTAAGCATTATGCACCCGAACTTGCAACGGTGATTGATGAAAAACAAGCTGAAGACCTCACATGGAGATCCTCAGATTCAAGCGCAAAAAGCCAGAAAATAGCCCCAGACTCACCGGATGGGAAGGATGATATCATATCGTCTCCCACTTCTCCTTTTTAAGAACAACAATTCCAGCAGAGGCTGAAATCCTAGAATTTCATTGAATTTCAAAAATAATGTTTGTCGTTACCTTTAATTGCAAGTCACGAATTTTGCGAAATTTTTAGCTTCTTCAGCCCGGATGCTGCGAAACAAAATCAATCTGCAAAATCAATCTACACTTTTAAATAATTTTTCGTTATAGTAAGTTAGTTCTTACACCACGCTTGAAGAATCCTTTCTTCACCTGAAAGATATATTTATGCTTAATATTCAAAAGTCCCTTAATAGTAAGTTTTCTTGGCTGTCACGCTTACTGGTGTGCGCCCTTATTGTTTTACAGTGTTCAATGCAAAACCTAAGTGCAAAGGGAGATGAATTTCAGCTAATTAGTGATGAAGAAACGGAAGAGCTGTTATTAGATTGGCTTGCAAGACTGTTCAAAGTTGCAGGCATTTCAACAGCGCCGCGTGTCTATCTTGTAAAAACAAATGAAATTAACGCTGCTGCCACCTATGGTGCCACAATCTTTGTGTTCACTGGCTTGATTATGAAATGTCAAGATTCTAGCCAACTCTTTGGTATTTTAGCCCACGAAACAGGTCACATTGCCGGAAGTCACATGGCAAAAGCTTCTTCAGCAGTTCAAGAAGCTGCCGCACCTGCATTTGCAACTATGCTCATTGGTGGCGCTGCGGCCCTTATGACTGGAAACCCAGGCATCTTGATGGCAGGCCTCATGGGCGGCTCTCACGTGTTTGAGCGCTCAATGCTACGCCATAGCCGCGATCAGGAAGATGCAGCCGATGCCTCTGCTCTTACCTACCTCAGAGCACTTAAAATGCCTGTAAATGGGCTTGCACAATTTCACGAATTGCTTGGGCACCACTATATGACAGGCCAAGAAGATCCCTATACACTTACCCACCCCCTACCCTTAGACCGTAAACAAAAAATAGAACTCTTCCAGACAGATGTGACTAAAGATTACGCAATGCCAGTGCAAGATGTCGAACGCTTTAGCAGGGTGCGTGCAAAATTATTTGGCTACCTCAAGTCCAAGATGGAAGTTGCAAGAGCGTACCCGCTATCAGACACCTCTTTAAGTGCGCGCTATGCGAGACTGATTAATAACTACATACATTCAAAGCAAGCAGGAAAAGCACACAAAGCCATTGACGAACTCAACCAATTGTTGACCCTCAAGCCTAATGACCCCTACTTTCTTGAAATGCAAGGACAGTTTCTCTTTGAAGCTGGCAGACCAAGAGAGGCCATCAATTATTTTAAACGCGCCTTACAAGCAAGGCCAAATGCCTACATCATTAAGTTGATGTTAGGACAAGCCTTAATTGAAGCAGATCAAGATAACAAGTCATTGCAAGAGGCTATTATCGAACTTACCCAAGTCACAGAGCATCAACCTCAACAACTCATGGCATGGCGACTACTTGGCACAGCCTATGGAAAAAACAACCAATCCAATGACGCTGCTGCCTGCCTTGCCGAAGAAGCTTTACAAACTAACAATTTCAACTTAGCTAAAATGCAGGCAAAACGTGGAAAAAATGCAACAAACACAGCGCTTCGTAAACGTGCTGAAGACATTTTAAAACATATTGAAAATCTTGAAGGAACCGGCTAAAGTATTTTACTGATCTATAAAATAATCATCAATAATGCAAATGGAAAAAATTAAAAATGTTGACTTAAGTTTTGTTGTTATCAACACGACTTGTTCTATTATGATGCGCTGTTGTGATACGGGCCAATTAGATTACAGTGAACATACCCATGAAAGCAAAACACCCTCTGATGACCTTATTTCTTATATAGATGCATTGTTGGAAAAGCATAACCACCCAATGATTAACCAAATATGTGTGCATAAAGGGCCTGCAAGTTACACATCACTTCGCGTGCAATTATCAGTGCTCGCAGGCATCAAAATTGCGAACAAGCAAGTGAGCATTCATCTCCCGACTTTATTTGATGTGATCAAACATATCAATCATGATGTCGATATCATAGCGATTGATGGGGGAAGATCTGAAGTTTACACATCTTGCAAGACAGATATGAAAGTCTTTTCAGTAGCCGCCTTTAAAGAAAGCCACCCTAATTTTCCAGCTATACCAGCAGATGGTTTTTCAGCAATATCTTTTGAGCATGACGGCAATCAAAAATCAGCCATTTTCACCAGCTTTGAAACCATTGCAACAACGTACCAACAACGCCACCAGCTCTGTAAAACCTTGCTAGACCTGATTGAGAACAACATCTATCTTAACCAAGCAATTGAGCCCTACTACCCCACCCAAACACTGTATAAAAAAGTTGGAGCATGATTAACATGAGTTATGATGGGATATCTTCATTCATTAATATACGCAAGCTTGACCTAAATGATATCCCTCAACTAGAAAAACACCACCAAGAGGCCTTCACCGGCAGTGAAAGTTGGAATGCACAACTATTTTTAGATGTCTTGACTAACCCAGTATGGAAAGGGTCAAAGGGGTATGCTGCAATCCATCAACAGACAAATGAAATCATAGGGTTCATCATTGGACGCGCTATAGACATAGATTGTCATGAAATTTATACCATGCTGGTTTCGCCCCCATTTCGAAAACAGGGGATAGCATTGAAACTTTTACAACATTATATTAAACACACTCAATTAAAAAAATGTTTTTTAGAGGTCGCTGTTGACAATCCTCACGCGGTCGCGCTCTATAAAAAATTTGGGTTTCAAGACCAGGGAAAAAGATTAAATTACTACATCAAACCAACTGGTAAAGTGGATGCTTTGGTGATGGTCTGGGAAAATGAGCTATCACCATTGGTTAATAATTTCGACTGACAAATTGCGGGTGCTTATGAAATATATAAAAATTCCCAAAGCTATCACTTCAAGCTGTCTTAAAGACAATGTCTTCATACCCAAGGGAACTACCAAATAGATTATTGTAAATTTTTAATTAAATTATTTTTACCGCTACCGCCCCCCGCCCATAACTTCCCACCCTTGTTTCAAGGGTGGGGGGACACAATCCCTCCTATAGTCAGACTAAGCACCACCTAATGCTTCGCCTGTCCTGTTCATGCAGCAACTCATAACAGGCTATCAGATATTTCATACGTTAAGCTTAAATGTAGCAGTCAATTCATTATGCTGTAAGCGTAGTCAATTTAATTTGGTTACAGGAATGAGACTCAAAATGTAGGTATTACTACATGAGAAGCGACATGACGCATAACCAGATTATAAGTGACAAGCTATAAAACTATGCCGGGTATACCTGCGCACAGCTATAACACAATAAATTGAACAATACCACATACGTATTTGCGATTATGCATATTATACAAGAACAATAGTTAACAAAAAGTTAATACAATACAATTTACAGAAAAAAAAATAAGAAATTCCAGCTGTTTCCTATAGTTTTACAAACAGAGGCTTTCATTAATCTCAAATCAAGATTAATGAACTTATCTTATACGAAATAATATATCAAACATATTGCAAAACTATTTATCAGCCATTGTTAAAAAATCCACCTACACTTGAAAAAAAGCGGCATACTTTACAGAAAGCTATGATTTTTTATTCATAAGGGCAGCCTTCACAAGACCTACAAACAAGGGGTGAGGGTCAAAAGGTTTAGACTTTAATTCAGGGTGGAACTGAACCCCAATAAACCAAGGGTGATCAGAATATTCAACCATTTCAGGCAACATGCCATCTGGGGAGTAGCCACAGACGTTTAAGTGAACTGACTTTAAAGCATCTGCATATTTTGTATTGACCTCATATCGATGACGATGCCGTTCACTGATTGAAGTTGTGCCATAAACTTTTGCGGCTAATGAATCTGGGTTCATTTCACAAGGGTATGCCCCAAGACGCATCGTACCGCCAAGGTCACCACCTGAAAAGCGTTTTTGAATACCTTGTTCACTCATCCATTCTGTCATTAAGCCAACAACGGGGTCTTCAGTTGGGCCAAATTCCGTACTTGAAGCCTTTGATAAACCTAATAAGTTGCGGCAGGCTTCAATGACTGTAAGCTGCATACCAAAGCAAATACCCAGAGTTGGTATTTTATGCGTTCGTAAGTATTGAATAGCTTTTAATTTACCTGTAATGCCACGCTCACCAAAGCCACCCGGAATGACAGCACCATCACATTCTTTTAACACGTTTTCAATATCATCTTCATGCTCAGAATCTACATAAACCAATTCGACCTTCAAATGATTTTTAAGCCCTGCATGCGCAAGAGACTGGATAAGAGACTTATATGCATCAAGCAGTTGGATATATTTTCCAACAATTGCAATTTTGACACTGCCTTGTACATTTGCGATTAATTTTTCAACTTCTTTCCAACGTGATAAATCAACCGGACCATTGTCAAGCCCAAAGTACTTGACAATTTGTTCATCAAAGCCCTCTGCATGGTATTGTAGTGGCACTTTATAAATATTATCAGAATCAAGGGCAGCAATTACTTGCTCTGGTCGCACGTTACAAAACTGTGCGAGCTTTCTTTTTGCCTCAACAGGAATGGGTCTATCAGAACGGCACAGCAATAAATCAGCTTGAATCCCCACACTCAAAAGTTCTTTTACAGAATGTTGCGTTGGCTTTGTTTTCAGTTCACCAGCAGTTGGAATATAGGGGAGCAAAGTTAAGTGAACAAACATCACATGGTTTGGCCCTAAATCATTTCTAAGTTGGCGAATAGCCTCTAGGTAGGGAAGCCCTTCAATATCGCCAACAGTGCCACCAATTTCACACAAAACAAAATCAGCATCATCTGTTTGATTTAAAATGAAGCGTTTCATTTCGTCCGTGATATGAGGAATGACTTGTACGGTTGCCCCTAAATAATCCCCACGCCTTTCTTTTGCCAAAACAGTCGAATAAATTTTCCCTGTTGTGACGTAGTCGCAAGAGCGTGCGGCAACACCAGAAAAGCGTTCATAGTGCCCAAGGTCAAGGTCAGCTTCAGTGCCATCATCTGTTACGAAGACTTCCCCATGTTGATATGGGCTCATTGTGCCAGGATCCACATTAAGGTAGGGGTCTAATTTTCTTAAAATAACATTATAACCTCGTGCTTGTAGTAACGCTGCAAGAGAGGCGGAAGCCAATCCTTTCCCAAGAGAGGAGCTGACCCCGCCTGTAATAAATATAAAACGTGCTGTCATAAGTTACATCCTCACTTTTATTTTTTATTTTAAATCATTCTTCATTCAAAACAAATGCCTGCCACACAATTTGTGTATCAGGCATATTAATTTACTTATTGTATAACTGTAGATCAGTCAATCTAACAGTTAAGCAGCAGGAGCTGCAGGTTCAGTTGTTGCAGGTGCAGTGGTGTTCGTCAACACGGCTGACGTTTCTTTAATTTGACGTGTTGAAAGCCAAGACATAGCAATGCAAAGACCTAAGAATACAGTTGCAAGAACAGCTGTCGTATGGGTAAGCAAGTTCGCAACTCCACGTGCTGAAAACATGCTAGAAGAGCTTCCCCCCCCCATTAAAGCTGCGCTGCCATCACTTTTTTGCAGTAAAATAATTCCTATCATTGCAATGGAGACAATCACATGTATTGTTAACAAAATTCCCATCTTCTTTATCCTTACCTTTTATAAAATCTAAGCTGACACAACTCGCTGTTAAACTTTTGGTGCCAAAATCATTAATACTTGTTTACCCTCAAAACGCGGCATCGTTTCAACTTTTGCATATTCTTCACACAAATCTTTAAATCTGTTGATAACTGTCATACCAATTTCTGGGTGGCTCATCTGACGGCCTTTAAAACGCATCGTAACCTTCACCTTGTTGCCATCTTTTATAAAACGCTCTGCAGCGCGACGCTTGACTTCAAAGTCGTTATCATCAATCAAGGGACCAGTTGAATCTCTTTAATTTCTATTACTTTTTGTTTCTTCTTAGCTTCGGCTTTTTTCTTTTGCAGTTCATACTTATACTTACCGTTATCTAGAATCTTACACACCGGCGGTTCAGCATGAGGTGATACTTCAACCAAGTCAAGTTCAACTTGGGCCGCTTTCTCAAGGGCTTCTTTTCGTGAAACGATACCAACCATCTCACCATTTTCATCAATCAACCTTACTTTAAGGGCTGTTATCTCGTGGTTAGTACGAGGTCCATCAGTCTTATTCGGTTCTTTTGCAGCTTGATAGTCACCAGTTATACGCGCTATAGTCCATTCTCCATAATACATTATTCAAATACGTTAAATGAATCATAACAAAGCCTCAATAAAATGTCTAGTGTCCAATTGCAGTTGTTGGTGAAATTACCCGCAATGATCGCAGGTCTTGCATCTACAACAATCTAGCATTTTGAAAAATTCCACACGTTGCTTTAAAACAGGGCTAGAGGTTGCGTCAATCCTTGTGCGCCCCATTTAGCGCTCGCTTGTGGCATAAGAATTAACAGCAAGCTGCAATCATATGCCACCCAGCATAATACAATATTGGCTGCACTTCAAAAATTACATTTTGGCGTCTCTGGACATTTTCATCAACATCATAATTATTTTTGAAGACATGGTCCCAAACTTAGATTGCGCACCAAGAGAAACGTCTGCTGACACATCTTCGCCAGCGTTTTTGCGACGCACAATATCTGCTGCTGCAAGGTGAAACTCACGGTGGGTTTCTATCAGAACTTTAAAGTCAGGTAATTTGCCATGGCTTGCTGCACCTTCCCCATGCAGCCCGCGACCAAAGTCACAAAGATTAGCTTATTTTAACTTTTCAAGATCAATTGAACCATCTGGGTTTTTTAAATAAAGTTTTAATTTAATATTCCAATCTGAATGCGCTTTAATTGCTGCGTTAAAATCCATTTTGTTTCATCCTTTTGTTGCTTATTTACACATACAAATTATGAAATAAAAAAATTAAAAAAAAGTAAAAAAACAAGAATTCATCTGTTTTTTGAACATATATTTATTACACTGCAGACAGATATTGAAATTTGGGCACAAGATCGCTATGGTATAAGAGCTGCTAGCATTTAGCTAACCAACCATTTAAAAAAATATTTTCTTATGAATTGATACAACAATGACAAATCATACTATCCGAAACTTCGCCATTATTGCCCATATTGACCATGGAAAATCAACCCTTGCTGATCGGCTGATTGAATTTTGCGGTGCCGTTGAGACGCGCGATATGAAAGAGCAGATTTTAGATTCTATGGATATTGAGCGTGAGCGCGGTATTACCATTAAAGCGCAAACAGTTCGTTTAACCTATAAAGCTAAAAATGGGGAAACTTATTATTTAAATTTGATGGATACCCCAGGCCACGTTGACTTTGCGTATGAAGTGAGCCGTTCCCTTGCTGCATGTGAAGGGTCATTGTTAGTTGTTGACGCCAGTCAGGGTGTTGAGGCACAAACATTGGCAAACGTATATCAAGCCATTGATAACAATCATGAGATTGTCACTGTCTTAAACAAAATTGACTTACCAGCAGCTGACCCAGACAGAGTGAAAGCGCAAATTGAAGATGTGATCGGGATAGATGCCAGTGATGCTGTTCATATTTCCGCTAAAACAGGCCTTGGTATACAAGATGTCTTAGAAGCAGTTGTCACTAAGCTTCCAGCCCCCAAGACAAATGATGGCGAACTTTTAACGGAGGATGTGAAAAGCAAACCCTTAATGGCTTTATTGGTTGATAGTTGGTATGACCCGTACCTGGGTGTTATGATTTTGGTTCGTGTCATTGAAGGCACATTAAGGGCCGGTCTTAAAATTCAAATGATGAGTAATAAGGTTGCTTATGAAGTTGACCGTGTAGGTTACTTTACCCCTAAGCAAAAGGTGGTCCCTGCCCTTTACCCTGGTGAAATGGGTTTTATTACAGCAAGCATTAAGCACGTTGCTGACTGCAATGTTGGTGATACCATCACAGAAGAAAAACGCCCTACCCCAAAACCATTGGCTGGGTTTAAACCGTCTGTGCCTGTTGTGTTTTGTGGATTATTTCCAAGTGACGCTGCCGAATTTGAACGTCTTCGTGAATGCTTGGCAAAACTTCACCTCAATGATGCCAGTTTCCACTTTGAAGCAGAAAGTTCTGCTGCCTTAGGTTATGGTTTTCGTTGTGGATTTTTAGGTCTTCTTCACCTTGAAATCATTCAAGAACGACTAGAGCGTGAATTTGATTTAGATCTTATTACAACAGCCCCTAGCGTTGTCTATAAGCTTCATATGACAGATAGCACTGTGCGAGAATTGCATAACCCTAGTGATATGCCAGATGTGGTTAAAATTGAATTGATTGAAGAACCGTGGATTACAGCAACTATTTTGGTGCCAGATACATATCTTGGGTCAGTGTTAACCTTATGTACGGAAAGACGAGGTGAACAAGTTGACTTAACGTATGCCGGTAACCGTGCGATGGTTGTATACAAACTACCTTTGAACGAAGTTGTGTTTGATTTTTATGATCGCTTAAAATCTATTAGCCGTGGCTATGCCTCCTTCGATTATGTCATTGATGAATACAGAGAAGGTGACCTTGCAAAGGTTTCTATTTTGGTAAACCAAGAACCTGTTGATGCACTAGCGATGATCGTTCACAAAAGCAGAGCTGAGTCACGTGGCCGTGTTTTATGCACGCGGCTTAAGGATTTAATCCCACGTCAGCTCTTTAAAATTGCTATTCAAGCGGCTATTGGCGGTAAAGTTATTGCGCGTGAAACCATTTCCGCATTAAGAAAAGACGTTTTGGCAAAATGTTATGGCGGCGATATTAGCCGTAAGCGAAAACTACTTGATAAACAAAAAGCAGGTAAGAAACGTATGCGTCAATTCGGTAACGTTGAAATTCCACAAAGTGCGTTTATTGCGGCTTTAAAAATGGGAGACGACTAATGATGAGTGCCACCTCTCAAGGTGAATTGTCGCCAGGAAAAACCTCGTGGCTTCGCTCACTTTATAATAAGGTCCTTGAAAGCGCCGATTCCCCCAAAGCCTTTTGGATATATTTGACGATAGCCTTTGCAGAAAGTTCTGTCTTTTTGTTGCCACCAGACTTAATGATGATTCCCATGGGTGTTGCCAACCGCAAAATTGTATGGCGACTCGCGTTTTGGGGAACAGTGGCGTCTGTTCTAGGGGGGCTATTAGGCTATGCTATTGGTTCTTATTTAATGGAGACTGTCGGGCAATGGGTTGTGCAAACCTACAAACTGGAAGAGAGTACGCGTGTTTTCCACGACAGCTATGCAAAATGGGGCTTTTGGATTATTGTCTTAAAAGGGATTACCCCAGTGCCTTAT
>CAYZJC010000002.1:29713-49038 GCA_964478775.1 uncultured Verrucomicrobiales bacterium | reverse complement strand
TAAACTTGTCACAATTGCAAGTGGGATGGCGCATTATCCATTAGGTTCCTTTATTATCGCAAGCCTCATTGCAAGAGCCATGCGCTTTTATTTACTAGCAACATTATTGTGGAATTTTGGTGATTTAGCCAAGTCTTTGCTAGACCGTTACTTAGGTTTGTGCCTAGCAGCATCCTTAGGCATTATTGTCGCTGGATTCATTCTGGTAAAATGGATTAGCGGATGATTTGTATGATCAATCTACCCTCTTTACGTGAAGTTGTTGAACGAAATGGATTATTGCCCGATAAGACTTATGCCAAACGCTATGGTCAGAATTTTATTTTTGATGAGAACATCACACATAAAATTGTAAGGTTTGCCAATTTAAGGAAAAACGCTTTGGTTATGGAAGTAGGCCCAGGGCCTGGCGGGCTCACACGCGCTATCTTAAGCCAAGAACCTGCTGCGTTATGTGCTGTTGAATATGAACCATTATGTGTAAAGGCATTAAGCTATTTAACGGATGTTTATAACCAATTACATATCATTCAAGCCGACGCATTGGCTGTAAATTTGTCTGATGTTATCAGTTTTGTAAATGAATTAGACGAGACAACAGTTCAGCACGATAAGCTTTCAATTGTTGCAAACTTACCCTACAACATTTCAACAGAACTACTAGTTAGGTGGCTGTCACAAATTGAATTCATTGACACCATGACACTGATGTTTCAAAAGGAAGTCGCGCTTCGCATTATGGCAACACCGCATTCTAAAGAATATGGGCGCCTGTCTATTATTGCGCAAGGTTTGTGTGATATTGAACATGGGTTTGATTTACCGCCATCCGTCTTTACACCTGCCCCAAAGATAGATTCATCTGTTATTTCATTTGCTGTAAAGCCTGGTGCTGTAGATAAATTATCTGCTCTATCAGCCCTTCAAACCATTACGAACATTGCTTTCCAACAACGAAGGAAAGTAATACGTACACCACTTAAAAGTATTTTTAATGAACATCTTGATGAAGCCTTTGCTATCGTGGGCATGAAGGGGGATGAACGGGCTGAAAACATTTCAGTCGACCAGTATTGGAATTTAGCAAGCTGGTGGAGCCAACGTTGTGCTACCAATACCTAATCTTTTCTGGCAAGAATGGCAAAGCAGGCTTGCTGTTGTTGACACTGAGCCAAAGCGTTTAATACGTTGGCTGCTTGAAGGCTATGGTATAACTGTGGGGTTAGAGTTACCACCCCTTGATTCATTTTCTGCAGATGTTCAAGAAAAAATCAAAGCAGGTCTAGTTCGTCTTGAAAACAAAGAACCTATCTCAAAGGTGCTTGAAACGGCCTACTTTTATGGACGTGAATTTAAAACCACATTAGACACCCTTGACCCCAGGTTAGACACCCAGTGTCTGATTGATGAAGTTTTAAAAAGGTTCGATAAACATCAAGCGTTTCGTTTTATTGATTTAGGAACAGGAACTGGGTGCATAGCCATTACCTTACTTAAAGAAAGAGAAAAGGCGACAGCAGTAGTTGTTGATATCTCACCGCAAGCCCTTGAAGTTGCTAAAGAAAATGCGAAAGCCCACGGGGTGGATGACAGAATAACTTTTCACTTAAGTCATTGGCTACAAGGTGTGCCCTTTGAATTGTTTGATGTTGTCGTAAGCAATCCCCCTTATGTGGAGGATGATTTTCCCCTAGAAGATAACGTGCGTCTTTACGACCCTGCTTTAGCTTTGTTTGCAGGTATTGATGGTATGCGTGATTATAACCACCTTATTCCCACTGTTCATAACATCTTAAAGCCAAATGGCTTTGCATTCTTTGAAATTTCAACCATGGTAAAAGATGTGGTGAGGCAAGTTGCAAGTAATGCTGGTTACACCTCTATTGAAACCGTTAAAGACACGAACATGCAAGAGCGGGTTCTTATTTTAAGATAAAGCTACACAACTGTAAAAATTATGTTTTATTTTTTTCGCATTCTCAGGTAACATCAAAAATAATTAAATCTTTCAAGAAGAAAAGGCTGATGCAAAAAAAAATATTCTTAGCAATTTGTGTGCTAGCTTCTCACTTACTGGCAGATGAATTTGACAATGCACAAGCTCATCATGGAATGTTAGAAGATACACAAATATCACAGTTTCCAAGTCATCTGATTATTCCCTTTGAAATGACTCCTTTTGATCATACTGTTTTAGAATTTTTTCATATACGTAGCCGCATGCAAAATCTACCATATTTTGTTGAGGAGTCTACTACAGAAGATCCTCGTATAGAACACAATGTAGGAGTTGCTCAACATTTGCTTGTCAATGAAATGAGTGCGCAGTCAGTAGATGAAGCCTTTAGTATTTATGCATATTGGGGTTTAATTGAACAAATGCGCTGGGTGCTGAGTGATGATTCAACTTTTCATCCTTCTGCGAGTAGTATGCAAAACGCTTTAAATAGTGCTGCTAGGAATAACCAAGTTGAGGCTTTGCAGCTTCTCATTAATGGTAATTTTGTCTTTGAACAGTCTATAATTGATTCCGCATTTTACGCTGCTGCAAGAAACTCTTTTAAAGAAGCAATGGAATGGATGCTGAGCGATGATTGTTCCCAACAACCTTCCCAAGAAAGAGTTGCTGCAATATTGGAAGAATTTGAAATTGATTATTTAGATAATATGATGAATACATATTAACTTGGGCTGAGTTAAACTTCAGACTTGAGTGAAAATTTATCTTTTTTCATTATGGTTTACACCTTTTTAAGAATTGTCTCTTAAGCTTAAGGGTATAAGTGCTTATCAAGTGCGATAGTGATGGATGATTTATTAACTGATTTTTTAAATGAAACGAATGAAGGCTTAGCGGGTCTTGATAGAATCATGTTGGATTTAGAGAAAAATCCAGCTGATATGGAACCTGTGCGTACGATTTTTCGTGTGATTCACACCATTAAAGGAACGTGTGGATTTTTAGGTTTAGACAGACTTGAAAATGTTGCCCATGCTACAGAAAATGTTCTTGGAAAAATGCGTGATGGTGAATTGGGTGTTACCCCCACCATTATGGGAACGCTGTTTGCTGCCGTCGACAGGCTGCGTGCAATTGTTGCAGCGTTGGAAATGGGCCAAGAAGAGAGAAGCCCTCAAGAAGACAAAATCATTATAAAAGCCCTAAATGCTTGCTTAGAAGCGCAGTCGGAAGAGGATATCAGCAAATCTATCTCTCATGTTATTGCTGCGGTTAACGCTGAAACAATGCAAGAAGATAAAAGTCAAAGTGCCAGTCAGGAAGTATCGACTGCACCTTCACCTCATGCCCAAGACACTATTGTTCAAAGTACTGAGATTGAAGTTATTCCCCCCACGCCAGAACTGGTAGATAGTGATGTCACGGGCGTAGAAACAATTATTGAAGCTGCATCAGATGTGGTACCTGCTGGGCAAATACCTCAATCAGAAGCTAAACCTAAAGAGGAAGCCACTTCCCCTGAAGTGGCAAATGCTCAACCACCAGCTGCAGTCAGTGCCCCCCCTGTTACGAGCGCGCCAGTAACACAACAATTCATTCGTGTACACCTTGATGTGCTCGACAACCTTATCACATTAATTAGTGAATTGGTTTTAACCCGAAACCAGCTATTACAGTTGATGCAAACATCTGTTGATAGTGCATTTCATGCCCCCCTTTCAAGACTTAGCTATATTACAACTGAATTACAAGAAGAAGTCATGAAAACACGCATGCAAACCATTGAAAATGCATGGGCTAAGTTTCCAAGATTGATTCATGATTTATGTAAAGAACTAGATAAAAAAATTGAACTGGTGCAAATTGGTGGCGACACGGAACTTGATAGACAAGTGCTTGAACTGATTAAAGACCCATTAACGCACATGGTTAGAAATTCTGCTGACCATGGAATTGAAACACCTGAAGTTCGTGCGAAAGCTGGAAAAAATGAAACTGGCACAATTACCCTTAAAGCTTTTCACGAAGGTGGGCAAATTGTAATTGAAATTAGCGACGATGGTTCGGGAATTGACCCTGTTCGATTAAAGAAAAAATTAGTTGAAAAAGGGATGATTTCTTCAGAAGAATTATCAACCATTTCAGACTGGCAAGCCCTTAACTATATCTTCAAACCAGGTTTTTCAACTGCTAGTTCTGTGACCCATGTTTCAGGCCGCGGTGTGGGGATGGATGTTGTCAAATCCAATATCGAAAAGCTAAGCGGCGCCATTGATCTTCAATCTCAAGTGGGTAAAGGGACAAAGTTTACAATTAAAATCCCCCTCACCCTTACTATTATCTCTGCCTTGATCTTTGAAAGCCAAGGTCAACGTTTTGCAATTCCTCAATTAAGTGTAACTGAACTTGTAAGGGTTAGCCAACGCTCAGCTTACCAAATTGAATACGTCAATAAAACGCCAGTGTTAAGATTACGCAATGGCCTGTTACCACTTATCTTTTTAGAAAATCTTTTAGCTATTAAGACTGACCCACGCCCCATCCACCAGCGCGATTTATGCGTCATCGTCATTCATATAGGAACCATGGGGTTTGGTGTGATTGTTGACCAAGTATTTGACACACAAGAAATTGTTGTAAAGCCATTGTCTAAAATATTTAGCAATGTAAAATTTTTTTCAGGCAGTACAATCTTGGGTGATGGTGGCATTGTTTTGATTTTAGATCAAAACGCAATCGCAAACCAACTCAAAGAAATAAACGGTTCAGAAACTAAAAGCACAATTATGCAGCACTTCAAACCGACAACAGACAAAACATTGTTATTAGTTTTCAATGTAAGTGGTAAACGGTATGCAGTGCCTTTGGCACTTGTTGCGCGTATCGCTGAAATTAGCAAGGCTCAGCTTGAAAATATTAATGACACCTGGCTTATTCATTACCAAGAACACCTGCTGCCTGTAGCCAAATTTGAAGGTAATTGGCAGCTGTCTGATATTGAAAATAATAAATCAGACGTCATGCCATTGTTAATTTTTATTGACCGTGGAAATGCAATGGGGCTTGCCATTGAAGAAATTGAAAATATCGTAGAATGTGACTTAGAAATTGAAATTCAAAATAAAAAGGACGGCAGTTTAGGGACAACGTTAATTAATGGGCAGACGACAAGTATTGTGGACTGTGAATTCTATTTGAAGAAAGCCTTTCCGGGTTGGTTTGAACATCGCAGTATTGAAGTACAAGAAGGGGTTAGAAAAGTTAAGATTTTGTTTGTGGATGATAGTCAATTCTTTAGAAACCTTTTTATGCCATTACTGACTCTAGCTGGTTTTGATGTGATTACAGCACATAGCGGCACGCAAGGTTTACAACATCTCAAACACCGTTCAGACTTTGATATTATTATTAGTGACATTGAAATGCCTGAAATGTCGGGTTTTGAATTTGCCAAAGCCTTGCGTCAACTAGATGCGTATAAAAAAACGACGCTTATCGCCATGACGTCTCGCGCAACAGAAAATGATATGAAATATTGCTATGAGTGTGGTTTTAATATGCATTTTGCTAAAACACAACAAAAACAAATGATTGAAAAAATTCAAGCCATCCGTAAACAAATGTTAACAGAAGAGTATAAAGTATATGAGCCTGACAATGATTAATTCAGATGATTCACAATATATATCGCTTCATGTTAATGACTTGTTATTTGGCTTGTCCGTAAAGCATGTGCAAGATGTTATATATACACCTCCCATGACATATGTGCCCTTATCCCCCCCCACATTGTGTGGTCTGCTCAACTTAAGAGGACGTATCGTAACGGCTGTAGATTTAGGCATTATTTTAGACCTTGGGTCTTCTTATCATAAGAATAATAGCCAAGATGATCAAAAAACAATGTCTATCATCATTGAAATAAAAAATGAACTATACAGCTTTATTGTCGATAGTGTTGGTGAAGTCATTATGATTGAACCAGACTTTCTTGAGCAAAAGCCATCTAATCTTGATGAAAGATGGCGTCAATATACAACAGGTGTCTTTAGATTAAATGAAGCTCTGCTAGTCGTGTTAGATGAGAAAAAAATCTTTCATGACCTGTTGCCCCAAACAAATACGAATCCATAAATTACAAGGAATGTGATGAAATGCAGAAAAAGGTATTGATTGTTAATGACTGTAAAGAAAAACGCCAAAAACTTCGCAAACTTGTAGAAGGACACCCTTGTGTGGTGGATGAAGTTTGTGATGGCGAACGCGCCTTTAATTACTGCATGATAAAGCTACCAGACATTATTATGTTAGATAGCGATATGCCGAACCTCAATGGAATTGAGTTCTTGCGTTTATTTAGAGATACCTTAGGGCAATTTCAAAGAATTCCCCACGTCATTTATTGCGCTGAAGAAGAACAGCACGACACACATGCAGAAGCTATTGCTTTGGGTGTCAAAATATGTTTACCATACACAACAAAAGACAAAGAC
Source organism: uncultured Verrucomicrobiales bacterium (assembly GCA_964478775.1). Taxonomy (GTDB): domain Bacteria; phylum Pseudomonadota; class Alphaproteobacteria; order Paracaedibacterales; family CAIOTO01; genus PNMQ01. The sequence continues at coordinate 42,585 of CAYZJC010000002.1, read as the reverse complement.
TTTAAAAATCACCTTGCAAAATATATGGGTTAAAAAAATAATTGAATTGGTTTGCTTGATCATTCTATTTGGCAAAATTAATACGTTTATCTATAGCCATGAGCAGAACATCACCGAACAGGTGTAAAAGCATGCTAAGTAAAGTGAATGTATATAAGCAACCAAACATGACGGGGTAATCTCTACTCATGGCAGCTTCAAAGCTCAGTAAACCTAGCCCATCAATGGAAAATAGAACTTCTATCAAGAGTGATGACGTAAAGAGAATAGCCGTCAACAAAGGCGGCGCACTCGCTACAAGCACAACCGCAACATTGCGCAATATATGAAAAAGTCTAACCTGTCGTTCACTGGCGCCTTTCGCTTTGGCTGTCAGCACATATTGTTTAGCAGACTCCTCTAAAAAGGCATTTTTTGTAAGCGTGGTAATTTTAGCAAAAATACCAATCACCATAGCAGTTAGGGGGAGTGTTAAGTGCCAAGCGTAGTCTTTTATTTTTCCAAACAGTGAAAGTGAGTGAAAATTAATAGAGGTTAATCCGCGAAGTGGAAATAAGTCAATCAAGCCTCCACCGGAAAAACACGTAATTAATAATAAAGCAAATAAAAAGCTAGGCAAAGCATAGCTTACAATAACAAAAATACTAGTGATTGTATCAAACCGGCTTTTATGTCGTGTGGCTTTCGCAATACCTAGCGGGATAGAAATAAGGTAGACAAAAAACAGTGTCCAAAATGATAAGGATAATGATGCAGGTAATTTTGATGCAATGAGACTTGAAACGGAAGCACCTTTAAAGTAGCTTGTGCCAAGATTAAACGTAAGATACTCTTTAATCATCTTAAAAAAGCGGTGGTATGCGGGCTGATCAAACCCAAAATGTTTTTTTATTTCGTTGAGCTGCTCTTCATCTATTCCATCAAAACCAGAAGCTTGGTCCTTAGGGCCCATGGCACTTAAGCTCTCTTCACCACCAAACTTGTTATCAATGGCAGAGCTATCCCCCTTAAGGCGGGAGATCATTTGCTGAACCGGCCCACCTGGTGCAATTTGCATGACTGTAAAGTTAAGCAACAATATACCAAACAAAGTTGGAATCAGCCAAAAAAGACGCTTTAAAATATAAGTGTTGTGCATGTCTTTAAATATTAATGTAAGTTGTTGAAAGACATTATGCCATAAAAAAAACATGCACTCTAGGCTTAAAGAGAACTTAATCTATATACTCACATAAAAACCGCGTTAAGTCTGATGCTGCAATAACTTGCGTTGTGTTCTCACCCGCACCAAGGTATGCATGCACCATTGAGTTCTGTATCTGTGACCCTTCAATAAAAGACAAAAATGGTTTGAGGCTATGAAATCTCAGTTCCCCAATAATAAGAGGATCTGTCGCCATATCTTTTGCAGTCTGTTGGTTGGAATCTTTGACACGAATGTTAATTTCAGGATGAGTCAATAAAAGCCTTACAGCTTGTAGCTTATTGTTTGAGGCCGCATACATAAGCGGGGTAAGATCATCATAAAGACTTACTATATTCATTTGCAAAGGGTAATAGAAGCGATTACACCACTGTGGAAATTGAGGTTCATAATCAAATAGCATCTTTATAATTTCAAACCTGCCAAATTTAATTGCACATTTTATGGGTGACAATAAACCATACTTTTCTAAATTAACATTAATGTTTGGATGTTTTAAAAGTTTTCCAACTTGACCAATTTTATTATCTTCAATATATATTGTTAGAAAGCCTCCATTCATACGCGTAGAGTGTAGATCATCAAAAATAATATCCTTCACTTCTAGCACAACATCAAGAAAATCAGGGTTTTCAGATATTGCGACATAATGTAAGAAATCACAGTATAGGTCATTCACAACATAAAAAAGAATAGAAGAAGGGGCTAATAACATTCTTAATATGTCAGGTGTACCATCTATTACCGCATACATTAAAGCGGTAATTCCGTGACCAGATGCTGCATGATTCACCTCTATACGTGGATCTTGTAATAATAACCTGACAGCTTCCACATTTCTATTAATCACTGCCCCCATTAAGTGTGTTCGGCCTGCATAGTCCGTTAGATTAATATTAAAGGAATCGCACCTTAAGAACAGGGGGATTAAGTCATTTTTCTGTTTATGAATGATTAAACTTAATAGTGAAAAATTACCAATTCTAGATCTCTCATTAACATTTGCATTGTTTGCAATAAGTGCCTTTATTAACTTAATAGGGGCATCCTTTTCTATTGCCGTGTGGAGTACTGACTCAATAGCAAATGTGTTGACATTTGGGTTAGCACCACATTTTTCAACAAAGAACTTTGCCAAATCATACTTTTCATGAGACATGGCATAAGCAAGTGCTGTAAATCCACGATCGTCAACTATATTAAAGTTATAACCGACACTTAAGATATTACGTATAATGTCATCAAAAAAAGCGCCCTTAATTGCATGCATAACTGGGGTTAAACCACAGTCATCACGGTCATTAACATTTGCACCCAACTTAATCAGTCTTCTTGTGATTTTTGTTTCACTTGCATATGCACTATGGTGCAGCGCTTTCTCACCTTTACTATCTTTAATATTAAAATTGGCTTTTTGGTCTAACAGATAATGGGCTAAACTTCTATTCCTAAGATGAATGGCATAAATGAATGCTGTAGCCCCCCTATCATCAGTCGTATTGATATTAAAGCCAGCATTGATGTAAGACTGCATTTGCTTCACAGTCGTCGAACCGTTGACTGACCTTAGGATTTCTCTTTGATTTAAATCAGAGCTACCGTACAACAGTTGCGCATTGAACAAGCATGCATTAATCAACAAGCATATACCTATATTTTTAAATTTCACAAACTAAACCTTCTAAACATTTTTCAAATTTGAAAGATTGTAACACCAAACAGGCATATTGAGAATTATTTTTTAAATCTACCATCTTTAAAAATATAGCACCTAACGTTTGGCGGTTAACTGTGTTGTGTAGCTTAAGCGATTTGCACCAACCACTTGAGCCTTAGCATTTACAGGAAAGCTTTTAAGGGGTGACTTGACATTATGGATGCGCACACTAATTGCGTAATGTTTTGGACAATAACTTTTAGCTAAATGATATATATTGTAAAATAAACTATTTTTAATTTCATGTGTATTAATGTTTTTATATTTTGAATGGGACCATTTTATTTTTTCTTCAACCAATGAATAATAGGTGTGTATGTTTTTAGGAAAGAGATGAATTTCAATGGCGCCATTTTCAATACACATGCGCCGACCAAGTGTAGCGGACTGCCCTAAACTATGTGACTGTCCTAAAGTGTTTCCAATCTTGGTAAGATCGTCAGACGATATAACTTCGTGCCTTGCAACAAAGTCTTTCACGACGACTGGCATCTGACCATAATGCGACAAGATTTGCTCAAGGGCTTTAACTGACTTATTTCTTTTATAAAAATGTGCTGCATAGGGCTGCAAGGGAAGATGACGATCAACTAGAGCGGTGCCATTTATTAAGCAATTTAAGATCTGCCCAGTAGAGGATAAGGCAAGTGGCAAGCTTTGCAAGGAAGGCTTTGTCTTATAATGTAGTTTATAGAGCACGCCTGCTAATTGCTGATTAAAAACATCTAAATAGTCAGCAAAAATTGTTTGCTTATGCCGGGCTTGCTCCATAATCAGTTCTGTATATTCGACCGGCAAAGGGCCTTGCGCACCCGCAAGAGAAATAAAGTGAATCCACACTTTAGGTTTTTGTAACGTTTGCCAGTCAATGTGGTGAATAGCACTGGCTTGGGCAGCATAGCTCACAAACGATTTAAGTTCTATTTGTGCAAGATTTTGTGCGCATGCTTGCTTACTCTCATATGGTACATCTGACTTTTGTGTGTAGTGTGCAATTAATGTTACTAGCTGATCAAAATCAAAGAAGTAAGGCTGCACCTTTAATGTTTCAATTAAAGACTTGTCTGCTTGCCAGCTGAAGGCTTCCATCGCATCCAGTCTCCTTCTTGTGTGGGGGTTGTCAGAACAAATTCGACAAATGAATTCATGGGTGCGTCATAGTGCATATATTGGCTCAAAAGTTTTGCAAATAAAAAGTGGCTATCTCCATTAAAAGGTTGGGCATTTAAACACAATGTGACTTCAAGCCCCTGCACAAAGTGCTGAGAGGTCTTTGAGATGCGGCGCATTATGGGCTTAACCTCTATACTTGAAATGTTGGTAATCAAAGCGGCGGCCGTTGGCCCCATAGCAGTAGTAGTGGCAAGCAATGTGAGCATTTCTTTAAAGGTAGTGGCATTTTGATCTGGGTCATCCCCTCCCCACCCGCAAGATGTATTTAGTGTCGAAGCAAGACGCCACAGGCTATGTTGGGTAAAGTCTGTTGCTTTTTGCATAGCTATAGGATAGATCATACTGATATCAGGGGAAATTGGTGCGTCATGAATAGAAAATTGTGTTAAGCTTGAAAGCTTTGCTGGCAAGTCGCGATTGGTGCAGTGGGTATGGGCATACACAATACGTGAGGTTGGTAAATCTAAATTAAGGTCCAAATCAACAAATGATAAAGTGATGTGTGAGCCTTCAAAGGCCTTTGTGGCAGCTGTTGACCTGTTCATGTACCAATACGTTTTGGCAGAGCTATCATAATGCGTTGAGGCATAATAGCATGGCATCGCAACGGTTTCATTGGTCCGCTCATCTGTTGCCATTACCTTGTCAACACTAAAAATTTCAAAACTTCCTTCGTTCCTATGGTCAGCCACCAAAGGGTACTGTGCACTTTTATGCGTAATTCTTAAGGGGTCAGTCAATTTTGAAAATAAATTAATAATGGGGGTGCAATGAAGACGAAAATGCGCAGTGTTTAATTTTTTTAATTCTTGTGGGCTTGATTCATGAATTGAGATATAGAGATTAAATGTAATGGGGGTGTTGGCATCTTGTCCTGGAGACGCTTCTTTTGTTTTTAAATGTTGCGCTAGTCCTTTAACTTTAAAGAACAAAAATTTTTCAGGTAGATGAAAAAATTCTTGCATGAGGGCATGGGCATGAGACCTAATATGAGATTGCGGTAAGGAAGAGTCTATATCCTCAAACCCCGTATGACATAAAGCATCCATCCCCAAATGATGATAAGTCACTTCATTATCCACATTCATATAAACGAATGGATTTTTTTGCGAAAACATACTTTCGTAAATCAAATGGGCAAAGCGGTCTGCACTATAAAGATGAAAGGTAAGATCATCACCAAGGTTTTGATTTGGTGTCACTTCCATTTTCATTCTTATAAATTTTTGCTTGTCTGTTGTTTTAAATGGGTGATTTACCAAATGCGCTTGCAGTAATGAATAACCAAAATCATTCACCCCATAAACCGTTTGAAAACGCGAGTGTGTTTGACCATCAATGGCATGAATAATTGTTCCTTTAGGAATATGCGAGGACACAACCTTAGATGTTTTGGCGAGCTTCATCTGCACGACCGTCATTGCTGGCATGCGCGTTATTAAATGAGGGGCCATCACTTCAAGCAAAGCTGATGCTGACTTTGTTTGGCTTTCATCAATTGCACAATGTAGTCTTGCTGAAAGGTAGGCAAATGATTCTATCATTTTTTCAGTGTGTGGGTCTTTAGATTCATGTCTTCCTATATCTAATTGTGCTGCAGCCTTTGGGTGTGCCTTTGCAAAATGAGAGGCACCGTCCCGCAAAGACGCAAGCTCGTTCGTATAATATTCGTGTAACATATGGGTTGATGATTTTTGCATACAAAAGATAATGAAATGTCTTTGTGTTGGGCTATTCCTTATTTTGATTTAAATTTTAAAAAAATGAAAGGTAAATGATCACCCTTGAGATCCCTTTTTTTGACAGCACTATCGAAAGTCAATTGCATTTTATTGTTAAGAAAGATAAAATCACTAAGGACTTATGCTTATTGTCATTCACGGGTACATCTTGCTTTTAAATAAAATTACAAAAAATGAAAAGCTACTTTTTCTAAAACGCGTTTTAAAAAATCCAAAAGCACTAGGTGCTGTTATGCCAAGTTCAAAAGCATTGGGGCAATTTGTTTGTCAACATGTTAATAATGACAATGACGTGTATGTTGTTGAAGTGGGGGCAGGAACAGGAAGTCTTACAAAGACATTACTTGAAAGTGGTTTATGCCAAAGCAAACTGATTGTAATTGAATTAGACCCTGAGCTGACCCAATATTTACGTGAAAAATTTCCACATATTACTATTATTCAAGGGGATGCGACCAACTTGCTCTCTCTTTTGCCAGACTACACGCATGGAAATGTAACAACTATTATTTCTGGTATTCCATTAATGAATTTAAACAAAGACGAGCAAAAACAACTGTTTGACGCCTTTCGTTCCGTGATGAATAGTGAAGGGAAAGTCATTCAATTTACGTATGGGCCAACCTCACCTCTTTGCAACAGACGTTTAGGAATTAACTCATCAAGGCTTGGTTTAGTTTTAAAAAATGTACCACCTGCAACAGTTTGGTCATACACCTTTGCCAGCATCAACGAACCTGTGACACGCTCATTTCTTTATAAAGTGCAAAAGCAAATCGCTAAATTTAAGCCAAATTTTAGGTCAATAAATAATAATTTTAAGAATTAAAAACAAAGTTATGAAAATAAAAATACATGGTATTACAGGAAGAATGGGGACGTTAATTGTCAAACAACTTCAAAATGATAGCCGTTACCATGGTGTAATAATCGAAGCGCTTGATACAAAAAAGGCAACAATTGATGACCAATCTTCATTAACAGACACATTTATATGCGATGCCATTATTGATTTTTCCTCACCCACTGGTTTAAAAAGCTTAAACAGCAACTTATTAGCCTATATTGAATCTCAAAAAGCGAATCCATTACAAGCACAGAAGTTTCCTGTCGTCTTATCTGGCACAACCGGACTAGACAATGAGACCTACACGAGTTTAAATAAAATAAGTGAATATACCCCCGTATTACATGCACCCAATACCAGTGTTGGTGCCAACTTGCTTATGTTTTTAGCTAAACAGTGCGCACATTTTTTATATGACAAGAATTTATCCGTAGATATTTGTGATATACATCACGTGCATAAAAAAGATAGCCCATCTGGTACGGCGCTTGCAATTAAAGCTGCAATTGAAGCACAATTACATGCTGATGACAAACCAAGCCAGGCTATTGCAATTGATTCTGTTAGAGTTGGTCATGTTGTTGGTGAACACAAAATAAAATTTGACACGCCATATGAGTCACTTGAAATAATTCATGACACCCATGACAGGACTGTGTTTGCACAAGGTGCAGTTGATATGCTATGGTGGTTGCTAACTAGAAAAGAAACAAAATTATACAGAGCGCACGATTATTTTTTTTAAAAAATCAAAACTTTTAAGGTTATGTTTATATTTTAAAGATATTCTTAAACGTAAGAGAAAAAAGACAAAATGTTGTGCCTAATTGGATTACTTCACACCAGTCTTAGATGTTAATGAAAAGGTAGATATAGATGGAAACTTTAATATTGCTAATTGTTACAGGCGCACTTGTCTATCGCTTATGGTCAGTTTTAGGGACACGTACAGGGCATGAAAAAGAAGGAAAAGACTGGTTTGTTGGTCAATATCAAAACCAACCTGAACAAGACAATATTATTGTATTGCCCGCAAGAACAGCGCAGACACAACAACAAGACCCAGCAGACGAAGAGAAGGTTCAAGAATTAACACAAAAAGAAGCCTTACTTCAAAAACATGATTCATCTTTTGCAATTGAAAAATTTGAACGTGGGGCTGTTCGTGCTTTTGAAATGATTGTATATGCTTATGCTGATTCTCATCTTGAAAGGTTAAAAAGTCTCGTGAGTTCTGACGTTTTTGAACGCTTTAAGTTAGCCATTGAAAATAGAAATGAACGCCAAGAAACGTTGCAAGCTGAACTTAAAGAAACAACTTCGCGTATTCAAGGCATTGAATATGATAAGGATAATAACACAGCAAAAATTACTATTCAGTTTACAAGTCAGCAAATGATGGCCACCCTCAATGCTGATGGCTTAAGTGATGATAACCCCTCCAAATTGACGGTTGAGGTTGTAGACACCTGGGTCTTTACAAAAGAAATGAGACCTGAAATTATGGTGTGGACCCTTGTAAAGACGGACGCAAAAGCTGCGTAATAGTCTCTCACCACTCTCTCATAACCACATCTTTGCTATGACAACCCTGCGGTTAATGGGCTAGTGGGGTACTCTGGTGCAGACGACACAGTCAAAGCTGAAAGCGTTTTAAAGTTAAAGCGAACTAAAAAAGAAGTCTCGGGCTTTATATCTCTGTCATACTGAGATGATTTGTAAATTCCTACATCCATTGTGAAACACTCATCATCATATCGCATCCCTAAGAAAGTGCCTAAAATTGCGCCCCCACCTCTTTTCTTTAAATTTCTAATTTGTCCAACATACCCATTCCAATGCGTTGAAAACTGCGAGGAAATATGCAGATTCGCTTGAGATACCGCATTTCCACTAGGGGACGCATAACTATTTAGTTGAACATGGCCTAGACTCATTTTAAATTGTTTAGGGCCTATTAATAAACCATTTTCAAGATACCTAAATGCGTTAAGGTTCGCACTGTATGCTGCACGCTGACGCGTTTGAACCATATCACTGAAGCGAATGTTTAATCGCCCCACTAAGTCAGATGACTTACCATCCTCCCCCTGGCCCTTATTAAAAACCATTTGTTTATCAAGGCGGTAAGTTTTACCAATAAACAAACCAATTTTACGTGCTGCTGGTAATATCATGTGAGAATCCACCCCCACAACTATTCGTGAACCAGCATCAACACGATCAAGTCCATTAAACCTATTGGGGGTAAACATGCTTAAATCATCAACTTCATTCGTCAATGAATCTTCATTGGGAATATGGCGATTGTTAATTGTTAAAGGGCTCGAAGCAATCATCATTTTAGGGGTAATAATCAGTCTTGAGGTTTCAAAATCTCTATAAATTGGCCATTTCCACATCAAACTACTTTGGGGAAAGAATCTTAAATGGGTTTTGTTTTTCCTCGTTTTAGGATTTTCAAATTGAGCATGTGTATCATAGTATTTTTTCATTACATAATAATCGATTCGCCCATCTAAACGAAAACTGATGATATGACCATTTGAAATAACATCTTCACGTCTGTAATGTAACCTTTGTGACACTCTAAACATTCTGGTTCCGGCTCGACCTATGACTTCTTTATCTCTGAGTAAGGCTAAAAAATTAGTATCAAATCCCCATACCCCCCCCACATGAGGGGCAGGTGCTTGGTGACTTAGAGTTATTTTGGGCAAAACTGAAGGGGTTGTTTCTTGCGCATCTGTTTGAAAATAAAGAGACTCTACATCCGCGTATGTATTTTTGTCATAAAATTGCCAGGCTATATTAGACCTCAGGTTGGTGTTGTGGTTCACAAACGGAGTCTGACGCACAAGCGCATAACGTGATAAATACGTCGTATCACTCGCCTTATTCAAAGACATTAAAAACCTATTTTGATCATTAATATCTTTATTCGTGTCAATCTTAAAGTTCCAACGATCACGCCCAGGTGTTTCAACCTTACCTGTCGTTGACACATATGGCTTATACAAATTAACATGCTGTGAGCGGGTATAACTCCCACTTAATTCAAAATTGCCATTGTGCAAACGATTACGATATTCACCATGAATAATTCCAAGTTCTTTACTGGCAAATGACGGGGTGATTGTTAAGTCTTGACTTTGGGAAATGACATAATAGACAGGCACACTCACAACATAACCAAGGTCCGTGTTTCTTGCAAATGTAGGGGCCAAGACGCCTGACTTTCTTTTCACTGTAGGGTCTGGGTGTGAAAAATAAGGCGAATATAAAACAGGCACATCTTTTATACGCAAAACAACATTTTTATAAGTCATAGTCTGCGTATTTTCATCATGTTCAACTTCAGCCGAACACAATTTCCATAAGGGCTTTTGGGTTTCACAAAACTGACATGCAGTATAGTCTGCTTGATATAGAACAGTACCGTTTGCATCTGCACGTTTCAACCTTTGACTCGTCAATGTTGAATGATTAACCCTTTTAATAACAATTTCATGCATTTCACCAGCCGACATGTTTGATGCCAGCTCTAATTCCTTTGCATAAAAAATATCACTATTGGCTTGTGTAAGCTTAATAGGGGAACCGTTCAACCCACTCGCCTTGATAACTCCCGTTGTTTGGTCAAAAATCACACGGTCACATTCAACTGTGCGTTGCCCACTATCAGTTTCTTGAAGCAAATTCACTTGCCCCATAGCCACAATCTGCTTTTTTTTAGGGTTAATCAAGATTTCATTTGCTGAAATTTTGAGGGGTGGCTTTGTTGTGATATTCTTTGCCTCAGTAACAGATACAACAGAAAAAAAACTTGCAGAAATTAATAGAGATTTTGAAAAAACACGCAAAGACATTAAAAATTCAATTCACCTAAACAGAAAACGACTTACCACAACCACATCCCATTTTCGCATTAGGGTTGGTAATGACAAATTTTGAACCAACCAGTTCTTGTTCAAATACTAAAACGCCACCGGAAACAAATCCAAGAGAAATATCATCAATGACGATTTTACCATCTTCTGTGTCAACAAGAAAAAGGTCATCTGGTGTGAGGGTTTGGTCGATGGTAAAAGTGTATTGTAAACCTGAACACCCACCAGCCATGACACTGATTCTAAAAAATGAAGAGGGTTCTTCTTGAGATAACATGGAGGCAACGCGTGCCTTTGCACAATCTGAAACAATAAATGGATGCATAAGTCAACACCTTGCTTTATAAAACCTAACCTATCATACGCAATTCATATAGAAATTGCAAAGTTCTGTCTTTCTTTTTTAGTATATAGATGTAAAATCCAAAACCAAAAACGTTTGCAATCTCTTAATCACATCGCCCTTTGGTAAAATTGCCATGAGTTCAAACAAACTAGGTGAAATGGTGCGCTTTGTAATTGCCACACGTAAAGCTTGTGAAACAACACCTAGCTTCATTTCATTTTTCTCAGCAAAGCCCCGAATCGTTTCTTCTAAATTGTCATGGGTAAAGTCAATGGGTTCAAGGTCAAGAAGTAATGCTTTTATAATATCCTGTGACTGTGGGGTACAAAACTTTAAGGCTTTTTCATCAAAATCTAATGGCAAATCGCAATACACCTCACAGCCTTCTGCAAGTTCAAGCATTGTCTTAGCACGTTCCTGTAAGCCTTTCATCCCCTTTGTGATGCGCTCACACTCAACAGGTGTCAAGGAACGTTCAATTCTCTTTTCAATAAAGGGAACAGTAAGGTTAGTCAATTGAACTTGGTCTTCAAAATGACGAATATAATGTGCATTCACATGGTTAAGCTTCATAAAGTCCATACGTGATGGTGACCTTCCAACTGCGGGCAAGTCAAACCATTCAATGGCTTTATCGATGGAAATAATTTCTTCATCACCATGCGCCCAACCCAAACGCAACAAATAATTCAATAGGGTCTGTGGCAAATACCCCATTTCTTTATATTGTTCAGCACCTAAAGCCCCATGACGCTTGGAAAGTTTGGCCCCATCTGGCCCATGAATTAACGGAATGTGAGCAAATTCAGGCGCCTTCCACCCTAGGGCATCATACATTTGCTTTTGCCTAAAAGCATTCGTGAGGTGGTCGTCCCCTCTTATAATATGCGTAATTTCCATATCGTGATCATCGACAATGACTGATAACATATAAGTGGGGGTACCATCAGAACGCAGTAAAACTAAGTCATCCGCTTGTTTATTTTGCATGACAACATCACCTTGAACAAGGTCTTGTATGACGGTTTGTCCATCTTGAGGTGCTTTAAACCTAACAACTGGCTTAACATCTTTCGGAGCAAGCGATTGATCACGGTCACGCCAAAACCCATTATATTTTGGTGGCAAACCTTTGGTTTTTGCCTCTTCTCGCATTGCATCTACTTCTTGAACACTGCAATAACAATAGTAAGCCAGGCCTTTTTCAACCATTTCATGTGCAACTTCAGCATGGCGTGCAAAACGTTTCGACTGGAAAATAACTTCACCATCGTGATGTAAGCCAAGCCAGTTAAGACTATCTAATATAGCTTGAACAGCTTGCGGGGTTGAACGTTCTTGGTCAGTGTCTTCTATCCGCAGTAAAAATTGCCCTTTGTGATGTTTTGCAAACAACCAATTAAATAAAGCTGTTCTAGCCCCCCCGATATGGAGATAACCCGTTGGACTGGGTGCAAAACGAACAATAGGACCTTTCATGAGAGTCACTTTCTTATAAAATGGATAATGAAATAGATTTAGTGCTTGGTTTTAGGCAGACAAAAGTGTCGCCTTGAGTCATGTTCAATAAAGTCAATGAACTGCTGAGATAATGGATTATCCTTATCTAATTGTGCCTTTGCTAATTGAACGCGTTCAGCTAGTGACTTATCGTGATGCTCTTCAAATATTGTTCTGTAAGCACTTTGAATTTGTTGAATATGGGCATTTGAAATACCACGTCTTCTAAGCCCAATAAGGTTAAGCCCATGAAGATGCGCCCTATCCCCCATTACTAAAGCATAAGGAATAACGTCTTTTTCAACACCAGACATCCCGCCAATCATAGAAGAAGTTCCAACTCGTACACGTTGTTGAAAGGCGCTAAGTCCACCAATAACAACATTATCATCTACCTGTACGTGACCTGCCAGTGTTGCATAGTTCGCAAGCACAATATTATTTCCAACTTTA
>CAYZJC010000002.1:0-29676 GCA_964478775.1 uncultured Verrucomicrobiales bacterium | reverse complement strand
CCATCAACAAGCACCCATCACCCACGACAGTTGTCATCTCCCCACCTTCAGTACCGGGCTGGATGGTTACATATTCACGAATCGTATTATTTTTACCAATCACAACAGTTGAAGGTTCACCTTTAAACTTTAGGTCTTGCGGGGGGTGGCCAATAGAAGCAAAAGGGTAAATAATTGTTCCTTCACCAACAGTAGTTAACCCTGCTACACACACATGTGAAACAAGGCGTACACTGTCTTTTAAAACAACGTCTTTTCCAATGACACAGTAAGGGCCCACATAGACACCATCACTAATGGTTGCACCTTCTTCAAGAATAGCTGTTGGGTGAACGAAGGCATTCTTGTTAAAAATATTATCGTTGGTCTGAATTTCTTGTGACATCATACTCTTCGCTTATTTTTTTTCACTTACAATCATAGCCATAAAGCTAGCTTCACTCACGCGTGTGTTTTCAACATAAGCTTCACCTTTAAATCTCCAAACGGAACCATGGCTTTTTTCTTTTGTTACCTTAAGATGTAAAACATCACCCGGTGTTACAGGTTTTCTAAATTTGGCCGACTCAATCGACATGAAATAAACCATAGGTGTTTCATCTTTTTTTGTATCAGCAGTTGTTTCACTCATCATTTGCAATGACTTTGCAACCAATGCACCTGCAGTTTGTGCCATAGCCTCTACAATTAAGACACCTGGCATAACGGGGTGATCAGGGAAATGACCTTGAAAATACCATTCATTCATCGTCACACTTTTCACACCAACAGCGCTTTGGCCAAGTTCAATATCTTGTATTCTATCAACCAACAAAAAGGGATAACGGTGCGGAATAAGTTTTTGAATTTCAGTTATTGTTAATGTTGGTACGTGAATTTTTGCAGTCTCCATTATATCCTCATCCGTTGTTTGTATCACTTGTGCCAGTGTGCTTTGCGCCATCTTTGTTCTCCTTAAGTAATTTTTGTAGCAAAATGGTTTGTTTGTGCCAATCTCTTACAGGCACAGCAGGTGTGCCAGCAACCGTTTGACCGGCGTCAACATCCCGCATTAACCCAGATTGAGCTGCGACTTTCACATGATCGCCTATATTAAGGTGCCCTGCTAAACCAGCTTGACCTGCTAGCACAACAAACTTACCAAGGCGCGTACTGCCAGCAACACCAACCTGAGCGACAATTACACACATAGGTCCAATATATACATTATGTGCAATTTGCACAAGATTATCTATTCTCACACCATCACAAATAACGGTATTTTTTAAACTACCCCTGTCAATGCAAACGTTTGATCCTATTTGAACATCATTGGCTATTTCAACAATACCAAGTTGGGGCACATCAAAATGGCCTTTTTCATCCATATGGAAACCAAAACCTTGCTGGCCTATGCGTGTACCCGGCTTAATAAAAACTTTTGAACCTATAATACTGTGTGAAATGGTAACCCCAGAACCTACATACCCATCATCTCCGATGATGACATGGGACGCTATATGTGTGTGTGCTTCAATAATAGTGCGTGCACCAATTTTCACACCCTCTTCAATCACAACATAAGGTCCAATTTGGCAGTTTTCACCAATGATGGCAGTGGAGTGGATAACTGCAGTGGGATGAATCATTGAAGATAAAAGCTCAGGGGAAGCAAACATATAATTTGCCACCTTTGCATATGCACGATAGGGTGTTGCATGGCATATGACATGGCAGTTTGGGCCAACACGATGTGCTAGAGCATCTGTTGTGATACAAACCCCAGCAGATGAATGCATAGCATCTTTTGCATACTTTGGATTATGTAAAACAGCAATCTCACTTTGGCTTGCCTCACTTAAAGAATTAAGGCCATTAAAAGTTTGCGACAAATCAGTTACTTCTGGGGGTGATAAATCTAAAATATCATAAATTTGCTTTAAGGTGATGTTTTTTGTGTGTGGAAAAAAATTACTTCTTACCATTTGAAAGAATTTCCTTTGGAATTTTTATATCTGATAGCTTTTTTTCTAAGCGGTGAATGACTTCATTGGTGACATCTAATTCATTTGAATTGTAAAAAACTAGTAATTTATCATCGACAAATCTGTTATGAATAATTTCTATATTTTTCTCTTTTGCTAATTTTGTAATAATCTGCAAAACATTGTCATTTAGGAGTTGAGAAAAATAATTTTGTATTTCTTGTAAATACTCTTGTTTCTTTAAAAATATTTGCTCAGTCTCAATACGTTTTTTGTCAAAAGCTTCTTTTTTCTTTTGCGCCTTTGCTGTATTTTTTTCAGCTTTTATAGCGTCGAATGTTTGTTCTAATGCATTTGAATAGGGAAGAAAATCCCTTTTCACCGTTTCAATTTCAACATCTATAATCTGCTTCACCTTTGCAAAAGGCACAGCTTCACTTTTAAGACGTTCACCATCAATCACCGCGACTCTTAAGCGCTCAACTGGCTTTTGTAAAAAAGAATGTGCGGCATAACCAAAGGCTATACCAACACATCCTATTATAACAAGCTGTTTGTAAGAAGTTAAAAAAAAATTAAATTTCATCAATCTATTCAATGCTTAATCATTTATATTTTAGTATCTTGTAGAAAACCCTATTAAGAGACGTTGTTCCCTATCAAAGGTTTTACGACGAACCGGAATTGCATAGTCAATACTTAAAGGTCCAAATGGTGAATCCCAAGAAATACCAGCACCCACAGAAACGCGAATATTGTGTTGATCTGAATGTGGTGTATGTTGATGTCCATCGGCACCTTTTCGCTGTTGCTCTTCACCAACCCTCCATAAGGAACCAACATCGGTAAAGATGGCGCCACTGACACCAAATTCATTTGGCAGACCAATTGGGAAAACAAGCTCTGCTGTACCAGTCCAATAACGTGTACCCCCTAAAGATGAACCATATTGAGATTTGCTATCCTTACAGAAGTCACGCGGCCCCATTTCACCATACTCAAAACCTCTAAACGAGTTAGCACCAAGACTGAACCTATCAGCTGCGCGAAGCTGTCTTTTGATTTTGTTGAGCATACCCGCCTCACCCTTAATCATAAAGGTGACATCTGTCGCAACAGGGTAGTACCAGCCAAGTGAAACTATATTTTGTAAGTAGTTGACAGTTCCACCCAAACCAGCATAAGAAGTCGTTAAGCTAATACGATATCCACGTGAAGTCTTATATGCACTATCGCGACGGTCGTAGCCTATTTCATGGGTTAACATAGACACATAGCTTGAACCTTTTTGTGATTCCATATATGGGCTTGAAACAGTCCTGTCGTTTTTAATACGTTCCTTACTAAATGTGTAACTTACGTTTTGTGTTATATAACGTGATAGTCTATACGACAAACCTAGCTTAAGACCTGTTTGTTCGTGCGAGAAGTCTGAAAAACGTGAGGAACGTGTACTAAACACATTGACACTGGCAGACAAATCGCGGTCCAGGAAATAAGGCTCAAGCAAACCAACATTAAAGTCTTGACGTTTTTTAGCTAATGAAAGATCAGAGCTAAATACACGCCCAGTACCCATTAAGTTTCTTTCAACGAACTTAATATTAACCAACGGACCATCCAGTGTTGAGTAACCACCAGAAAAACCAACTTCACCTGTTGGTTGTTCTTCAACTTTAGCAATAATATGTGCTTGGTCAGGCCCTGAGCCAGGTTCCGTTTCCACATCTACCTTCTTGAAGTATCCAAGGTTCCTTAAACGACGTTCAGAAGCTTTGACTGTTTCTGTGTTATAAGCGTCACCTTCATGGACAGCCATTTCACGGCGAAGGACATGATCGCGGGTTCTATCATTCCCCACGAATGTAATTTTTTCAACGTAGACACGCGGGCCTTCTTGAATTTCAAATTTAACATGCGCTTTTTTTGTTTTGGCATCTTTAGTGATAATAGGTTCAATATGCACGAAAGCATACCCTTGCATACCAAGTACGGCTGTCATGCGTAAAATTGTCGCTTCCAAGTGTTGACCACAAAATTCATCCCCATTTGTAAAGGTCACCACGTTTTTAAGCTCATCAATTTTAATATTTTTTAACTTAGATGAAATATCTACTGAACCAAATTCATAGTAATCACCTTCTTCAATTTGAAAGCTTAAAAAGAAGTCTTTTTGATCTGGGCTCAATTCTGCTTGGGCTGAAACCACACGCACATCAGGATACCCATTGTCATAGTAAAATTTTCTAATTTCTTGCTGGTCTGCTGTGAAGCGATCTGGGTCATAAATGTCATCATTCGCAAAGAAACGATACCATTTTGCCCTCCTGCTTTTAATTTGTTCTTCCAGTACTGTAGACGTAAAAGCCTTATTACCGACGAAAGAAATTTTTCTGATGTTTGTGACATCACCTTCATTGATTTCAAAGGCAAGATCCACACGATTTTGTGGCAGCTTAATAATTTTCGGGTTTACTGTTGCACCATAACGCCCCATACGACGATAAATTTCAAGCATACGTTGCTGTGCATCTTGAATTTTAGCACGGGTTAACACTTCACGTGGACGAAGTTTAATTTCTTGTTCGATAATTTCATCTTTAAGCTTTGAGTTTCCTTCATAAGATAATCTATTAATGACTGGGTTTTCATCAAGATGAATGTGCATGAGATTGCCTTGGCGTTCAACTTTAATGTCTATAAAATACCCTGTAGCATAAAGTGACTTAAGTGTTTCATCTAGTTTGTCATCTGAAAATTCCTCGCCTTTTTTGATTGGCACATATGACAAAATTGTTTCAGATTCTATTCGCTGATTTCCTTCGATACGAATACCTTGTAGCGGAGCTGCATTAGCAACAGTGAGATTAACAGATATAACGGCCGCTGTAAGCAAGCAATTCAACATTGTACGTTTCATAAATTTTTTAATTCCAAGACGTTAAAATTTTCCCTTTGCTTTTTTATACAGGGGATCGCGTCATCTGGCTAGGGGTAAAATGAAAAAAATGTTAATAAATTTTAAAGATTTGAAAATTTTCACTAAACATGAAGAAATGTTATCCACAAAACCTGTGGATAAGTCTGTGGATAAAAAGTTAATAATGTGTTAACAGCCAGAGAAATCCTGACATAAACACCTTGTGCTTAAAAAATAACCACACTCAAACCCTTTGCATTTTATGGGTTTGTCATTAATTATTCATCATTCAGCCCCTCATAAGACTCAACTGTGTATGTTGAACGTGCTTGTGGATAACTTAAGGTAATTTAGACATACCACCACCCTGCAGTAAAAATATATTTACAAACTTACACTATTTTTTAACTGTTGATTGTTATAGTCAAGACTAACAATAGCGCTTACGGCTATCGTTTTAATGATAATTTTTAAAGGACCCCTTCGTATGTATACAGCTTCCGGCACAAGAGACAATCCCCTCACACAAGCCCCTGCACTTCAAGTTGCTTTTTTATTTACCAAAATCAATACGTTTGTCAACGCTGCGGAATCGAGTCGTCAAAAAAAAGACTTTGAAAATTTTTCATACAATTATCAACGCGCCTTTAGTTTAATTGAAAGTCTGTTAGGGTGGCTCAATGCACAAAACACTTCTGACGTATCATCCTCACAATCTCAACATTCTTGGGATAAATACTTCCTACAATTGGTGCAAGCATTAAATAGACTCGTCATAGAATACAGTCAAGATCTACATCTCTTAGTTGATAAAAATTTAAGCCAAATGGCACAAACTTGGAGAGACCAATATTTTACCCAGCACGCCATGCCTATACACATGCTTTCACTAGATGAGCAAGCCTTTGACCCTATTTCCTTTCATTGTTAAATTTCAACGCTCACACTGAACGATAAAATTTTATCAAAAAGCATTTATAAACTAGTGCAAATCTTAATTCACATGGTATGCTTTAGTGAATATGGGTATCTTGGCTTAGGGATATATGTTTACAGCTATCTTTTTTTATCTGTTTTCAGCAATACTGATTACATCAGCACTTGGTGTTATTTTGCTGAGAAACACTGTTTATAGTGCGTTAAGTTTAATTGTTGCCTTTTTAAATGCGGCTATCTTAATGCTGTTAATGCGTTCTGAGTTTCTAACATTCGTTATTATGATTGTTTATGTTGGTGCTGTTGCCGTTTTATTTTTATTTGTGGTGATGATGCTGGATCTTAAAGCTCCGGCCTTAAAAAAGACATTTGGAAAACACCTGCCGGCCCTTTTAAGTGTAGGTGCATTATTACTAGTAGAGGTGTGTCTGATTTGTTTTTATTACCAAGCCTCATCAAAAGCCCCGGATCTATTAGCATTTCCAAGACCAAGAGGGGTTGAAAACGTTGCTGCACTTGGACAAATTATCTACACAAATTTTATTTTAAACTTTCAGATTGCCGGATATGTCTTACTCGTTGCAATGATTGGCGCTATTGTTCTTACGATGGATGATAAGAAAAAGCGTGACTTCAAACGACAGTCAGCGTCTCAACAATTACACAGAGACCCCAAATCAACACTCGTTTTGACATCACCTGAAATAGGAAAGGGCATTTCAAAACAAGCATATCTCTTTCAACAGTCCACCACTCATAGCGAGGTGAACTCATGAGGGAAATTGGCATACACGCATTTTTAATGGTCGCAGCTATATTATTTTTTGTTGGTATATTGGGTGTTATTCTCAACAGAAGAAACCTGATCACCATTTTCATGTCAATCGAATTGATTTTACTGAGCGTGAATTTAAACTTTGTAATTTTTTCATCTTTCTTAAAAGATATGATGGGGCAAGTCTTTTCCTTGTTTATCTTAACGGTGGCGGCAGCTGAAATTGCTATTGGCCTTGCCATTTTGGTCAGCTATTTTAGGCAAAGACAAAATATAGAAGTAGAAGATTTAAAACATATTCCAGATGAGATTTACACAAAGGAAGTGATATGATGACTTGTTTTAAACACACATCTTACCCACATCAATTTAGTTGTTAAAAGAAAGAACAGTCATGACAAGCGTTGATAGTTTTCTTATATTTTCTGTCTATGGTCCATTGGTTGGCTTTTTACTGAGCATGCTCCTTTTAAAAAACAAAGTAGCGTCTCTTTCAGCCGCTTTGTGCGGTATGTCAGTAGCCTTTTTGTCAACCTTAATTTTGTGCTTTAAGACCAAAGGCAGCTTGATAACCACTCTCACCTTGATGAATTGGCTTAAAGTTGGAAGTCTTTCATTAAATATTGGCATTCACATTGACCCTTTAGTATTAGTTATGCTTGTTGTTGTAAATACAGTGTCATTGCTGGTGCATATTTATTCATTAGGCTATATGGCACATGACGCTGCGCAAACACGCTTTATGGGCTATTTGAGCTTTTTCACATTCATGATGTTGATGTTAGTGACAGCCCCTAATATGGTCCAACTCTTTTTTGGATGGGAAGGTGTCGGCTTAGCGTCCTATCTTCTGATTGGTTTTTGGTATGAAAAACGCACAGCAGGTCTTGCTGCCAACAAAGCCTTTATTGTAAATCGTATAGGTGACTTAGGTCTTATTTTGGCAATGGCCTTTTTATTTTTAGCATTTGGCAGTTTAGATTTTGACGTTATATCAGCAAATATCCACAAACCACAAGTTGCCTTACAGACCGTGTCTAGCCTCTTTCATTTAGGCATATATGAACTGATTTGCTTGTGTCTTATCCTAGGGGCGGCAGGGAAATCTGCCCAATTTGGTTTGCATGTGTGGCTACCTGACGCAATGGAAGGCCCTACCCCCGTCTCTGCTTTGATTCATGCGGCAACCATGGTGACAGCTGGTGTCTTCTTAGTTGCAAAGTTTTATTACCTTTTTGAATTGGCCCCTTTTGCAAAAGAAGTGCTAACCTGGCTTGGCATGTTTACAGCCCTTTTTGCAGGAACTGTAGCGCTTGCCCAAACAGATATTAAGCGCATCATCGCCTATTCAACTTGTAGTCAACTAGGATATATGATGAGTGCTTGCGGAGTTGGTGCTTATAAAGCCGCGATCTTCCACCTTGCGACCCACGCCTTTTTTAAAGCCCTCTTGTTCTTGGGCGCTGGCTCTGTCATTCATGCGATGTCAGACGAACAAAATATTACAAAAATGGGTGGTATTCGAAAAGCCATCCCCCTCACTTATCTGATGATGTGGGTTGGAACGTTAGCTATTATTGGTGCACCTTTCTTTGCTGGCTTTTATTCAAAAGAAGCTATTTTAAACGCTATTTACAACCAGCAACATCTTGCTGTTTATATTGTCGGGATTTTTGTTGTCGTATTGACAAGCTACTATTCCCTTCGCTTGATGTTTGTTGTCTTCCATGGCAAACAGCGGGCAGATGACTATGTCATGGCCCATGTGCATGAATCACCACTGGTCATGCTAGTCCCCTTATTTGTGTTAGCATTTGGGGCCATCTTTAGCGGCTATTTTGGAAACTTTATTTTTGGTGAATCTGCTGATGCAATTAATTGGACAGGAATATTAACACCTAAAGGGAATGAAGTTCCCCATCATTCCTTATGGCGGGAATTACTAGCGTTAAGCTTGGTAACACTTGGGGCCTTTATTGCGTATCACAGATATGTGAAACAACAGACAATTACTGAGCCAAACACCCCACTATTTATATTTTTCACAAACAAGTGGTTTATGGATGAATTTTATGAAAAAAACATCGTAAACCCACTTCATAAACTGGCTAGCTTTATTGCAAACACAGCTGACCCTAAAGGGATAGATGTTGCAGGCCCGCACCTGTTTGCGAAAGTCTCACTCAAGCTTTCAAGCTATCATCACAAACTTCAAACAGGTTATGTCTTCCATTATGCATTATTTATTATTAGTGCGCTTGTTTTACTAATAGCAACCACATGGCTTATCAATAAATAACAATCCATTTAAAGGAATCGTAAAGTAAAGGTATAATTATAATGTTTCCATTCTTGAGTATATTAATGGCAATTCCCTTTATGGGCGTCTTGTTTTTATTACTAGTCAAACGTCAGCAAGATGATAATGCCAAGGCCGTTGGGTTATGGGCGTCTTGTGTTACCTTTTTACTTGCGTGTATTCTGACATACAATTTTGATTCTAAAAATGCTGATTTTCAATTTGTTGAATATTATGAATGGATATCAAGTATTCACTGCAATTACCATGTTGGTATTGACGGTCTGTCTGTTTATTTCATTTTGTTAACGACTGCACTTGTTCCTTTGTGTGTTCTTTATTTATTTACTATTCAGGTAAACCGGATGCGTGAATACATGATCGCTTTTTTGCTGTTGGAAACTTTTATGATTGGGGTATTTTGTGCCCTTGACTTGGTTTTGTTCTACGTTTGTTTCGAAGGTGTCTTAGTGCCTATGTTTTTAATCATAGGGTTATGGGGTGGTGAAAACCGCATTTATGCCTGCTTTAAATTCTTTTTATACACATTTTTTGCATCCGTATTTATGCTGATTGCTTTTGTTAAATTAGGGTTTGATGCAGGAACGACCAACATAGTTGATGTCTTAATGCTAAAGCTTACCCCACATGCACAAAATATATATTTCCTAGCGATTATCTTTGCCATGCTTGTTAAAATTCCTTTAGTTCCTTTTCACACATGGCTGCCAACAGCGCACACACAAGCCCCCACAATTGGCTCAGTGATTTTGGCAGGTATTTTGTTAAAACTAGGTGGCTACGGTATCTTAAGAATAGTTGTTCCCCTTTTGCCAGATGCATGCCATACATTTGCATTCTCTTTGCAAATACTGAGTATTATCAGCATCGTATACGGTTCGCTTGCTGCCATGGCACAACAAGATATAAAAAAGTTAATCGCCTATTCTTCAGTTGCGCACATGGGATTTGTGACAATGGGAATCTTTACATTTACTGAGCAAGGGTACACAGGCGCAGTATTTCAAATGCTAAGCCACGGTGTTGTTTCAAGTGCCCTCTTCTTTTGTGTTGGCATTATCTATGAACGCTTTCATACACGTGACATTGCCATTTATGGGGGCATCACAAAAGTCATGCCTAAATATGCAGTGTTATTTTTCCTCATCATGCTAGGGGCCATTGGCGTGCCAGGCACATCTGGCTTCGTTGGTGAATTTTTAACCCTTATCGCCTTATTTCAATCGCATAAAATTTTAACTATTATCGCTGGAACAGGAATTGTCTTTGGCGCAACTTACATGTTGGTTTTATACAGAAAAGTGTTTATGGGGAAAGTAACGACACAAATCAATTCCATTATTGCAAGCATTCCCACGTCTTCAACCATGCGCTTTGAAGGGTTAGATTTGAAATGGATAGAACAAGTGATTCTCATCATTTTAACAATGCTAGTTTTGGGCTTGGGCGTGTTTCCTAACACCTTAATGAAAGCCATTAAGACGACCTATCCTAAAATTTATGTGCAATAAATGGCATTAAAGCACCATCAGAAAGGAATATTCATTATGATTCAAAAGGGACAATACGAATTCACCAGTGAATCTGTCGCACGTGGCCACCCAGACAAATTATGTGACCAAATTTCAGATTTGATCTTAGATGAATACCTCAAGGAAGATTGTAATGCCCACACAGGCATTGAAACATTAGCTACAACAAATCGTATTATTGTTGCAGGTGAAGTCAAGGGCCCTTCATGTGTAATGAATGACATTGAAAACAAAATAAGGACGTTTGTGAAAGAATTGGGATATAACCAAGAAGGTTTTCACTATGAAAAACTCAGTTTTCACAACTACCTTCACCAACAATCACAAGATATTGCCCAAGGTGTTGATAAAGACCAAGAATCTGAAACAGGGGCTGGAGACCAAGGGATTATGTTTGGGTTTGCCTGCACAGAAACACCAACATATATGCCAGCAACCTTGTATTGGGCGCATCGTATATTAGAAAATCTTCAACAAGCGCGAGAAGACCATTTCAACAACGAATTAGGGCCAGATGCGAAGTCGCAAGTGACACTTGTCTATGAAAACGGTGTTCCGCAATATGCCAAAACAATTGTGTTATCAACCCAGCACAACCCAGATATTTCTTTAAATGAAGTAGAAAACATTGCTATTCCTCTCATTAAAAAAACCTTGCCTGAAGGGTGGTGTACGGATCAAACACAATTTTTCATTAACCCAACAGGAAGATTTGTGATTGGTGGACCAGATGGAGACTGCGGCCTTACAGGACGCAAGATAATTGTCGACACATATGGCGGCGCAGCCCCCCATGGCGGCGGTGCATTTTCAGGTAAAGATTCTACAAAGGTCGACAGGTCAGCAGCCTACATGGCACGCTACCTTGCCAAAAACATCGTAGCAGCAGGCATAGCTGAACGTTGTCTACTACAAGTTTCATATGGTATCGGGATCGCAAGGCCCTTGTCTTTATTTGTTGACTTTCAGGGCACAGGAAAAGTTCCTGAAAAAGTTGTAAATGATATCATCTTAAAGCACTTTCCTTTAACCCCCTATTCTATTCGTCAACACCTCAACCTCAATGCTCCCATTTATTTACCAACGGCAGCTTTTGGGCATTTTGGAAGACAAACAACGCAAGACGGCCATTTCACATGGGAAAAGCTAGATTGCGTTGACCTATTTAAAAATCTGTAGAAGATAATTGATATTAGATGTGTTACAGTGAAAGTGGGTTAACACATCTAATGAAATAAATATATATTTTTATGTTCTATAAAAGATCTTCACATTCTTTCGATATCTGGCCTGGGTTCGTTGACGCACTGGCAACGGTTTTAATGGTTATTGTCTTCGTGCTGATGACATTTGTGGTCGCACAACTCTACCTAACAGAAGCTTTAAATGGAAAAGAAGAGCATGTTCATGAACTAGAAAAAGAGATTGAACTGCTGCAAAGAAATGTTACGGATCAAAAAACACTCAATCAGTCTTTGCTTACAAAGTCAGAATCATTAGATGATCTTGTCATAGATCTTAATAATCAGTTGTCAGGCTATGAAGAGAGCTTGTCTGTACCTGTTGACAAAGACAACCTGACACAAGACCTTACAAAGCCTAAGCAAATTCAAGAAATGAAAGATAAAATAGCAGCCCTTTTAAAAGCTGTTCGTATCTTTGAAACAGCGCATCAAAATACCAATCATAAAATGAATCAACTCATGGTGCGCTTCAATGATACATTGCAAGAACACCTAGAGCAATTTAGAGGTATGTCTGAACAAATAAAACAAGGGGACCAACAACAACTGGTTTTGCGCAACAAAATTGATAAATTAGAAGCGTCCCTTAACAAACAAAACGAACTGCATGCCTTAGATCAATACCGTTCAGAATTTTTCTCACGTCTACTTAAAATTTTAGGTAACAGAACAGATATGCGCGTTGTTGGTGACAGGTTCGTTTTCCAGTCAGAGGTATTGTTTGATAAAGCTTCTGCTGACCTAGGTGGTCAGGGTAAAAAAAGTTTAGATGCCCTTGTTAATGCCTTAAAAGAAATTGAAAAAACAATTCCAAAAACTGTCTCATGGATTTTGCGTGTGGATGGACACACCGACTCACTGCCAATTAAAAATTCACAATACCCATCTAACTGGGAACTGTCCTCAGCAAGGGCGATTGCCGTTGTTAAATACTTAGTCAGCCGTGGCATTTCACAAGAACGCTTAGTGGCGGCTGGTTTTGGGGAATTTCAAACAGTAGACAAAGGGGCTGATGAAATGGCCCGTTCTAAAAATAGAAGAATTGAATTTAAGCTAGACCAAAAATAATAAAATCAATGGATAGCCTTTTCTTAACCATTTCATAATTGAAGTGTAAGTCCTTTTAGGTGTAGTATAATTTAAACAACTTCACGAGGGATACATGTAATGAGCGCATATCGTAATGATGAAAATACTGAACAAGAAATGACGATGGATGAAATTTTAGCCTCTATCAGACGATTTGTAGCGCCTGAAGAAGCAGCAGCTAAAAAACCAGCCACAGCTTCTATGCCCTACAATGGTTTTAGTCAACAAAGCACTTACGCAAACCCACAAACACAGCATTCAACGGCTGAAACAAAGTTTCAATCTGCCACAACTGAGCCCTCACTGAAATCAGCCCCCTTACATGATTTATTAAACCCTATTGGCGTGGCAAAAACACAAAGCTCGTCCCACCCAAGTACGATTGAATCTACCCTTTCTCAAGATATGTACTTTAAAGAAAGTGATGTGGTAAGGTTACACCCCAATGCAAGAACGGGAATGGCCCCGACGACACCAGCGCCTCAAACTTCTCAAACAACTCCTGTTGAGCAAACGCCCGTTCCTACACAACAGCCCTCACCCGCACATTTTCAAACACCTTCACAAGGGGTAAACGTTATGCAAACAACTGAAAAAGTCACAATGACGACATCTCAAAGCAATGCAGATACATCGCTGTTAGAAGAAACTGTTTTAACATCTACACTGGCTTCATTTGAAAAATTGTCTAGTGCTGTTGAACAAAGTAAAACTGTTTTGGCACAAGATAATACCTCTGTCATTTCAAACAAACTCACCTTAGACCAAGTGTTTTATGAAATTGCCAAGCCAATGATTAAATCATGGCTAGATAATCATTTACCAACAATGGTAGAAACAATGGTGACGCGTGAAATTGAACGCATTACCAAAGGTTCAAAATAAACACAATTTTAAATTCATGTTTAAATACTTAAGAAAGCTGAATGATATGCCAAGCTTAACCCAAAGGACTGTTGCACAAATTGAACAATGGGTTAAGGACTTATCAATAGAACTGAGCTGCCCAGAGTTGAAGGTAACATCTTGCAAAATCACTTTACCAGAAGAGGATAGTCATAATACGTCAACGCCCACACAAGTCATGATTTTGGTGGACATTGACAAACAACCCATCACCACGCTCAACCATATAAGAAATGAATTATCAAAACAGTTACGCACGCATTTTCAATATGAGGAGCACCAAATTCATATAGGATTTACGGGCACACAAGCTCCTTTTGCAAACACAAAAGCAAGAGCAACCTTAGCCGTCAATAATACGACGCCAGTTAAAGAGGCACAAAAAGAACCACAATCCAATACTGGAAAAAGAGGAATTCCTGGGGTGCGCCATACAATTGTTGTCGCCTCTGGCAAAGGGGGGGTTGGTAAATCTACTGTGGCTTATCATCTGGCACTTGCTTTAAGTCGCTTAGGCCTTAAAACTGGCCTCTTGGATGCTGATATTTATGGCCCCTCTTTAAGTGTGTTGACACAAATTAACAGTAAGCCAGACGTTACGAGTGATAAGAGGCTTATCCCCCACTACAAACATACCCTTGCTTTAATGTCGATGGGGTATATATTAAATCAAGACCAGCCTGTGATATGGCGCGGCCCCATGGTGCAGGGCGCACTTCAACAGCTCCTGTTTGAAGTCGACTGGAGCCATCAATCCGCGCTTGATGTTTTAATTATAGACACCCCACCTGGCACAGGTGATGTGCACCTCACACTTGCGCAGCAGCTTGATATTAGCGGTGCAATTATTGTGTCTACACCACAAGATATGGCTTTGATAGATGCCTTAAAGGCTTGTGAGATGTTTAAAAAACTCAACACGCCAATTTTAGGTTTGCTAGAAAATATGTCAATGTTTTGTTGTCCCAATTGCGGGCATGAAACCCCTGTGTTTTCAACCCAAGGAGCCAAGCAAACAGCAGTGGAAAAACAAATACCTTTCCTGGGTGCAATCCCCTTATCTGCCGATATTCGTTTTGCGTGCGATAATGGAATCCCTATTACGATTGATGCCATTACAAATGCGGCACATGCTTTAATTCCCCATCTCTTTTAGAAAGCATCTTGACGAAAAACGCATCAAGAGGCCATACAAGTTAAAACTAACTTAATAAAAGACAAACAGCACCTTTTGCATGGGCTTTAAACCAAAACAAACAGCTTTGAGGACTTGAAACATCGACCTTCCAGAGCACTAATACCACCCAACTCATATATGCAATCAAGTTCATTTGAAAAGCTGCAGCGCTTATATGGTGCTGTGGGTCTAGGGTCATATTGTGCATCAACAAACCGAACGCACCTATCATATACCAAATTGCCAATGCAAGTTTAGGGTGATTGTGATACGCTCTTGCAGTTGACTTTACCCCCACACTTTCGTCATCTTTAATGTCTTGAAAGGCATAAATTGTATCGAAGGCAACAATCCAGCAGATGCTGGTGAGACATAAGAAGAGTGCTGGCAAAGGTAAATTATAAAATGGATTCGTGTGACTTAAGGCGGTAAATGTTACGGGTATACCCATTGAAAATGCAAAGCCAAGCACAACTTGAGGATGGTACGTATAACGTTTCATAAAGGGGTATACAACCAGCAGAACCAAACCAATACAACACCAGATTCGACTTTGAGCAGGAAGGTTCAGCCAAACAAGTAGACATATCAATAAGGTAAAGGCTGCGGCAGTAAAGGCTTGCCGCATGCTAAGCGCGCCACACGCTAGGGGTCTGTTTTTTGTACGCTCCACATGGCAGTCAATTTTTCTGTCAGCCAGGTCATTGATAATGCAACCTAAACTTCTTGCCGCTACTGCCCCAACAAAAGTTAAGGCCAACATCTTAAAACCATCCACTAATGTCAAGGCTGGGTTAAACTTATAACTAAATTGTATGCCCCATACGCATGACCACCACAATAAAATGCTACCAATAGGCCTTGAAAGGCGCATGAGCTGTATATATGCTAAAAGAGTCTTTGACAAAACCACACCTAGATTAAGTAAGAGGATGAACATGACACGACTTTATCGTGAATTCAATAGCGATGACAACCAAATTGTGATTGATGGTGATGATGCACATTATTTAAGACACGTGTTGAGAATAAAAACCGGTGAGAAAATTCATATCTTTAATGAACGCCTAGGCGAATTTGAAGTTACCTTAACACACATCGACAAACAAAAGTGTGTTGGCACCGTTACCAAACAAATTGACGGTCCCCTAGCAGAACAAGCCCCTTTTCGTTTGATATTTGCCCCCTTAAAACAAGACACGAATTCATACCTATATGAAAAAGGGACGGAACTTGGCGTCACAGAATTTGTGCCCGTTATTACACAATATGCACAAAAGTACACCCCTAACTTAAGTAAAATAACAAAACAATTTAAAAGCTCCACCCAACAGTGCGAACGACTTGACCTCCCTCAACTCTTTCCCCCTCACGCCTTTCAAGATATTCTACAACACTACAATCAATCACAAGACCTGACTTTTATTGCCCTTGAAAGAAGCCCCTCTTCCCCTAACCTTTTGACACACCTTACCACCTCACTTTCGGCACTTAACACACAAAAACCCATTAATTTGATAACAGGGCCCGAAGGTGGATTTTCTAAAACCGAAAGAGACTTATTACATACGTTTACAAATCTTCATACCATTAGTCTTGGCAACACCATTTTACGCGCCGAAACAGCAGCACTGGTTGGCCTTGGTTTATTAGCGCAATGGAAAAGTACTGCCTCACATTAAGGGGTGAAATTAAAGTCAACAAGTTAGCCTGGCTTATTTCAGTCATTCACTACTTTCACAGAGGGGGCTATGGCCAGTATCTCACTGATATTTAACCGTTTCATTCTTGAACTCTCTCTCTTGAAAGCCCAGTTCTACAGCAATTACCTCACCTACCCTATGCATGTTCAAAAAGTTTAAGCCATATCAAGTGTGGCTTTTTCCATACCAATGGGGTCCCATGTTTTTTTATGGCAGTGCCTTCAATACAAATCCATTTGATATAGGTATCATATAGCGGATCCCTTATAATTTGGTTACAGAAATGAGACTCAAGTGAAGGGATTACGATATGAAAGACAACTAAGCCTAAACCAGATTATAAGTAAAAAGCTAAACGTCAGGCATTACAATCGCATGCCCTATGGCTTAGTGATTTTGTGCATGTGGGAATTGCGTTAGCTAATCACCTGAAATCATTGACAGCAAGACTTTGCCAGGTATGCGAGTATTTCTTTTATTTATTGTTAAAGTTGATATAATCTTTTTAGTGTTGAGAAAAATGCCACTGAGGAAAGAAGAAGTATATGCTGAAGAATAATTTAAACTCTTTATTTGAAAAGCCGATAGATAACCAGTTTATATTAGTGGATAGTCATTGCCATTTAAATTATGAGCAGTTTGAGGGCCGTTTAGATGAGGTGATGCAAAATGCGAATGCACATGGTGTACGCTTTATGATGACAATTAACACACAGCTTTCTCAAACTAAAGATTTGCTAGACTTATGCCGTCTGCATAAAAATTTAGTCTGCACAGCAGGTATTCACCCCAATGAAACGCTCGCTCATACATTACCATTGGCTGATACGACAGATCCTACAATGCTAGGTGACATCCCTTCATATGACAGCTTGGTTGAACACTTACAATACTATACTGACTTTGACCATGTGGTTGGGTTTGGCGAAACAGGGCTTGATTATTACTATGAGACGAGCCCTAGAGACTTACAAATTAAGTCATTTGAACTCCATTTACAGGCAGCGAAGCAGTGTCAGATGCCGGTTGTTGTACACACACGTGATGCAGATGATGACACCGTATCTATCATTAAAAATTTTTCTGACACAACAGGTGTGTTTCACTGCTTTAGCGGGAATAAAAGCTTGGCACGTGCAGCCCTTGACCTTGGGTATATGATTTCTTTTTCAGGTATCATTACGTTTAAAAAAGCGTCTGAGTTGCGTGAAATTGTAAGTTATGTGCCATTAGATCGAATGTTAGTTGAAACAGACTCACCTTATTTAGCACCTGACCCTTATCGTGGAAGAACGAATGAGCCTGCCTATACTGCCTTTGTTGCAAAAACTGTTGCGACAGAAAAAGGGTTGACACTTGATGAAGTGGCTACTGCAACGACAATGAATTATCTCACCCTCTTTCCAAAAGCAAAATCTTTTTTTGATGCGCATATATCTACCCTTAAGGATAATTAGGGACAATTCAACTGGAAAAATTGCCCAACTTTATGCTGTCTTAAAGCTTTTGATGGTTACAATTAAATTGTCAGCTTCTTTTCGAAGTGTATCAGCTGTTTCCATTGTTTGTTGCGACATAACGGCATTACTTTGCGTAATTTGGTCAAGGCGTTTAATGATGCTAGTGATGTTAGCCACATTTCGGCATTGTTCTTCACTTGATTCTGTCATTGTTCCAAGGAGGTCGGCAACTTGTACGACAAATTCTTTTAAGCCTTCAAGGGTAAGGGTTGTTTGTTCAACAAGTTCCACCCCTTCTTGGACTTGCGAATTGCTGAGCATGATAAGATCTTTAATTTGGCTGGAAGACTGGCCTGAATGTTCTGCTAGTGTTTGCACCTTTTGAGCCACCACAGCAAACCCTTTGCCAGCTTCACCAGCACGAGACGCTTCAATAGAAGCATTTAAAGCCAACAGATTAGTTTGTGAGGTAATGCTATCAATCACGTCAATAATTTTCAAAATCGCTTTTGCTGACTTGTCGATGGAATGCATTGCATTTTTAGCTTCACTTGCGACATGTTCACCCTTGATCACGGCATTATTGGATGACTTTGCAATTGTTGAGACTTGATTAGAGTTGTGGGTATTTTGAACAACTGTTTGATAGAGTTCATTAATTGCAGATGTTGTCGCTTGCAAGCTTACGGCTTGTTCATCACATTGTGATGAAAGTTCAGTGCTTGTTTTGGCAATGTGGTGTGAAATGCGTGATAAAATTTCGCTCGTCCTCCACAGTTTTTGCACCATTAAGGTTAATTCTTCACACATTTTATTCGCATTCACTTTAAGATCAAGCAAAATGCCTTGATAGGGGCGTTGTATACGTAGTGTTAAATCGCCCAGCGCTACGCTTTGAAAGAGCTTATTAAAGTCTTTTAAGACATTTTCAAAGTTTTCAAGTAGTTCATTAAGATTAACAGCAAGTTTTTGTTGGTGTATTGGCTTTCCTTCAATGGTTATGCGTCTTGAAAAATTACCGTGTCGTGCCTCATTGAAAATCTGAGATAACTCTTCTCGGAAGTGATTTTCAAAATCGTTTTCTTTGCTCACTCTTTCATTTTCTTTCATTTGAAAAGTATGGTCAAACATAGTATTCATGGCGTCTTCAATATTGGTTTGTACAGAATTAAGCAAATCATTAAAGGCATTCGCAATCACACCTATTTCATTGTTTTCTTTCATATCAATACGGTGCTTGTTGTCCTCTTTGATAGAACCTATTTGTGAGAGTAAATTTCTAAAGGGTATGGCTATGGTAATTGAAACAATCACATAGCTTGTCAGTATGGTAAGGAGAGATAAAATAATAATTGACCATATGTTCAGGGTGTGTTTGTGTTCAAGTGCGTCAATATCGGCTTGCAGTCTTGTGGTGACAATGTTTGTCATTTCCTTCCACTGCGTATGCACTACTTTTTGAAATTTAACAAGTTTATCCTTCGCAATAGCGCTCTCTGTTTTGAAAATTGACAAATCAGTTGTGAGCTCCGCTAAGGCCGCGTCAAGAGATTCTGTGATAGGGTTGATAAGCTTACTGCCGTTTTCTTGATTTTCAGCAGCAATTCTCATATGGCGTTTAATCTTTGAAATGGCATAAATAATATTGGTAAGCTTTGTTCCTAACGGATGCCCTGTGTCAACAATTCTAAACATATTGTCGATTAAAATAATGAGGGCTGGCATTTTTTGTAAGCTTATATCAATAAGTAAATAACGAAAAGCATCAGGGTCATATAAAAGCTGCGATTGTGCCCCAATTGAAACGGCTATATCACTCATCGAATTAAGTGTATCAAGAGAAGAACCCATTTTTTGAACGTTTTTAATCAAGTCTTGAAACTGTTCTGGCGTCCACTTAATTATTTTTAAGTCCTCATCTTGATCATTTATTTCAAAACTTGGCAGCTTATTGTCATTTCTCTGAAGTTTTCTGAGGGTATCTGCATAATAATTAACAAAATTGTTAAAAATATGAATGCCACCGCGTTCAGACTTTAAAAAATCTAAATCATCCTTATTTTGTTTTAAGGAGGATGCATTCCAAAAAATAAGCGCACAAAGTGGAATGACAAAAACTGTGAAAAGGCTTAACAATTTTTGTGAGATTGAAAAGGATTTGTTATTAAGATGTTTTGTCATAGCAGTGACGCCTTTTTTTTTAGATGGATAAGTTTAGTTGATTTGAAAACGGTTAAGCATATTCATTAAGTCACTTGAGATCTGGTGCAGGGAATTGGCCAATTGATTAGAGTCTTGAGATAATGTGGCATTTGACTGTGTTCCTTGATCAAGATAGTTCATATTGATATTGATAGCATCTACACCTGCGCATTGTTCTTGGCTGGATCGAGCAATCGCATCTGATAATTCCGACACTTCAGCTACGAATGAAAGCATTTGTGTGAGTGTTGATGTGGTTTGTCCAACTAATTTCACACCCGTTTTAACTTCGTCATAGCTTTGTGCAATGAGGGTTTTGATTCTATTGGAAGAAACGGCTGAATTGCGTGCAAGGTTTCTTACCTCTTCTGCAACCACAGCAAAGCCCTTACCTGCCTCACCAGCTCTTGCAGCTTCAATGGAAGCATTCAAAGAAAGAAGATTGGTTTGGAAGGTGATGTCTTCTAACATATCGATGATTTTTAAAATTTCATGAGAAGAGCCTTCTATGCTATTCATTGCGCTTACAGCATTTTGGGCAACTTCACCGCCTGCAACTAAACTTTGATAAGACTGATGCGCAAGTTTTGCCACTTGTTTTGAATTATCAGTATTTTGTACGACAGTTGCAGAAAATTCTTCCATGTTTGCAGCTGTTTTTTCAAGGTTGTGGGCTTGTTGTTCACTGTGATGAGAGAGTGTATTGCTAGCCTCAGCCATTTTAACCGCAGAAGTCTGCACATGTTCTGCTGTGTCAACGACTGTTCTTAATGTGTCACAAAAATACTCAAGGGATGTATTTGCTTTTTCTTTAAAGTCATTAAATATGCCTTTATATTCAGCTGTAATTCTTCTTGTTAACTGACCATTTGCCATTGCATCAAAAAGGGAATGGAAATCATTAATGACACTTTCAATACTATTGAGTAGATGATTAATGTTTTGTGCAAGTTCTTCTTGGTCACTTGGTTTTCCTTCTAATTCAAGTCTTTGTGATAATTCACCATCTATTGCGGCTGACACAACATAAGTAAGTTCCGCTTTAAAAATTTCGGCTTGAAAGTGTTGTCGGCTCATATCTTCTTCTAATTGAGCAAGATTAGCTCTATTTAC
Organism: uncultured Verrucomicrobiales bacterium; assembly: GCA_964478775.1. Taxonomy (GTDB): domain Bacteria; phylum Pseudomonadota; class Alphaproteobacteria; order Paracaedibacterales; family CAIOTO01; genus PNMQ01. The sequence continues at coordinate 8,335 of CAYZJC010000002.1, read as the reverse complement.
ATCAGCAATTGTTCGCTTAACTTCATCTAACAGGTGGTTAAAGGCTGTTGCAATAGTTGAATATTCGGCTTCATCTTTCATATCAATGCGTAAGGACGAATCCTTTTGGATAAGATTAATATGGTTTAACAGTGTTTTAAATTTGTCTTCTAGTTGTGTTTTAACGATCCAATAGGCGCTGAATAAGGCCATGAGGGTAAAGATGAAGATAAGGAACAGGTTAGTTTTTTTATTGTGGTGTGCTGCGCTAGCGTCATTTTGAAGGTCATTGGTGATGAAATCACACATATCTTTCCATACTGAAAAAAGGCTTGTATGAATGTCTGCAATTTGTGCAGTCAGTTTTAAACTTTCAATTGACTTTCCTTGCGCTAGTAAATTAATTTTACCCATCAAAATTTTAAGTTCGTCATGTATGGGCATGAGGGCATTTTTAGTTTCTTCCCCGTCTTCCATTGCAACCGATAAGTGTTGTTGCATAAGCTGCGCTTGTTGGTTGATATCACCAACTAGATTTTTACCTATTTCTTTTTGACCATTAATATCTTCAATTAAACGTTCTATTAATGTGGAAAAGACAAACATTTTTTGCAAACTTGTATCAATAGTTAGAAAGCGATTTGCCTCAGGGTCATAGAGTAGACGTGACTGCGTTCCAATTTTTGCAAATTCTCCCGCTAATGCTTGTAGTATTTGTGAGCGATCACCTTTAAATTTTTCTAACGTAGCACTAAATTTACTAAAAAATTTGCTGGCAGTTGCAACTCTTCCCTCAACACATGGGCCATTTTTTCTGCGCCAATATCAGCCTCTTTATGTGCAGCATTTTTGGTATCATTTGTAATGGCTGCTGTCATTTTTTTAAGGCAGTAATCAACAAATTGTATGCCTTTATGTTCACTTTCAAGCATTTCAATGTCGAAACTAAGTTTATTGATGGCTGCGGCATTAATGAAAATGAAAAGGCTAAGTGGTAGCACTGTAAGTGCGAGCATACTTAGTATTTTATAGCTCACTGAAAGTTGACGAAGGAAGAACATAATTTGACCTATTACTTTATGACTGAATGAACCTACTATATAAAATTTACTGTTGTGGCACCTGTTGGTTTGCACTTGCAGCAATAACAGCGGCAGATGCTGGTGCTGATTGTGCTACTGACGCAGGTGGCGCAAACCTATCTGGCATTCCACCAGAAATTGGCACAACAGATGCCACTGGTGCTTGCATGATTGGTGCCGCAACTACTGGCGCCTGAGCAGTTGTGTTGGCCACTAGCTGGTTATTGACAAGGCTAAAGCTTGAAATGACACTTTGATTTTGTTTAAGCCCTTGTTGATCACAGCTTAAGTCATTTAAAGTGTCAACTTGGAATGAGGACATTGGCATACCTGCTGCTTGAGGATTGGCGTTTGCAACAGGACATCCGTAGGTAATGCTCCATTTAATTTGGCCGTTTGCAAAGTTCTTTCCCGTATGGAGGGGTTGAAGTTGACCATTAATATTGATATGCGAAAAGTTATTGACACCATCATTTCCATAGTAATTGACTGAATATGCAACACAACCAGCTGGCAAAAGTGCTGCAAAATTTTGTGGCAATACACACGTCATTTGAGGGTTATGCTTTTGTTCTTCATTTGTCCCCCCCATCATTGCTTCACTTGGCATATTTTTCTGTTTTGCAACTCTACGACTATTCATACCAGACTCTTTGCTAACGGCTGCACCCTTTGCGGCAGAAATAACGGCTTGCACTTGCATTTCGTTAATTGCACCAGGGGCTAAGTCTTGAATAATTTTTTGTGCGGAAAACTTAATGAATTTTTCATTTCCATTTTCAATGGCTTGCGCTAAAAACTTTTGCCTTGCATAGTGTGGGTTTTCTAATGCACTCCATATTGCTTTTGCATCTGTAGACTCTGAACGGTGACGTTGTGCCTCTTCAAGCATGGATGTCATATGAGATAAAGCTTGTTTTGCAACTAGTGTGTCGATAGAGGTTTGTGCTTCTAACGCAAGTTTTAATACTTTTGGAAATAGTGCAGGTGTAATATTGAGATGTTTAATGGGCTTTCCTGGATGATTTAAAAGATGCATCACTAACATAGCTGCCTGTTCTTTAAGCATGTCATCTTCACATGGCATTGGCGCGACAGGTGCTGGATTTGTTAAAGGCATTGTAGACATCATAGGTGCTGTCATATCACCGAGCAGAGCAAGTTCTGCTGGGGGATTGCTAACTACAGCGGCTGGTATAACAGGCGCTGGAAGAGTTGCAGGCAAAGGAGCTGGGGGATTGCTAACTACAGCGGCGGGTATCACAGGCGCTGGAAGAGTTGCAGGCAAAGGAGCTGGGGGATTGCTAACTACAGCGGCGGGTATCACAGGTGCTGGAATATTTTCAGGCAAAGGAGCCGGTGGATTGCTAACTACAGCGACTGGGGTATTCAGCATGCCCGCAGATAAAGAAGTTTGTCTGTTTCTGGCAGCCTCGGCCGCAGCAGCAGCTTGGGCTTGCTCTTCAGGTGTCATGACCATTTCTTGAGAAGTGGCATAACCAGTAGATAACATTAATGAAGCTATAGCGGTGACCAGTATTTTGTTTGTTGTGACTTTGTGAAGTGCTTGCATGATAGGCGCCTTTGTGATTGTCTTAGATGTTGAAGGATGATAAGGGGTTAACGTTAAGATTAGAGTTTTTGTTTGAAGCTGATTTGCCATATAATGTTTCCTTAACTCTTATTTCGAATTAGCTGAGCTTGATTGTAATTTATCACGTATACTTTGCACTTTTTCAGTGAGCGTATTAAATGTCTGTTCTGCTTTATCAGTAGACTTTTGCAAAGTATCCTTTTGATTGTTTAAGCTTTTTATTGCTGCATTTACTTGATCGGATTCTTTCTTTTTTTGATTAATCAATTTTTGTAAGCTGTCAATGCTGGCCTTTGCTTGCTGCAAAGACAGCATGTTAGCAGCCTGATCGGCGCTAATTTTAGCGGCATCTTCATTGTCTGCAGCTAATTGGTCTGTTGTAGCGTTAAAGTCTCCATTAAGTTTTTCAATTTCAGCATTTAAACTTTCCATTTTAGCTTGACTGCTTTGGAGGCTTTGACCAATTTTATTAGCTTCAGCTGTTTCTTTGTCTAATTTAGCGTTTTTACCTTGTAATTTTTTTGAAGAATTATTTTGCTTCTTTTTAATTTGATCAATCTTTTTTTCAAGAGACTTCAAAGTGTTTTTGTCTTGCTTGGATGCATTTTTTCCCGCATCTGAAATTATTTTGCGCATGTCATCAATGTCTTGTTGAGTTTGCAAAGCCTCTTCTGCAAGCTGGGCATCTTCAGCGTCTACTACATTCTTTTCATCTTCCGCTTTTTGTAACTCAGCATTCGCTTTTTCAAATTTTGCAGAAATTTTATCTATGTCTTGCTGCAATTTGCTTATACTTTTTGTCGTTTTTTTTATTTCATTTTCTGATTTTTTAATGCTCTTTTGACTTGCTTTAATTTGTGTTTTATTTTGTCTTTCTTGACTTTCAAGGTCACGCTTATTCTTCTCACAGTCAGTCTTAGTTTGTTTTTCGCTTTCAATTTGATTTTGACTGTTGCTTATTTCCGTTTGGACAGATTCTATCTTGTTTTGGTTTTCAATGATTGTTGCTTTTAATTTTTCCAAAGCTGTTCTTTGAGCGAGTAGCGTTTGCTGTGCACTTTGTGCGGCTTGAAGAGTGATGCGCAATTCATCAGACATTGGTTCATTAGGAAGAGGTGCAATAAGTATAACAGGAGTTCCATCTGGGTCTGTTGGGGGCGGTGTAAGGACTTGCTGTGTTGCGATTGCCTGTGATGAATTGTTGGGGGCGACTGTGTTAGTCATAATATTATTGCTGACAGCTGTTGCAGTTGAGTTTGCACCTGTGCAAGAGCAATTACTGGGGATACTATTCAAAGCTGCAAATGCGCATGCAGTTTTAATTTGCGCTTTTTCAGCTTCTAAATTATTAGAATTCTTTTGATTTAAAGAATCTAATACAGATTGGTTTTGCGCAGCAGCCAGAATTTGAGATTGATTTTTCACAGTTGGGCTGGACGCAAGTGTAGGGTGATTTCCTAATAATGCGCTTGTAAAGCAAATCAAAATGAAATGCTTTATGCTGGATGCTTTTGCTTGTACGCTTATAGGGGATGCATACTTTTTCACGTTTGCCTCAAATATCTTTCGCACTATATCTATAGTGATATCATTCTACTTTTAGGCTAATGGATAAAAATTAATAAAATGTTTATGGTTGTGAATTTTTATGAAATAAATTGTATTTAATGGGGAGATAATCTAAAAGCTCAGCTTGTTTTGGAGCCGAGTCTTACAAAATATGACGAAATGGTTAACTCAGCGCTAATTGCTTACATTTTCAGCATTGAAGTCTTTATCTAAAATAACGGCTTGGTGGCTTAGGGCTTGAGAATTAGACGTGATTGAGTAGAGAAGTTTTTCCAATTGGTCACCTGACTCAAACACATTCTTCATTTGACTAGAAATAGAGCCTGTTGTTTGCCAAATCGTTTGTATGTTGCTGGCAATATCATGGGTGGCAAGGGTTTGCTCTTCAATGGCTGACGCAATTGTACCAGAGACAAAATTGATTTCTTGAATGATTTCCGTAATAAATTGAATGGCCACCACTGTTTCTTTTGTCGCTTTTTGTATTTCATCGACTTGGTTGCTAATATCATCTGTTGCTTTAGCGGTCTCGCTTGCAAGATTTTTAACTTCTGATGCCACAACAGCAAACCCTTTTCCTGCTTCCCCCGCACGTGCAGCTTCAATAGTTGCGTTGAGTGCTAATAAGTGGGTTTGGTTTGCAATTTCTTGAATGAGCAAGACAACGTCACTAATTCTAGTGGCAACCGTTGCAAGGCCTTGCACACGAAAATCTGTTTCGGCTGCTGCTCTGGTCGCTTGCGCCGCAGAGGTTGCTGACTTGGCAACTTTAAGGCTAATGTCTGAAATGGATGCTGATAATTCTTCAGCCGCTGTTGCAACTGCTTGCACACGAATGGCCGATTCTTCTGATGATGTGAGAAGAGATTGTGAGCGATGATTTGATTGTTGTATTAAATCGTACCCAACCTTAGACTGACTAAACATTTCATTAACTGCACCAATCATATTTTTGATCGTGTTTTTGAAAGGATGGTCAAGTTTTTGGGTAAACATAGGCGTGTAGTCAGCGGCAGGAATATGCTTTTTAGCTTCTTCGTGAAGGTTTAGCATTTGCCGCTGAATAACATTTGTTTTCTTTAATACGTTTTGTAAGTTGATCAAGGCTTGTGCAACTTCTGAAAATTCATTATTTTTTTTAAATTGGGGAATCTCGTCGTTAATTTGCCCACTTGCGAAATGTTGTATAACATCTCTTATTTTCTTGAGTTTATTTTTTAAGAGTGAGGAGGTTATGAATGCAAATATAATGAGGAAAAAACAATACCCACCAATGACAGGTAATAGGTAATGCACAATTGCCAATAAGGTGTCTAGCTGCATTTGAAAATATTTCCAAAGCCCAACACCTATAATCAAAACTGGCAACATACCAATGCTAATTAAAATCAAAAAAGATTCACTGGAAACACAGTGTGTGCATAATTTTCTTTTTTTCATCTTTAAACCTGAAATGTCTCAAAAGGGTTCATTACACTTTCAAGTTTAAAGGAAGACTTCTTAAGAAGACGTTAAATTATGTATAATTTTCCCAGTCAACTTTATGTCTTTGTAATGTCGTTTCAAAATGTGATGGTGGAGAGGCTACGAAAGTCATTACATTACCGTCAATTGTTGTAAGGGTGAGAGAGCGTGCATGAAGATGAAGAGGATGGTTCGCATATTCTTTCGGGCAACTATATTTTAGGTCCCCAAGAATTGGGGTTCCTATATGTAACATATGTACGCGAAGCTGGTGGGTGCGGCCTGTGAGGGGTTTTAATTCAACCCAACAAAAGTTACCAAAAGGTTTAATGGCATGGTAATTTGTAACAGCTTTTTTCCCTTGTTTTTGGTCAACGAAAACGGCTTCGCCATCTCCGCTTGGTCTATTCTTTTTCACAAGTGGTGCTTTAACCACACCATGCATCGGGTCGGGCTTGCCGCACACAATAGCCCAATATTTTTTTTCCATGGTTTTATCGTGAAATTGCTCTGCTAAATGGTTTGCAACGTGCAGAGTTTTTGCAATAACAAGAACTCCACTTGTGTCTCTATCAAGGCGATGCACAAGGCGAAGTTTCACCTCTTTCTTTTCAAAGTAGTGCGCGTAGCTTGCCATCATTTTGTCAACATGTTGCACTGTACCTGTACCCCCTTGTGTTGAAAGTCCACTGGGCTTGTTAATCACAATGATTTCTTCATCGTCATATAAAATGTAAGACTGAAATGATATAGCCTCTTCTTTATTGTGCGTTGGGAAGTGCGCGTGTATTTCTTTTGGGGTTTGAGTGGGGGTGGTCAGACAGTTGTGTGTAAAATCAGAAAGCTCTATCCGGTCCCCCTCTTGTACACGGTGGCTACTCGTCACTTTCATTCCATTAACCGTAATATCTTTAGACCTTAGCCACTTTTCGAGTTGTCCTTGTGATAAGTGTTCAAATTGGCGTTTCAACCAGCGGTCAATACGTGTTGTTGGTGTAGCGTCTACGATGATTTCTTGTGCCATGATTGGATCTTTCTGTATGATCTTTATTTTTTGTTCAGATGAATTATTGGGTGAAGTCTAAATTTTATGAATCTTGTGTGTAGATGGGCTTTATAAATTTAAGGGCTGTAATCGTGACCAATGCGGAAAGTGTTAGATATAAGGCAGGGGCAAGATTCAATTGTAATACTTCTGTAAGATAAGCTAAGACAAGGGGGGCTGAGCCACCAAATACAGGGCCACTGATATTGCCTGTCACCGTAATGCCAATGTTTCTCACGGCACTTGGAAAAGTTTCAACCATTAATGCTGGCATAGGGGCTAAAAACACCCCAACGGCAATTGCTAAAATGACAAAGCTGATCGCAAATGGAATGCCATATAAGTTAGGGTTTGTCATGACCCATAGCAAAGGAATTGACATCAAGGCAAAGAACCATGCAGCCATTTTCATGAAAAAGACCCTACCAAAAGTGTCGCTATACCAAGCGGTTATGACAACAGTAATGGCAACGACTATCAAACAAACACTGTTAAGCATAAAAATAGCATCCTTAGAAAAGGAAAGGCTTTGTGTAAGGTAGGTTGGCATAAATAAGAAGATAATATAAAAACTAAGGTCATGCAAAATAACAACACCTAAGAGGGTGAATAATGAAAAGCGATGCTCTTTCCACAAAGTCTGAAGTGGGTTCACCTGCAAAGCCCCTTCTCGTTTTGTTTTTTCAAACACTGGGGATTCAGGTAAAGTTTTACGTAACATCATCGCCCATAAAAACACAAAGAAGCCTAGGATAAAAGGGATTCTAAACCCATAGGTGAGTAAAAACTCTTCTGACATAAATTTATTGAAAAGGAATACCGTAAGTGACCCTAAAAATATACCTGTTAAAACACCCAGTACAGAAAAACTAGACATAAATGCTTTTCTGTGCTGTGAGCTATGTTCAAATAAAAAAGTAATTGACCCGCCATAATTACCACCCATGGAAATGCCTTGCAAAACCCGTAAACACAATAAAGCTATTGTCGCAAAGATGCCTATTTCATGGTAGGTGGGTAAAAGGCCCATCAAGGTGGTGGGTATTGCCATCAAGATTAAGGTCCACACCATCACTTGCTTTCTACCATGACGATCTCCCATAACACCAAAAAACAATCCCCCTAAAGGTCTTGCTAAATAGCCAATAAAGAATGTTCCCCAAGTTGCCATGAGCTGTAAAGTTTTGTCTTCCGTCGGAAAAAAAAGTTGACCAATGATAGGGGAAAAGTAGGCATACACACAAAACTGGTACCATTCAAATATAATGCCCATCATACTTTTAACAATGATCAGGGCGCGGCTTGATTGTGACAAGGTAGATGAGAGTCTTGTGCCGTGGATATTTTCTAGCATTCGTTGGTTGACCTTACTGAATCAATAAAGGACACTCAGTGTCCTTTAGTATCTTGGTTTTAGAGTATTTATAAACATACCAGACTTATCATCTTATTTCTATAAGAACGATGCATCAAACAGGGCTGCCTCATTTAAATGGTGTAAGATAACGTGTGTTATGATGGCGCGCCACCTCGCAAACAAGTCATAGCTTTCATCCCCATTTCACTTGTGATATACTGTTGTTATTAGAATAAAGAAGAGTG
>CAYZJC010000001.1:150173-154325 GCA_964478775.1 uncultured Verrucomicrobiales bacterium | reverse complement strand
AAGGGTGGGAAGTTATGGGCGGGGGGCGGTAGCGGTAAAAATAATTTAATTAAAATTTAATAAAATAAAATTAGGAAGTTACCAGATATCAACTTCCATCAAAAATACGCATCATTTGACACGCTTGAGCTCTGAGGTTTTCAGGTTCAACCGCAATTGTTATTTATCTAATGTATGCCTCAACTGTGCTTCGTATTTATCTCCATTATCTAGCAATTTTTCTTTGGTATAAATCAGCTCTTCATGTGTGAAGGTTGAAAACTCAAAGTTAGGGCCTTGAACAATGGCATCTACTGGGCATGCCTCTTGACAAAGGCCACAGTAAATGCATTTTGTCATATCAATGTCATAGCGCGTTGCGCGACGGCTCCCATCTTCACGTTCTTGGGCTTCAATCACAATGGCTTGTGCAGGACATACAGCCTCACAAAGTTTGCAGGCAATACAGCGTTCTTCGCCATTATCGTAGCGTCTTAAGGCATGCTCACCACGAAAACGTGGACTAAGGGGGGCTTTTTCAAAAGGGTATTGCAAGGTGACCTTCTTTTTAAAGAAGTAGTGCAGGGTTTTTGCAAAGCCCTTTATAATTTCCGTTAAAAACCAATTTTGAAACGCGCGTTTAAGCCAAAGTGATGTCAATTTTTTCATGCAAACGGAACTCCTTTTAAAAGGATTAAAAAGGAAATGACAACAACGGCCAAGAGGGTGAGGGGCAAAAACACTTTCCAGCCTAGTCTCATGAGTTGGTCATACCGGTAACGTGGTAAAGTTGCACGTGACCAAATGAAGATAAAAAGGAAGAAATAGATTTTAAGAAACATCCAAAACCAACCAGGAATCCAGTCAATTACGTGGTGAGAAACAGGAGCAAGCCACCCACCTAAAAAGAGGATTGAACACATAGCGCTCATTAAAATCATGTTAGCATATTCACCTAAGAAGAAGAGGGCAAATGGAAAGGCCGAATATTCAACATGATAGCCAGCCACCAATTCAGCTTCCGCTTCTGGCAAATCAAAGGGGGTTCGGTTTGTTTCAGCAAGACAAGAAATAAAGAAAATAATAAACAAGGGAAAAAGTTTAATGGCAAACCACATCTCTTCTTGTGCTAAGACAATTTGACTTAGGTTGAGGGAACCTGAACACAATAAGATGCAAATTAAAATCAGGCCTATGGCGACTTCATATGAAATCATTTGCGCAGCAGATCTAAGGGCCCCTAAAAAGGCATACTTTGAATTACTTGCCCATCCGGCCAGTATAATGCCATATACACCAAAAGAAGAAATGGCTAGAATATACAGCAATCCGACATTTAAGTTGGCAAACACAAGTGTTTGGGTGAAAGGAATAACGGCCCAAGCAGACAAGCTTAAACTAAACAAAAGGACTGGGGCTGCCAAAAATAAGATACGATTAGCAGACATCGGTAAAATGGTTTCTTTATGCAATAGTTTTATACCATCTGCAATGGGTTGTAATAACCCAAATGGTCCTACGACTTGTGGTCCAACACGAAGTTGCATATAGCCTATCACTTTTCTTTCTAATAAGGTAAGGTATGCAACGCTAATGAGTAAGCCTGCGATAAAAATGACAATTTTAAAGCTAAGCCAAAATAAAACAGGAATGATATCAATCATTTGTGTGAACCATGTGGTTATGAATTGGGTCATGATGCACATTCCTTAGGGGTGTGAGCTTGTATCTCTTTACAGCAATTTGCCATGGTAGGGGAATGGCGTGAAATAACGCAGGTCATGTAATAATTTTCGATAGGGTATATGAAAGGGGTGGAGAGGTTAGTTGTGTTCGGGTGTTCCCTACCCACCAAGGGGCGGTATGGTAAGTGAGGTAATGCCCCTAAGCGAGAGAGGAGGGGGTATTGTTCATAGAGCTTCATCCTTAATGTTTTTTTCTCTCGAAAGCCTAAATCTAGTTTGTATGATAATGCCAATGCGGTGATGATATCCCAATCTTCTTTGGCATGACCAGGTGGGGGGGTGCATGCATTGGTGCGCTGCACTCTGCCTTCTGTGTTGACATAAGTGGCTTCTTTTTCACTATATGCGGCAGACGGTAAAATAACATTAGCATGATGTGCGCCAAGGTCTCCATGATGGCCAATATACACTTTAAAGGTGTTTTCAAGGTCTTGTGGGGTGAAGTCATCGACGCCATGTAAGAAGATCAGCTTAAGATCACCGGTTTTGCAGTTCTGATAGATTTGGTTGGTATCATACCCGCTGTCTTTTGGCAGGAAGTCTAATAAGAGTGCGCCAACTGGCCCTGTGTGACTGTGCAGCCAATTGTAAGGGTTCCATTTTTGAACGTTGTTCTCAAACGGCTTTAATAAATTGGTGATGGTAGACAAGATATCTTGGCAGTTGGGGTGAGTCATGACAGCATCGCCTATAATAACCATTGGTTTTTGGCAATTTTTAAAGGCTTGGTGTAAGTGTTGCGTGACACTGTTGTTGGAAGAGGTGTCATCAGTTAAGGCGTTAAGATCATCACCCAAAAAGTGGTAAGGGTAGGTTAAGTCAAACTGTTGAGAATTGAACGAAAAGATAGATAGGTTGCCCAACAAATGGCGTTTTCTAATACGTGCATTAATTAACGTTGCTTCAATGCGTGGGTTTGTGCCCACTAGCAAAATCAAATCTGCGTCTTCAATGCCGGCAATTGTTGTATTGAATAAAATATGTGAAGGGTCTTTCGGGGTGAAAGTTGCCCCTTTTGGTCTACAGTCGTAGTGGGGCACATTGAGTTTGTTTAAAAGTTCTTTTAAGGCAAAGGTAGACTCTAGGTCAACTTGGTTGCCAGTAAGGGCAGCCATTTGTGTGGGGGCAATATTTTTGCTTGCCGTTATGATGGCATCGAATGCAGCTTCCCAAGAACACGCTTCTAATTTACCATTAAGACGAATATAGGGGGTGTCTATACGTTGATGCGCCAATCCATCGCAGGCAAATCTCGTTTTATCACTAATCCACTCTTCATTGATATCTTCGCATAACGCTGGCAAAATACGCATGACTTTTGCGCCTTTGGTGTCTATTCTAATGTGAGAGCCCACGGCATCCATCACATCAATAGAAGGGGTTTTGGTAAGTTCCCACGGTCTGCCATGAAAGGCATACGGTTTGCTGGTAAGGGCGCCTACAGGGCACACATCCGCTAAGTTGCCAGAAAGTTCAGAGGTTATTGCCTGTTCAAGGGTTGTAATTTCCGTATGTTCACCACGATGAATTGCCCCAATTTCAGCAACGCCTGCAATTTCATTTGCAAAGCGCACACAGCGCGTGCAATGAATACAACGTGTCATTGTGGTTTTAATTAAGGGGCCCATATATTTTTCTAAGACGGCGCGTTTGTTAAGTTCAAAGCGAGAATGGCCACGACTGTAATTCATGGTTATGTCTTGTAAATCACATTCCCCGCCTTGGTCACATATGGGGCAATCTAAGGGGTGATTAATGAGAAGAAATTCTAAAACACCTTGTCTTGCCTTTTCAACCATAGGGCTATTTGTTTTAACAACCATTCCTTCTGTAGCTGGCATCGCACAACTTGCGACAGGCTTTGGCATTTTTTCAACTTCAACCAAACACATTCTACAGTTGCCTGCAACTGCTAGGCGTTGATGATAACAAAAGACAGGTACTTCTACGTTAGCGTCTTGACAAGCTTGCAAAACGGTTGTGCCTTCTGGCACAGTTATGGCCTTATCATTAATCTGTAGGGTAATTGTCTTGGTCATAAAAGGGGCGTGCTTCTAAAAAAATACATCGCTGACTCATCAAGATGGTCGCATCAGTTCGTTAGGCTTAATACTTACAATTTTACCCAAAATATGAACAATAATGCCAATGAAAAATGTAGCAATCACTTGATGATGTTGCGTTATTGTGCAGTTATGTTAATGACCGGTAATTGAACTGTGCTTATGGGGGGTTGCGCCTGTGCTACAACAGGGGCTGGTATTGAGGGAGTCGGTTGCATATCTGCATTATTAGGGGGATAAGGCATTGGTCGCGCAGCGTTTTGCACACCGCCTTGCATTGAAAGTGCTTTTTGAACCTCTTCTTGTACAAGTGCACTGAGTCTTGCATCAACTTCTTGTTTGACTTTGTCTTTGATATATTCACC
>CAYZJC010000001.1:149740-150133 GCA_964478775.1 uncultured Verrucomicrobiales bacterium | reverse complement strand
AACAGGTAAAGGCTGTTGGACTGCTATAGGCGCAGGGGCAGGTGTTGGTGTTTTGTCTTTTGGTGAGATAACAGAACTAATGGCACTTGCAATACTTGCGACATCAGCAATTGTGGAAGCTAAAGAACTTTTGGGGGCTGTTGGTGTGATTGTTTGTGTTGAATTTTGAGGCGTAGGAGGGGTATACGCCGTTTGTGATTGACTATCTTGTCTTGCATTTTCATCACTGTTTTCAAAGGTTTCCTCACCATTTTCTTGATCCGTTTTAGGATCTGGCAAACGAATGATCATAGGCACTTTTACTAAATCACCTCTTTTATTCCCCGACACGAGCGGTTTATCACTTCTAGCGCCATTCACACCAATGACGGGCAACATATTTCCCTGATTATC
>CAYZJC010000001.1:119814-149676 GCA_964478775.1 uncultured Verrucomicrobiales bacterium | reverse complement strand
AAGAAAGACTTAAAACGGGGCCCCTAGCAAACCCTGCTTGTGCCATTGCAAAGGAAGGAACACCCTTAAATGCTGGGCTATCAGGCACACCGACATACGAACTTTTAAGGGGGACACCATTCCTGTTTTGTATGTTATCAACGGTTTGTCCAAATGCGGAAGGACTTAAACTATCAGCATCGTCGCTATTAGCTGTGGCATTTAAAAACTGTTGAAGTTCAGCATCAGATAATTGAATGGTAGACATTTCGTTTCCAGATGCCATGGCTGAAAAACTTAAACTAGGCAGTAAGCAAAATAATGTGACTATACCTGTCATGATTGACAAGTGAAAGAAAGAGGCTAAGAAATTCATTTGATGTGCTTTGCGTTCCATATCTATTGACCTAACATAAGGCGTTTCACCTATCACTATATGTTGAAAAAGTTAATATTCTATGAATGTCAGTGTGTTTCATCTTGCCAACTTACCTGTTAAGCCTTTATTTATTTCGACAGCCATTGTCAGAAAGTTTGCAACCCGGTACTTTTGGACATAAATTTTCATCTATTAGGCGACATTTAAGAACACAGACCTCTTTTCCATTTTTGGGTGAATCTTCGTTATCATTACTAGAGTCTTTCTTCTTCTTTTTCTTCTTGGACTTTTTCTTTTTATCTTTCTTTTTATCTTTTTTCTTATCTTTCTTCTTTTTTTTCTTCGACTTCTTTTTTTTCTTTTCGTTCTCTTTGAGGACTGATTTCCATGTGCAAAAACTGCTTCTTGCATCGCAATCTGTTTCTGATCTGCCACCACATTCAGCATACGCACGACGAATATCAAACAGGTTCAAGAAGTTAAAGTTATCCTTAGTTGGTATTTTAGAGATTTTAGCTTGATCACCACTAATAAGCTTTGTATGCTCTTCTTGTTTTTTTTGAGTTTGTGCCAGCTGTTCTTTGAGCTTGTCTATTTCAGCTTTACGACTAGATGTCATGTCGTTTTGTGCTTGTAATTGCGATTTAAGCTGCAAGGCAAGTTTTTCTTGAAGCTCTTGTTTTTCTAAAGCAAGGAGTGTGGATTCAATTTGCAATGACTCAAATTTAATGCGCTCTTGCAAAGCCATTTGTTGAGAGACCGTAAGGGCATATTGGCTTTGGTCCATGGGAATAGCTGTGCCAACTTTGATGGGGACCGGCGGGGTAGGCAAAGCTTGGGGCTGATTGGTGTTGGAGGGTGGGTAGTAGTATCCTTGTGCGTTCGTCTCACTTTGATACTTGTTGGTAGCGTAATTAAGATTGGTTTTTCCGCCATCGGCAATTTCTGGGTCAATCCATTGGTCTTTGCGTAATGGTGCAGGCTGCGTTCTTATAAAATTTGAATCAGGCACGGCACTTTGAACATTTTGAGAAATAACTTGGGTTGTGTTTTGTGTATTATGTTGTGCCGTGGCAAGCGCTGCTGCGTTTGATAATGCTTGCTTTGGCACAAAGTATCTTTTGCCACTTGGGGTTACATAAATTGTCCCCTCAGTTTCTAAAGGTGAAGAGGCTCCATTATTTTGTGCTGCAGTTCCTACTTGTGGAGTAACAGTGGCTGAAATGGGCATTGTTGCTGCCGGAGCCTGAGCAACCCTAGGGGGAGGTGAGGGTGTGTAAGGCGTAGTCGCTACCTCAGCTGGGGCTTGTTGTGTTTGTTGAATGCTTTGTGTTGCTAAAGAGTGTAGCTTGTCGTCATTAATTGTTCTTAAATTGTCAACACTAATAACAGGTGTAGGTTTGCTCACTGTTTGCGCAATTTGATTGGTTTCAATTTTTTGCAAATTGATTGTTTGTGTCGGCTGAGAAATGTTGGTTTGTTCGGCTCTCTCCAGTTCACTGGCGTTGTCATTGATCGCTTGCGTTTGAAACGTGTGTGGTTTTCGATTAGCTGCAGCAAAGAGGCCTTGCTTTTCAATGTCTTCCTCAGGATCATTTTGTATGACGTGAGAAGCTGAGTGTTGTGTAGGGGTGATAATAGAATGCTGAGGATTTTCGACAACTCCAGCGGATCCAGAAGTTATCGTGTTTAAATTTTCATTTGGGATAGTTGGGGACGATGTGGCGACGATACCAATGGAGGCTGATGTTTGATTTGTTGCAGGTGTTGGACTTGCTACAATTACAGTAGAGTTATGGTCAATGTTGGGGATTTGTGGTATTGCTTGAATGGTGGGTTCAATGATTGGCTTTGTAGCCTTGTTGTTTGGGTTGATTCCAGCAGGTGGAGGAGCTCCATTTCCACTATTCCCATTTCCACCATTTGCATTAGCGTTATAAATGTTTGTTGCCATGTTGGAAACTGTTGAATTTGCATAATGTATAAGTGTCGCTGAACAGATAAGCACTAACATAGCGTGGTGTAATGCTATGGGGCTTTTGCTCAAAAGCAACTTTAATTTATTTTTACATAATCTTATCAAGGACATTTAATGCTGCAAATATTTAACCAGTAAGTGAAACCAGTATAGGGGGGGAATGCTTAACAAAATGATAATTTTATTGGAATTCACCTATAATTTTATAAAAATATATCAACATATTGTCATATGTTGGCTGCTGTATTCATGAACTCTACAAGCTTTGTAGCTTTTCTTCAACTTCTTGAATGGCTACACCGTCTAGTAAGAAAATTTTATAACGGCTTGCAAAACCAGCGGTTTGTGTAATGTATGACTTAGGAAGGTCAAAGAATTGGCTTAACACATTTATAATTTCAGTGTTGGCTTTGCCAGACTCTGCGACTTGTGTAACGTAAACTTTTAAATAATGTCGACCTGTTGCATCATTCGCAAAACCATTGATGCGAGTCTTTGCTGCGTTGGCAGTGCCTCTTACAAATATTTCAACACCTTCTTTTGTAAGCCTATATGCGGGTGCTTCTTGTTTTGATAAAAGCGTTGACAGAGAAGCCATAGCTTAGGCCTTCATTGCCGTTTGATGATGCGCCCACATGGAATAAGCTTTGTTGGGTTCGACTGGCCATGCGAGTAGTGCGGGAATTTTATAAGGATGCCAGCCTTTTATCGCGTCATACGCAACTTCATAGTAGTCTTCTAAAATCTTAATAAGCATGCCCACTTCTTCCACTTCAACCATTTCACCATTGTCAAAATAGCAGGAACGATGAGGGGGCATAATATTGACACACACGGCACATTTAGATTCAATCATTTTTTTTGCAAGGTCTTTTGCGTCTGCGTTTGTAGCCACTGTTGTGTATACTAAAATAATGCTAGAAAAATCCATGTGTGATCACTTAAAAAATAAATTAGGCAACTTTCTTGATAGACTCTACAGGGTGTGAAAGTTTATCAAGATTTTGAATGTTTTTTTGTTTTTGCGGCCATTGATTAATCATCAAGCCTAAAAGTACTATACAGCACGCATAAATTGTGTCAACGCTAATATGTTCATCTACAATTAGCCACCCTGCAAGAAAGGCAATAACGGGAATTAAAAGCGAATAGGGGGCCACCTGATTAGGGGAAAAGCGGCGTAAAAGAAAGGCTTGTATGGTTGCGGCAATGAGTGTTGAAAATACAACAATGTAAAAGAAAACGAAAAAATGCTTGGTTGAAAAGTTATGGAGAAGGTCTATGGCTGGTTGTGTGCCTTCGAAAATGAGGGACATCGCTATGTTAAAGAGCGAGGCGAAAAAGGATGACCAAACAATGACAGCTAAACTATTAGATGCATTTAATGTTTTTGTTAATACATTGCCTGATGCCCAAAATACAGCCGCTATAATTGCTGAGAAGATCCCAATCAAGGAAAGGTCTGCTTTGCTAGAAATGTTGGTAACCATCACTAAGCCAAGTGTCGCAATAATTAAGCCTAGAACTTGGCGAATCATAGGTTTGGTGCCAAAAACAATGAAGGTTAGACCCATGGTGAAAATAATGTGTGATTGATATAATAATGAAGTTAGGCCTGTGGGTATGCCTTTGATGATGCTATAGAAACAAAACCCAAAGGCTAAAAAACCATGTAGGGCACCCAGCAATATGAGAGATGTGAGTGGTACTTGAGGTCTTTTGATAAACAACATCAAAGGGAATGCTGTCAAACCAAAACGAATAGCGGCAAACAAAAAGGGGGGAATATGGTCAAGACCAAATTTGCAGACGCAAAAATTAAACCCCCATATAACGGAGATTGAAATAGCCAAGAGCACATAAGGAAAAGTCATAGGCATATAGTTTTATTTCTTGTTGATAAAAATCAGATATTAAAGTAACAGATTGCAGTTCAATTGCAAAGGATAAGTTATAACATTTCGCATAATCAGCTTGGAAAAAATAGGACAAATTAATAAGGTGAGTTGCCATAGCTAAGAAAATCTTTGTAAGATAAAAATGCAGGTAAATTGACAATATGAACAGGTATGGAAGGTCTGACCAAAATAGATTTTGTTTCTTCTTCCTCAATCAGTTCGTTAAGTTTTGCGTAAGTGTAAGATTTCCCTTTTAAAACCCAAGCGGCCAACAAGACTGGGTTTTCAATACGTATGCACCCTGATGATAAACTTCTAAACCCTTTTTGAAATCCCTTTTTACTAGGCGTTCCATGCATATAAATAGCTTGGTCATTAACGAGGATAAATTTTAATTTGCCAAGGGCGTTGTAGTCACCTGCTTTTTGCTTAAGCTTGTATGGGAAATTGTTTTGTGAAACAGTGTCCCAGTCAACATCGCTTTGGTCAATAATAACACCGTCTTGATCAATCAGTTCATAGTTGTGATCTTCAAGATAAGAATCATCTTGTTTAATTTTTTTAAGTTTGTCCTTAAAGAGGATGGACGGGGGAACACTCCACGTGGGATTTAAGACAATTTGAACAATAGGGCTTGTCATGTAAGGGGTAGGGCGCGATGGCATGCCTACAACCACCTTTTGGCGTTGTTCAATCGTTTCATCATTCATTGCAAAGAGTTCAAATGTGGGAACGTTTACTAAAATACTTTTTCCTTTGGTGTCTTGTTTGATTTTTTTAAGCCGTACCAAAGATAAATCTATTTTGTCAATTTTGTCTTTGGCACTTTGGTTAAGGGCTGTGCAGGTTTTAAAACCATAGGCGCCGTCAATGTCTAAACAGTGGTCTGCTTGAAAATGTGTAAGGGCCGTTTGTAATTCCTTATCAAATAGCTGGCTTTGTAAATGTGTTGTGGTTGGGGGAATGTAGCCATGTGCGATTAGCTGTGATCTGATAATCACAATGCTGGGGTCACTGTCATTGCGTTTAAATACCAAATTCAGACAGGTCAGCTTTGGCCATGTTTTTAAATGACGACTCAATTCTTCAAAGTGCGCTTTAGCAGACCTGAGTTTTGTTTCTATAGAAGTGAGGGTTTCAGGTACTTTTTGCGCAGTTGAGGGGGCGGGGGGGTGCGAAAAAACAACGCTTAACTCCAGAGCATATACGCTTAACATCAGAAAATAAACGGTTTGTCTGAAGCAATAATCCAATGAGGGCCCCCTTAAGTGTTAATGTGAAATATTCAAACCCAGTTTAGCTATACCTTACCATAAGTTGAATGAAGAGAAATTAATTTTTGTATTTTGAAGATAGAAGTTTGAAAAATGAGTGCTGCATGATATTCAAGATCTATTCACAAAAGGTGAAAAGAAGCGGCTTTGAATCAATATGGGGACATTTCAAACTTGAGCTAACGGGATATTATCAAATTGCGCTTACATTTTGTTGTTTACCCTAGCTCTTGTAGGAAAAAAAAGGCATAATGAATTTTGTTAAACACCCACATTTTAGTTAGACTTATGACCGCTCGTTCATTGCGTATTGCCCCTTCATTACTTGCTGCTGATCTTTTGCATTTGGCACTAGAAATTAAAGCTATAGAAGCAGGACATGCTGACATAATACACTTAGATATTATGGATGGTCACTTTGTTCCCAATTTGACATTTGGCCCGGATGTGTTGACACAAATTAAGAAAATAACTGCACTAGATGTTGATGTTCATCTCATGTGTGAAAAGCCTGAAAATATTGCCCCATTGTTTGCAAATGCAGGTGCGGCTTTCATAAGCTTTCACCCCGAAACATGTGCGCATCCCTATAAACTTTTGCAAGACCTAAAGCAACGTGGCATTAAAGCGGGTATTGCGTTAAACCCTGGCACAAGCATTAGCACTGTAGAAGCATTGCTACACATAAGTGATTTTGTTTTGCTGATGTCTGTTAACCCAGGGTTTTGTGGCCAGTCATTCATTGGATCTGTTTTACAAAAAATTGGACACATTAAACGTATCAATCCCGATGTGATTGTTGAAATGGACGGTGGCATAGGGCCATTGAATATTGAGATGGTTTTCAAAGCAGGGGTAGATATTATTGTTGCGGGCTCAGCTATTTTCCCAAAGGTGGATGATTACGACGATGTTGAATTACGTTGTAATAAAATTGTCAATTCCTTACAAATGCTGAAAGAGAAAGCGATGGGGAAATGAAACTTTCATCAAGACTAAGGGCGCCTGATAAATGTTATATCATGCCGTTGATTTGGAAAAGGCTTAAGTATTCACGTTTATATGCACTGACCTTGTTAGGAAAATCTCATATCAAAATTGCTAATGGTGCGCGCGAGGTGTGGCGAGGAAACTCAGCTGTTGGTCAGCGCATTTTAACAGGGAAATTTTATTTGTTTGGCCAATGGTATAGCGATGCTGACTTATTGCAAGCCCTTATCAAGCAGCATATCATTGATGAAAAGATAGGACCATTATCAAATGGGGAGGGTCACAAAGCCCATGAAATAATTTTATACTATTACGCCCAAGGATTTTCATACCTGCTTGATTGGGCTTCCTTAAGTGGAAGTTTAAGCCGTAAATCAGCCAGAAAACTAATAGAACTGTGGATAAGGTCTAATCATTCATTAGGGTCTAGGTGTTGGCTGTCTGCCGCGTGGCAACCAGGTATCATAGGGTTAAGATTATCTGTTTGGTTTGAAGTGTACGACTTTTATGCCAGCACGGCTGATGATGAATTTCAAAACCTGCTCCATACCAGTATTGCAAAGCAACTGCGTTTTTTAAAAAGACATTGGCGAGAAGCTGTGCAGCCATTGCACCGATTATGGGCAATTAAGGGCTTACTGTTAGCATATGAATTAAAACTGGTTGACATACCTCTAGGTGAACTCCTCCTAGACTTACAACAATTGAATGAAAGTCATATTTTGCCGGATGGAGGGCATATAAGCAGAAGCCCCTTTATTCAATGGCGATATATGCGTGACTTAATTGATTTGCGTTGTACATTGCACCAAATTCTTTCAGATGCCTTAAATTCATCTTCGCTGATTCAGATGGAAACAATAGAGCCAGAGCAGTTGCCAAAGCAATCAAAACTGATTTGGGATACGTACAATAACGTACAAACACACATACGTAACATGACACCAGTTTTGCGTTTAATGCGACATGTCGATGGTTCTCTAGCCCAATTTAAGGGGGCTATTACACCTGATGTTTTGGGTGTGTGTGCAACTTTAAATGGAGATAATGTTGATAATGTCTTAAGTGTGAGCGACTCGCAAACAACTCGGCCATTATTGCGTTTGCCAGCAACTGGCCTTGAAAGATTGTCGAATAGAAGTAGCGTTTTGTTGCTAAATACATACCCAACTGTTCCCTCACCAGGGTTATCTATTTCTCCTGAGCCAAGCATCAATTTGTTGAACTTCGAATGGAGTGTGGGGCATCATCGTCTGATTGAGAGTGCAGAATTTATTGTTCTGCGTCATCAACAAGAATGGCTAACATTAAGCCCAAAAGATGCGGTGAAACTAACGATTAAACGTCATATGAATGAAGGCAATCACTATATTGTAGGAGATTTACACTTTGAAGAGGGAGACTTTTGGTGTAATTGGCAGCGCCACTTATCTTTGTCCCCTAAGGGAGATGAATTGCGAGGAGTGGATATGTTTCAGTCTTCTGTTGACTGTGTCATCGGGCCTCGTTTTCATTTTAATATGGCATCCACACTGATACAAGAAGGTGAGAAAGTCATGCTAACACTGATACCTCAACCTATTTTAAAGCGCGATATTCCATTAAAGTCTGCCCATATGCATCAAGATATGATTGAGTTTATGCAGATGAATAGCCCTGCTTCAAAACGTGCAAGGGTTGCACAAGAATGGCTGTTTAGAGCACAAGGAGGGGATGAAATTCTCACCACTACTGAGTCTGACAATATGCGTCAATTGCTTGTTGTAAAACAAACTGTACGCGCACATACGCATGTCGTCAAGTGGTCGTTTGCGCGCGTTGTAAATGGTGAAGAAAAATAATACTCACAAGAGATTGAGATCTTATTTGTGCCTTATGCTGACAAAGACTTTGAATAACGTCGTGGTATAGAGGATTGATTGTAAGATGAATTATTTGTGCCGACAACCCCGCGCTTGTATAAATCTCTACACAAGTCGTATTGTTGACTTTGATTTGCAATGTCTAATAACGTTGATCCTTTTGGTGTTCTAAAATGGATGTCTGCTCCACACCTCATCAGATTGTTGCTAAGCTTTGACATGCCGAGCTCTACAGACCTATATAAAACAGATAGTGATGTGCTTAGTTGCAAGTTAGGATTGGCTCCTACAGCTAAGAAAGCAATCGCAATTGTTTCGTATGTGTTGTAAGCATCTGTGCAAGCCCTTAGCGCATTGAGAAACTGGCCATCAACGTGATTGTGTAAAAAAGTATCTGTTTTAGTATCTTCATGATTTTCTGTGTAAAGTAAATTGGAATTCATACATAACTCTTGAAGATAGGTAACACAATGTTCCCATAAAGACTTTGTTGCTTGTTCTGTAGCAAGTTGTAGAAGCGCCTTGGAATGTTTACAATTTTTTATATTTTTTTCTAAATGTGGCTTTATTTTGTTAATAAGTCTAGGGTTTTTTAGTAAGCCTGCCATCAAAAAAGCAGGGCCAGTTTTTTGAAAAACAACATTGATATTCACATTGGCTTGTAACATTGTGTCAATTACGTCTTCATAATTTTCGCATAAAGCCATGCACAACGCGGGCGTTCCATCAAAGTCTTGAATATCTGGGTTTGCCCCTTTTTCAATAAGGATTTTGGCAAGGCCTGCCATGTTTTTTGAGATAGCAGCACACAAGAGAGGTTGATTGTCTAGTGTCTTGCTTTCAAGCTGATATAAACTTGGTGAATTGTCTTTCTTTAAGAGTTCAAGCGCAACAGGCTCAAGATTTTTTTCAATTGCAAGCATGAGGGGAGAATGGGGATCTGTCTTAAAAGCTTCAGTTAATAATGATAGACTAGCAGTATTCGTCTTCAAGCTCTGTGTTATAAGGGGCGAGTGCTTTTGTAAAATGGCAAGTGCAATTTGTTCATGCTCTTCTTCAATTGCGGTTATCAGGGCAGATTGCAGCAGGCTTGTGGAATCTGTACGTTCAATAATAAGTAAGCTTTCGTCAACCCAGTTATTGGTTATGGTGATCTCTAATAAATGTTGGTTGCTATAATTGTAGATATTAAGGTTTGCTCCATTTGTAATGAGATACTGTGCAAGGTCTCTCATATTATGATCAATAGCATTAATGAGAATATGCTGATTCTTTTCCACCATCATATTGATGTCTGCCCCATGCATCAACCAATATAAAGCTGTTATTTCTTCTTCTTCATGCATTGCTGCTAAAAGTGCATTATTCAATTCGCAAGACCTTGTGGCAGGAGAAGGTGCCCTTGATGAACAGCCTGAAAAAGACTCACATGTTGTTGTTTCTGAAGGAGTGGAGAGGATTGATGTGAGTGTTTTAAATGGGAAATGATTTTGAACTGCAGTGTTGTGAGTAGGAGAAGATGGGCATACCTCGTTGCTAGCGAAAGCCATGTGAAATGGAAATACTAAACTTAATAATAAGAGGGTTGAAAAAGATTGAGTTGTCATTTTTTGAAAAACTAGATAATTAAATTGTGGAGGTTCACATAGCAGTAACACATATATATGCAAAAATCAAGTTCCACATTTCGTGTTGGATATGTATAATTTTTGGTGTGTTGAATTTCAAAATGGGAAAGCCGCCATAGATAAATGGCGGCTTTCCCCAAAATAAAAATTTAAAGCTGATATCTTTAGTATACTTTTATTGTCCCAGCAGAAGTTGCTGCGATATTGCGCGCTGCTGCGTTTGTTACAAGTTTTGCACCAATAGCCATGGAAACTGAACCAGCACCTAGTGCAGTGTTTGCGCCCATTGTGATTTGACCTTCAGTAATGGTTGTACCACCGTTATAGGTGTTTACACCACTCAATGCTTTTACACCTTTACCTGTAGAGATAATTTTACCAGTACCTGAAATGACACCTGTATCTAAAGTCCCAGTTATGCCTGCAGGTGCATTGAGGGTAAGGTCAGCGTTAAGTATGAAGTTATTAGCGGCTGTAACGTTGCTTAGGAAGCCCAGTGTTGTCGCACTGTTCACTGTTGTTGGTGCGCCTAGAATACCAGAACCACTTAATTGAACTGCACCACCATTGAAGTTCCAGCTTGTTGGGCCGTTGCCACCGTTTGATAAAATCAGTGTGCCCGCACCAGTTTTAGAAGCTGCACCTGCACCTAATGCGCCACTAAATGTAGCTGTTAGACCGCTTGCAATATCAAATGTACATGACGTTGGTGTGACTGCGTTTGCAATGGTGAGGCCACTTGCTGACACGCCCACTGTTCCTGATGTAACGACTAATGTACCAGTACCAAAAGCTGCAGCATTACCTGCTTTTACTGTTCCTCCACCAATTGTTAGCCCACCAGTAAACGTATTAGCACCAGACAAAATGGCTGCAGATGAAAGTGAACCTTTTGCTAGTGCATATGCGCCAGAAATAACGCCAGCAAATGTGCCTGTGCCACCGCTTGCAACATCTATTGATGAAGTTCCAACACCAAGAGCAATTTTAGGATTAAAAGTAATGCCGTCATTCAAACGCAATGTGCTTGCACCACTTGGTGCATATTGGTTGAAGGTTGGGGAGGTAGCAAAAATGAGTGTGCCGGTGCCTGCGTAAGCTAGGTTGCCGTCACCAGAAACAAGTTGTGCAAATGTAATGGCGTGGTCTCCAGATAGCGTAAGGATTTTTCCGCTTGCAATTTTGATAGGGGAATTGATAGTCATCGCAGCACCAACTGTCAAAGTCGTGTTTTCATTGATTTCTATCCAGCCAGAACCTGTAAATGTGGGTTCTGCTGAAAGTGTAAGTGCAGCTGACGCAAGGTCAGATGTAATATAAGGTGTGCCTTTTGTATTGGTAAATGCAATGGTTCCACTTAATGTTAAAGCATTCGCAGCAGCAGCATTTAAACGAAGTGTCATACCGTCATTAAATGTTGGTGATGCAAATGTCACTGCATGAGAAGCACTATAGTTTGCAATTGCAGTTGTTGTAGCTGGTGAAAACGTAATACTTGTGTTTGTTTTAATGCCAGTAGTTGTATAGTTAACATAGTTTGTAATGGTTTGAGATGAGTTATCACTAATGCTGTTTAATGATGTTGCGCTAATCTTTGCACATGTCATTACACATGCAACCGTTCCAATGAGAAGGGTTCTTTGAAATCTTGTAAAGGTCATAAAATTTGTCTCCTGTTCACAATTTTGTAAATTTAATCCACACTTACGATTATTGAGTGAATAGATTAAAAATGTCTTAAAATTGCCTTACTTTTTTATGCAAAAGGGCAAACGATGTGTCTGCCCTTGTTCTTATAAAACATGCTATTTCAAGCAGGAGTTTGGGTATGTTTTATGTCAATAAAGCTGAGCCTTTCGCAAGGTGATGTTCAATGATTTTTCTTAATGAATCTTCCATAGAAACTTTTGGTTCCCAGTTTAAAGAAGCTTTGGTTGACTCAATAGAGGGAACACGACGTTGAACATCTTGGTATCCTGCGCCATAGTGTTCTTGTGATTCAATGTTTTCAATGACAACGCTTTCAGCTAGCGCTTTAAGGTGGGGATAGGTTTTCATTAACTCTAAAATAAGGTGCGCAAGTTCACTGATTGATAAATCAAGGTAAGGGTTTCCTACGTTAAAAATTTTCTTGGAGGCTTTGCCTTCTTCATTGAAAACCATTTTCATGAGGGCTGAAATACCATCATCAATGTCGGTAAAGGCACGGCGCTGGCTTCCACCATCAACCAAGGTGATACTTTTTTTATAGATAATGTCTGAAATAAATTGTGTTACAACACGTGACCTACCTTCATCTGGTTTTACAATGTGGTCTAATAAAGGGCCAAGCCAATTAAAGGGCCTAAAGAGGGTGTAATCTAAATTATCGCGCTCTCCATAGGCATAAATAACCCGATCAAGCATTTGTTTTGAACAAGAATAGATCCAGCGTTGTTTGTGGATAGGGCCTAAAATTAAAGGTGACGTATCTTCATGGAAGACTTCATCTGTGCACATCCCATAGACCTCTGATGTAGATGGGAAAATAAGACGTTTTTTATGTTTTACACAAAGACGTACAATTTCAAGGTTGGCTTCAAAGTCTAATTCAAAGACACGAAGCGGGTCAGACACATAAATAGAAGGGTTTGCAATGGCTACAAGTGGCATAACAACATCACACAGTTGAACGTGTTGCTCTATCCATTCCTTGTCTTTAAAAATATCACCTTGATGAAAGTGAAAGCGTTCATGGCTTAAAGTGTCGCCAAGCTTATTGTCGCTTAAGTCAAAGCCGTAGATGTGCCAGTTGGACTGTTGAGTTAAGCTTGCGGCAAGGGCGCTACCGATAAAGCCGTTAACGCCAAGAATAAGAATAGATTTATTTTGATTCATATATTTAAAAGACAGTCTGTTAGGTGTTAGTGGTTGATTCATTATAGCGTTATCATGGTCATTTGAAGTCTGATTTCCAAAATCAATTGACTTCGCTATAGGTTAATGCAGGAAGATAAAGGGTTATCCTGCGGTAATTGCGCAACGTTTTGAAAGTTATTATAGCATTGATAGCGTAATAAGTCCTTTTTTTAAAGTGTTTTTCGCTGTACTCTCGTATTATCTTATAAATTTTAGATGAAAGATTATCAAATATGATGAAAACATTAATTTCAACAGTTGCCTTAAGTGCTTTTTTAACCTGTTCACTTGCAACACTTGTTAAAGCTGAACACCAAGAAGACCATCAGGCGGAACATAAAGCAGATGCTGCAAAGCATGATGCACTTGTGTTAGGTACAAAGATTCATGACCACGTTGTTGAAGATCAAAAAACCCACTTCCATGCAAGTGACGAAGCTGTTATAGCGCAAATCACTTTAATGCCTTCTGTCGCTGGTCAAGTGACATTCCATTGGAAAAAAGATGGCAAAGAAGTTCACACCTTTGCAATTGATGTGAAAGACTCACCACGTTACCGCGTTCATGCCTCTAAGAAAATTTCAAATGGTAATTGGGCTGTGGATGTAAAAGACAAAGACGGTAAAGTCTTGGGTGAACAAACATTTACAGTGGGTGATGTGATTGTGAATCAGCATGATGACAACCAAGGTGAAAAAGTGATTGAGACAAAGCCTGCTGAAGCACCAGTTGTCGAAGAGAAAAAAGCTGAGGAAGTAAAGGTTGAAACCAAAGCTGCGGCACCAGTTGTCGAAGAGAAAAAAACTGAGGAAGTGAAAGTTGAAACTGTTACGGGCCCACAAACTTCTGAAATGAAGGCACCAGTTGAAGCAGCTACTAAGCCTGTTGAAGCTAAAAAAGAAGAAAATGTAGTGAATTCACAAGCTGAAAAGCCTGCAATAGATGCACCAACACCAGCTGCGCCAGCTGCTGAAACAGTTGAAGTCGCGGCTAAAAAAGAGTCTGCACCAGATGCTGTGAAGGTTGAATTACCAAATGCTTCTGCTGAGGCACAAGCTCCAAAAGCCTAATGTTATTATAGTTTAGGTTTTTTGTTATGAAGAGACGTTCCCCTTTTTTAAGTGTTTTACCACAAGGAAAGGGGGGGCGTTTTTTTTATGCCTTACGCAGTATATGTATGAGCTTATTAGCTTGCTGTGTATTAACAAGCTGTGAAGAAGACGAACACAATAAGTCAAAGCCTGTAAAAGAACAGCACGAAACGTTGTATAATACGAATGCGATTATTCAAGCTGTTGAAGAGGTTGTTTCTTTAATTTCCACACAAGCGGCTACGCATACGACAACGGAACACTTAATGAAAGGGGCTATGCAAGGGCTGATGCAGTCATTAGAAGACCCGTTTGCCGCCTATCTTTCACCGCAAGAATTTTTTGAGCTTACCACCCACAGCCGAGGGGAGTTTGCGGGCATTGGTCTTGAAATTGCCCACATGCCAAAAGGGGTGGTGGTGATATCTGTCTTGCCAGATACCCCAGCACAACAAGAAAAAATTTGCGTTGGTGATATGATTACCGCAATTGATGGCATAACGCTTTTGGATAAAGATACCAAATATATTCTAACACTTTTGCAAGGAAGAGTAGATACACAAGTCTCATTGACTATCAAGCCACACAATGACTTAGAGCCAGAGCGCACAGTGTCATTAACGCGTTCCATCATTCATATAAAACCACTTCATGTGATGGTTAAAAGCAATATTGGGTATGTACGCTTAGGGCTTTTTAACGAACAATTACTGCAAGACTTACAGAACACGCTGCTTAACTTTAAAAAACAACATATTCGCGCCGTCATTGTAGACTTGCGTAATAACCCAGGCGGTGTTTTGCAAGAAGCTGTAGATGTCACAAGTTTGTTTTTAGATAAAGCAACAATTGTCACTGTAAAAGGGAAAAACGAACAAGACACACAGGTTTATAAAAGTGACAATAAAGATATGTTGCACAATATTCCCTTGGTTATTTTAATTAATAAAGGGTCTGCGTCGGGTTCTGAAATATTTGCAGCCGCACTTAAAGACCATAAGCGGGCAATCTTAATGGGGGAAAAGACATTTGGGAAGGGGTCGGTTCAAACGGTGTATCCTTTGCCGAACCATGGTGGCATAAAACTAACAACGGCCCATTTCTTTTCACCGAAAAATCATGCCATTCACAATAGAGGGGTTGAGCCTGATTTTCATATACAATTGAGATCTGCTTTTGAATTTTGCCAAAATCTGCTAAACTAGGGTCATTACGGGCCCAATAACAATAAAGCAACACTATAACTGATATGAAAAATCTCACAGCGTCACAAATGCACACACTTCTTGCCTATTATCATGGGTGTGGGGTGGGTGATTATTTATTTGAAGGGGCTGTTGACCATACACATCTGCCAGTGGCGCCCTATTTACTTAAACATATTGTTCTCAATGCAACACATACTTCGCATACTGGGGGAGGGGTTGCGCCTTCATTGCCACAAGTGACGACGCATGCTAAAGCAGCGCCTGTTGCATCGCCAGTAAAGCCTGCTACTATGATGTCCCCCTCGATGGCACGCCCTATAGCGACGCCAAAACCTGCGCAACAAAGCTCTCATTCCTTAAATCATCTGCCAGCACTGAAGGCTTGTCAAACTGTAGATGAATTGAAGGCTTTGTTACTATCAACAGATGGTTGCCTGCTTAAGAAAACAGCGAAGTCAACTGTGTTTGGGGATGGTAATTTACAGTCAAAAATAATGATTGTAGGGGAAGCCCCTGGTGATGAAGAAGACCAGCAAGGTTTACCTTTTGTGGGGCAAAGTGGACAGTTGTTAACACGAATGCTAGAAGTTATTGGCTTAAAACGTGATGATATTTACATCACCAACGTCATTCCCTGGAGACCACCAGGAAACCGTCCTCCTAATGTAGGGGAAGTTAATTTTTGCCTGCCCTTTTTAGAGCAGCATATAAACATTATAAAGCCGAAAGTCCTTATTTTATTGGGTGGAACGCCTGTAAAAGCTTTGCTGCGTTTAAATGACGGTGTGCTCAAATTGCGCGGTCACGGTTTTGCATACCATGCAGACGGTAGATCTGCAACAAAACTGACGCCAGATGGTGATTTGAATTTAGCTGAACGTGCGATGGCAGTCAAAAGCATGATGCAAACTAAGAAAGATGCTATTGTCGCCTTGCCAACCTTACACCCTTCCTATGTGATGCGCTCACCAAGTCAAAAACGCCTTGTATGGAGAGACCTTGTCTTATTGAAGAAAATTTTGAGCGTTTAGTTTTTTGTATGATGTAGATATACTGCTGAATTATCATTTTATAAATGTTTATCAATATATTTTTCTTGATCTACCGTTACGATGAGTGTTACGTGAATGCCTTCCTCTTCGTCATGTCGAGAAGTCATCACCCCTTGGCGATAACACCAGGCAAGTAATGCACCTTTGTCATGTGGGAAGACGCGCTCAATGGTATGGACTTCTTCATGTTGAAGGGCTTTTTGAATTTTGTGTAGGAGCGTGTCAATTCCATCTCCGGTTATGGCTGAAATTGTGGCGATTGTATCTTCACGTGAGGCTTGGGTTTTAAAGGCCTCAGCTTGCTCTGTTGGCAAGACATCAATCTTATTATAGACATCTATCATTGAAGGCTTTGTGAAAACGGTGTCATAGTCAATTTCTAATTGGTCTAATACGGCCATAACATCTTGCTTTTGGACTTCGTGATCTTCGTTTGCACAGTCACGAACATGGACAATCACACTAGATTCTTGTACCTCTTCTAAGGTTGCACGAAAGGCGGCCACCAATTGTGTTGGTAAGTTTGAGATAAAACCAACAGTGTCAGATAGTAATACAGTTCTGCCATTGGGTAGTTTAATGGGGCGAATAGTTGGGTCTAAAGTGGCAAATAGTAAGTCTTTTGCAAAGACATTTGAATCAGTCAATGTGTTAAATAAAGTAGACTTTCCAGCGTTCGTATAGCCCACAAGGGCGACCATCGGCGTGTCATTTCGCTGGCGCTTTTTACGGTGGAGGGCACGCGTTCGCTTGACCTGTTCTAGTTCTTTTTCAAGCTTCATAATTTTTATCTCAATCATGCGCCTGTCTAATTCCATTTGGCTTTCGCCAGGACCACCTGTAAAACCGAACCCTCCACGTTGACGTTCAAGGTGAGTCCACGCTCTTACCAGTCGGCTTCTTCTGTGCATCAGATAGGCTAAATCAACTTGTAGTCTTCCTTCGCGGGTACGCGCACGTGCGGCAAAGATTTCAAGAATCAACCCTGTTCTATCAATCACCTTACAGTTCAAAGTTTTTTCAAGGTTGCGTTGCTGTACAGGGCTTAAGAGTGTATCAACTACAATCAGCTTAATCTCGTCTTGGCGTACACGCGAAACAATTTCTTCTAATGTGCCAGATCCAATATAGGTGGAAGGATTAATTTTAGAAAGACCAATGCTTTGTGAAAACACAACAGATAAATCTATCGCCTCAGCAAGGCCAACGGCTTCTTGTAAGCTGGCTTCTATGCTGCGATCAAGTATACGTGTTGATGCAGGTCGTTTTTCATATACGTGTATAATGCCAGCTTTGACAAGTTCTGGTGTCCTGTCAATAAAATGGGCAGGGCCTTTTGTATCGCCCTGCTTTTCACGTCGTTTAACCGATTCTGGCTGATAAAAATAGTCCATTACCATAATATATTAAGTTCAATTGCTGTGAGCGTGGTTTTGTTTAAGCTTCAACACTTCAATCCCCCCCATGTAAGGAACTAATGCTTTTGGGATCAGAACAGAACCGTCTGCTTGTTGGTAATTTTCCAAAATAGCAACCATTGTTCTGCCTACAGCAAGCCCTGAACCGTTAAGGGTGTGCACAAAGTGGTTTTTACCATCAGCTTTTGACTTGTACCTTGCCTGCATGCGGCGCGCTTGAAAATCACTGCACCTAGAACAGCTTGAAATTTCACGGTATGCATTTTGTCCGGGAAGCCATACTTCAATGTCATACGTTTTTTCAGATGAAAAGCCCATGTCCCCTGTGCAAAGCGTAAGAGTGCGATAAGGTAGGTCTAATCGTTCTAAAATAGTTTCAGCAGCACGGGTCATGCGTTCATGTTCTGCAACAGCTTGTTCGGGTGTTGTAATGCTAACAAGTTCTACTTTTGAAAATTGGTGTTGGCGAATCATGCCGCGTGTATCACGCCCAGCTGACCCAGCTTCACTTCTATAGCAAGAAGAAAAGGCCGTAAAGCGTAAAGGTAAGGTTGCTTCGTCTAAAATTTCGTTAGCAACAAGGTTCGTTAAGGGGGCTTCTGATGTTGAGATCATCCATAGGCCAGATGTGGCATGAAACATGTCATGGGCAAATTTAGGAAGGTGTCCTACTCCGTAGAGCGTTGTGTCATTCACAAGGTGAGGAATGTAGGTTTCTTCGTAACCAAATTCATTGGTGTGAATGTCTAACATGAAAGCGCCAAGGGCACGTTCCATACGGGCCAGTGCGCCTTTTAACACAACAAACCTTGACCCTGCAATTTTGGTTGCGGTTTCAAAGTCCATTAATCCAAGCTTTTCACCAATTTCAAAATGTTGTAGGGGGGTGAATTCAAATTGCGGATGCTCCCCAAATGTCCTTATCTCAACGTTGTCTGTTTCATTTTTTCCATCTGGGCAATCTGGCGCTGGTAAATTGGGAATATGCGCAAGTTCATGTTTAAGTTGGTTGCCAAGTTCTGTTTCAAGATGCGAAAGCTCTGTCATTTTGTCACCAAGCGCAGTGCTTTGTGCGGCAAGATCACTCACGTCTTGTCCATTCTTTTTAGCTACCCCATATTCTTTAGCTAATTGATTTCTGTGAGATTGTAGCTCTTGCAGGTCTGTTAAGACTTTACGATGTTGTTCATCAAGTTTTAAAATTTCAGCTGCGTGTGGTGGTAAGTTGCGTCGTGCTAATGCGCTATCAAAAGCGTCTGGGTTATTGCGTATAAAACGGATATCATGCATGATGTTTTTTTCGTTCAATTTGTTTAACTATAAAGATAGAAACAGTATACAAAATAAGTAATGGAACAGCTAGAAGAATCATGCTCAAAGCATCTGGCGGCGTGATAATTGCACTGATGACTGTGATACCAAGCACCGCAAACCTCCACCCTTTGATTAAAGCTTGAGCGGTTAGTATCTTAAGCCAAGCAAGCCCTGCAAGGATTACAGGCAATTGAAAGCTCATGCCAAAAGCGATAATGAGGCGCATAATTAAACTTAAATATTCACTGACCTTGCTTTCTAGTTGTAGGGGAACATTATTGATAGTGGTTTCAAAACTTAAAAAGAAGGTAAAGGCTGTAGGCAGTACGATAAAGTAGGCAAACAAGGTGCCAATAATAAAACAAAAAGGAATAATGAATAAAAGAATTTTAAATAGTTTTTTTTCACGCGCAAACAAGCCAGGGCTAATAAATTGCCACATTTGCATTGCGATATAGGGAAATGAAACCATAAAACCTGCAAATAAAGCGACTTTTAAGTAGGTGACAAAGACTTCGGTAAGGTTTGTGTATATTAATTTATGTGCCTCTGTAAGGTTCCCCAATAAGTTTGTTAATGGCAATACCAAAATGGTAAAAATAGGTTTTGCAAACCCGTAGGCGATGATTGATGTGATCATTAGTGCAAGGAATGATTTGATAAAGCAAGTCCTAAGTGCTTGAATGTGAGCAATAAATGGTTGGTGCTGGTCGGTTGACGGTGTGTATGATTGGAGGGCATCGGGTAGGGGGGAATCTGATTGAGTCATAATATTGAAGGGGTCAAAGTATTTTAAAGGGATTTAGCAGGGTTATGGGTGGTCTTCAAAATTGGCTTTAAAAAGAGTCCCTAGGCATTGATTATATCGTATCTTTTCACCACTTAGCAAACGAGGAAAGTGTTGGGTGTTAAATTACGCAAGATTTTGCAAAAATGCAAATTGAAAGTTTTTTCGTTTTCCAGTACACTGTCTTTAAAGGATTTTATTTTTTGCCTGCCGACAGATTGAGAAGACGAACGATCGTTAAAATCTGTGGTTTTGGGCGAAGACAATTTATTTCAACACCAATCGCACTGCGATTATATTTTATTGATTGACGGACGAGTGAGTCTAAACGGTTTATAGTGATGCATAAAAAAAGATATTTTGATACAATTTCGTGCTCCGCTGAATACGATTCAGGCGTCTTCAAGGAGTTTTTAAAAAAATGGTTAAACGTCTACTTATCGACGCAACGCACGAAGAAGAAGTGCGCGTTGCTGTTGTCAACGGGTCACAATTAGAAGAATTTGACAGCGAGACATCACACAAAAAACAAATTAAGAGTAACATTTACCTTGCAAAAGTAATTCGAGTCGAACCTTCATTGCAGGCAGTCTTTGTGGAATATAGTGGGGGAAGACATGGCTTCTTGCCTTTTGCTGAAATTCACCCTGACTATTATCGTATTCCGGTTGCAGACCGCAAAAAACTAGAAGAAGAGAATGCAAAGGCTGCTTTAGAAGAAGAAATGGCAGAAATTGCTGAAATGGAAAGACGGGCTTCATTAAAAGCTGACCTTGAATCTGCAGCAACTGGTAAAGATGCTTTAAAAGTACAAAATGAGTCTGCGTTACAAGGTTCAAACACTGACGATTTGTTTGAAGGTCAAGCTTTTGCTAATAGTGTTTCTCAAGAGGCTTTGATGTCTTCGGTCGAGGGTGCGGAAGCAGCTGGTGCAACAGAAGAGTCTGGTGCAAAGCCGGGACGTCAGAAAAGGGCGCGTAGACGTTCTATTGTGCGCACCTCAAAAGCGCGAAGGCAAGATGCACCAGAAGATGAGGAAGTCCTAGTCGCACCATATGAAGTTTTGCTAACGGGTACAAGCGTTGATGGTTTGGATGATGCTCTCGTTGAGCTGTCAGCAGAGCAGTCAGCCAATCTGGATGTAATGGACACTGAAAACCTAGATAATAACGCTGCGGACTATGATGCATTGCCAGATGATAATAATGAGCCGAGTGAAGATGATGCTTCTGTTGGTTCAATACCAAGAGAAGAGCGTTCCGCTAATCGCCGCCGTCTTCAAAACCGTTATAAGATTCAAGAAGTCATTAAGCGCCGCCAGATTTTACTTGTTCAAGTTGTCAAAGATGAACGTGGTAACAAAGGCGCTGCATTAACAACATACCTGTCATTGCCAGGTCGTTATTGCGTGTTAATGCCAAATGCCGGACATCGTGCTGGGGGGGTGTCTCGTAAAATTAGTGATGGTGAAGATAGGAAGAGACTTCGCGAACTCATGAAGGAATTTGAGGTGCCAGAAGGCATGTCATTAATTGTGCGTACGGCAGGTCAAGAACGTAACCGGGCAGAAATACGCCGTGACTACGAATATTTGCTGCGTTTATGGGACGAAATTCGTGATAAAACACTGCAATCTATTGCCCCAACAATGGTTTATGCTGAAGGTGACTTAGTTAAGCGTGCGATACGTGATATTTATGACCGCGACATTGAAGAAGTGTTGGTGGAAGGTGAAGAGGCATATAAGGCAGCAAAAGGCTTTATGAAAGGCTTAATTCCAAGCCATGCAAAAAAAGTGAAATTGTACAAAGACACAGTGCAACCTATTTTCTTTAGATACAATGTTGAGCCGCAAATCTTAAAAATGCATGAACCTGTGCAAATGTTGCCTTCTGGCGGGTCAATTGTGATTAATCACACGGAAGCCCTTGTCGCGATAGATGTTAACTCAGGCAGATCAACGCGTGAACGTCATATTGATGAAACAGCTTTTAAAACAAACATGGAAGCAGCGGCAGAAGTCGTAAGGCAGCTTCGTCTTAGGGATATTGGCGGCCTTGTTGTGGTCGACTTTATTGATATGCGCGATCAATCGCACATCGCACAAGTTGAACGCAAAGTACGCGAGCTTTTAAAGCATGATAGAGCACGTGTTCAAGTGGGGAGAATTAGTCAATTTGGCTTGCTTGAATTGTCACGTCAACGTTTGCGCCCAAGCCTGCTTGAAAGCCATTCAATGCCTTGTGCGCACTGTAAGGGAACTGGCCTTGTAAGATCTCATGAATCATTGGCACTACAAATTTTGCGTGAAGCTGAAAGACTGGCTATTACAGGGAGAGTGCAAGAGTTAATGGTGATGGCACCTTCTGGTGTTGACCTTTACTTGTTGAACCAAAAGCGTTCTAACCTTGTTCATATTGAAAACCGTTTTGACTTGTCGATTGTTGTAACGGGCGATGATAATTTAGATGCAGGTCAAGTCTTTAAAGTAATTGTGACGCAAGAACGTGAAAAGCCATTAGTGATTGCACATCAACAGCGTCAAACTGATGCAGATGTAGAAGAGGTTGATGAATTTGATGAAGAAATCTTACAGGTGTCTTCGCAAGAGAACACAGAGGAAGATGAAGATCAAGACAATAAAAAACGTAATAGACGTTCTTCCAGGCGCCGAAGGCAAAATAGAAAATCGAGAGACAATAAGGTTGAGGGTGATGAGCAGTCTCTGGAACCTCAAGAATTTAGAAATGAAGACTTTGATTTTGTGCAGGCCGACAGCAGCGTTGACACCAATGACATCACTTCGAACAATAGTGACGTAGAGACTTTGCAAGACTCAAAAGACAGGCGTAATAATAGAAACCGTCGTCGTCACCCGTTCCAAAGAAGAAGTCGCCATTTGAATAATGCAGAGGCTGGGGGTGAGTTTGTTGATGAACAGAAGGAAAACCAAAGCCGTGTTAAAGAGGTAGATTTGAGCGGCAAGGACTCTTCATCTCAAGACAGTGCTGATCAAGAAACAAATCAACGTAATGACAAAAGACGAAGAAGGCCCCAAAGAAAAGGTCCGAAAAGAGATGGTGATGCGCAAGCACAAGAAAGCGGACAAGAAGGGGTGACGCAAAAAAATGAAAGGTCACCGTCTGAGAAAACGACCGTAGCAGCAAGTTCAGGTTCTTTGGGGCAAGTGATTTTGCCTAATAAGGTAAATGAACGTGTGGTTGATGGAAAACCTGACGCAGTTGATAAAACGGTGGATGGCGAAACAGGCCCTAAACAAAAAGGCAAAAAGCCCAAAAAATGGTTGAGCTTTTTGCTAGATTGATAAGTGTAAAAATAAAGTAAAATTATAATGATGTTTTGTTGAATTATAATTTTACTTTATTGATACCTACTTTCTTTTAAGGAGGACAAGCAAATCTTGAGAGATTGGTTGTCCGTTTATATAAATATTGGTAAGCTCACTTGGCAGTGTTAGGCTTAGCAATAAGTCTTTATTTATAACATTTAAATACCGCAGTGATTTGCAGGCACTAATGTCTATTGTGCCTCTTTGCTGTGAAAGAATGGTAAGTTCTTCTAAGTGCAGCGGGAGTTTTAAATTGAAAGTGTTTGCCGTACTTTCAATAAACATAGTTTTTATAAACATCGCTGTGCTTAAATCTAAACCATAAAAAGACCTACCAAATAAGTGCAGAGTATGAATAGATTGTGGCAGATTTTCAGGTAGCTTACTCACGTCAATCAGTGTTAAAACCTCTACGTTTCCAAACTCACTAAGGTTTATATTTTTACTTAAACCTGAAATTGTGACTTCTTTTATATTTTCGTGTAGAGTTATTTTAGCGATAGAGATTTCTTTGTGTGACGGGAATTTTAAATTTTTGAACTGCGTTGCTTGATCTAAGATTATTTCACCGCACTCTCCTTCAATCTCTAAAGTATCAAGTGAAGCAGGTGCAATGAAGGTCGTCACATTTTTAATTTTGGCAGAGTTCAGAAATGTTGACAAAGATGCGTCTAAGGTGGTGATGCTTCCTTCACAAGAAAATTCTCGCAGTATAGAAGGTGTTTTCAGGTATGAAAGATTTGCGTTATTGTTTACATGAAGTGTAGCCAACTCATTAAATTCGCTTAAATCTAAAGTGGTTTTAGTAGAACTATTGAAGATTAGCTTTTGAAGGGTGTTTGGTAAGTTTAGGTTGTTAACATCTCCGTAAATGAAAACGTTTTTGAGTTGTCTTGAAAGCGAACAATCCAAAGTGTTTATGCTAGTGGAAATATGTAGGTCTGCTAAATCAGGTGGTGTGATGACTAAGTCCATTGCGTGTTTTGTGGCAATATTTAACAGACTGATTTGGTATTGACTTAAATCAAGCATGGAAGGTATTTGGCCTGACATGATGTTAAGAGATTCTATTTTAGGTGGTAATATAAATTTTTCAATATCTCCGCTTAAAATGATTTCTGAAAAATTAAGCGCTTTGCTTAAATCAAGGAGTTTAAAATTGGAATCTACGGTGAAGCCGACAAGAGAAGATGGGGCAACAAAGTGTTCGCATCTCCATGATGTGGGGGCGGATAATATTTTTAAGCTGGGCATCCCTTCAATGTTGATGTGTTCAATAGATTTTGGGTCTGAAAAACGAAACTCCTCTAGGGAATCGGGAATTGATAGTATCGCATCGTTGCAGTGATTAAGTTCTAGCTTTTTCAAATGAATTTGATTGAATAGATCCCACTGTATATTAGAATTACCTTTGATTTTCAATTCTTCAAGGGAAACTGGTAAAAGAAAATTAACAACAGTCTTATTTTGTGGCTCAAATGTAATATGAAAACTTTTTAGTTGTGTAAATGTTTGTAGGTCAAAGGTCTGCTGTGTATCTGGTAGATGAGGAAGTACTGGAGTGTTACCATTATTTACGTTCATTATTGTCTGTAAATTTGTTTTATGAATCTTAAGGTGTTTTAATCTACTGAAATGCATACCCTGGAGTTTATCTAGATTCCTCATGTAGAGGTCGTCTATTGCAAGAAGGTTTTGTAGGATATCTTGAGTAATGTTTTCGTCATCAAGTATGATCTGATGTCTTAAGTGTTCTATTGCCAATAGGTAACGTTTTTGTGTTTCTGCATCATCTACGTCAATAGATTCAATGACCTTCTTATAATATGAGTGGTAATCTTTATATTCTAAACTCTTTGGAGTATTTAATATTAAGGATATTTTTGCATTGTTCGAATCTAATATTCTTTGTCCTATATAATCATAATATCTTGGCAGTCGATTTGATTGCTTGATAAGTGCTTCGATTGTATGGTTCGGTGTTGGTGATGCCTCGTTAAAGCCAATAGACTGAAACGTATTGTTAACAAACATAATGTCGGAAATTTTCCCATGTCCCATAGCAAGTGATAAATTAAATTTAAATTCAGCATTTTCTTTGTTTTTAATTGTGATGAGAATATTCCCATTTAAATGATCCGTTTTTCCAGAAATGATGGCGTTACACGAAATCACTTGGTGCGCTGGGTTTAATACATGTATGATTTTTGTTACAGACTCTTCTACCCATTCTTGGATTTGATCAGTGGCTGTGGGTAGAGGATCTAGCATGAGAGAGTTTCTAAGTAATTTTTTCCATATATTAATAAAGTTGGTGATGCTTGTTTTAATATTATATTCATAATTATTTTCTGCATTATAAATAATATCTTTATTGTGTCTTTTTTGGGTGTTGTAGTCATAGTTGAGGTCACCTACAACTTTGTTCCAAAGGCCTCGCATATCATTAGAGCCATCACTTGCATTGGCTGGTGATTGAATGTCATAAAATTGCTGCAGATTTCTAAAATACGGGTTTGTGGCTTCTGTTTGTATGAGTTCTTCTGGAATGTGAAAACGCTGGCGTGAAAAATCATATAGCATCATATTGGTAAAGATGCGAATAGCCATTTCTGTGCAATCGGCAAATGTGTGATTTATTATCCCTGCTTTTTTATTTGTGCTATCTTCTTGTGATCTGTCAAATTGTGGGCAATTACCATTACCTGTTTGACTCCCTGTGTTGTAAGGAATGGGGGCCCGAAAATTAATAAAGTTAGTGATATAGACCAGATCTAAATCAATGTGTGAAACTGATTTGTCAGGATCTTGTTCATAGGAAGTTCGTGCACTTTCAAGACTAGTTTCAGTCCATTTCTCTTCACCGTTAAGCGCAGGTGCATCAGGGTTTAATGCATCAGCCCCTAAGGCTTGGGTGTATTTAGCTACATCTTCTGTAAAGTTAAAGCAGAGACAAAAGAATGCCATGATGATTTGCTCTGTTGTATGCGGTGCATAAAGAGAATCTGGGTTAGACTCTTCTAAAACAGCATCGTTTAATTTAAGTAAAATTTCTGATGCAAGCGCCTCTTTTGTTTTACTTTTGGTTTGTGAATTTGCAGATTGGAATGAATTAGCTAAATCCAACTTTGCGTACTTAAAGGCATTAAAATGTGAGGAGAGTGTTTGTTCAATTGCAGTTAATGAGAGTTGTTTATTAAGAACTGCATTTTCTAAATTGCGTATTCTCTCATTTGAAGCTTCATTATCAGCCCTCAAACTTGTTGCTTTGATTTTCCTTTTCAATTCTTTAATTTGACTGATTATGGAGCTTGAATTAATTGAAGTGTGACGTTGTGATTCAAGCTCTTGTATTTTTTGTATAAATTCACTTATTTCATCTGCACTGTAAGAATGAACAGTTAATTCATTTTTTATGTCACGAATTTCTTGTCTTAGATTAACGATTTCATTTTTGAGGTCTTTAACGAGAGGTAGACTTTTAATAGCTTCTGTGACATGTGGGTCTTGTAATTGATATCTCAAAGCTTTGACATAATTCATTAAGACAGCAACACTTTGGGGACTTGCTTTTTTGCCAAAGTTTCTATCTCCTTCGGTTTGGGTGGCAAGTGCTCCTGTGGGTGAAGGAAAGAGCGTGATTAAGAAATGAATGAGGGCGTCTTTGCCTTGGTCATTCACGTACTCCCGGGACCCATTAGCATTATGTTTAAAGTCAATGTTTCCAAAGAAGCGCATGTTGTACATCAGTCCCCTATCTAAAGCAACTCGCCCAATAAGAGGGCTGTCCATAGGGTCTTTAAACTGCTTGGTGATATTTTTAAACATAGGCCCAGTAAGTTCACTTTGGGCACTATTTAAGGTTACACACAAAAATAACGTTGCTTTAAAATACGTCTTTAGCATAATAGATGCTCCTGTTGCAAAAATGATGTTGCTATTATAATCATTTCTTTCTTAAATATCATTTAATTTTTCTTCACACCCATTAAATACTATTTAGTGTGATATTTACGAATGCTGCGATGGTTCATTTTTGGTGAGGATGAATCACCCTTTTTAAGGGGAGGCGGCGCTTTTGGTGATTTTGGTTGCATATACTTTTGATAAAGATGCTCATATGTGGTTTTCATCGTAACTGCTTTCGCTAGTAATTGACTTGTGCGTCTGTGCAACCAACTGGCCGGGTTTAAAATAGGGAGCATATTTGTAAGTTGTTCATGAATATTGTTAAGCGTTTGTAAATTATATTTAATTGACTTTTCGCAATCAATTATTTTTTGTGAGACTTTTAGATATAAAGCTAAATTATGTTGTCGTTTCTCACATTCTTTTTCCAAAGGTTCTAAGGAAGCAAGCTCTGTTCGAATGCTCATTTGAATGATGCTTAATTCAGCTTCTTGGTCATTTAAAGTGGTATGAAATATATTATCTTCACTGTCTGAGCTTGCTGTTGAAAAGGCTGTAGAGGGGCGTTCACACTTTTCTAAGGCTGCTGAATAAGATATGAGGTTTGCGAAGATAATTGTGAAAAATATGGCGAGTATTACAATTGTTTTCATCTGGTAGTCCTTTATGTTTAATTAAACTATATGTTGTATTTGTTAATAAACTTATAATGTTTTCGAAATAAGTCTTGTGTGGATTTTTCTTGCAATTTTGTTTTGGGTGCATTAATTTATTTTAATATCATGGATTGATGTGCAATAATATTTTGATAATGAGGAGTCTTGAAGTGGTTATGAAAAAAATTGCAGGTGTGTTTTACATTTTTGGTGTGTTGTTATTGTGCGCCTACTCAACTGTAACAGTTTCGTTAGGAAGTGAAGGGATAACCCCTTATAAATTTACTGACGCTGAATATCGCTATGGGATGCCTCACTATTATGTGCCACACAATTCAAGGTTTACTGTTCCCAGAGCATGTGAAGAGTGGGAGAGTGCTTCAGATATTGTTTATTACTTAAGTCAGCCACAAATGCAGTCGTTTCCAATAGTGGTTTTTTGTACTGGGTCATCTTCAAGACATGATATCACGAGTATTATTCATGTCCATCGCTATTTTCTGCAAGAGATCTTAGATATTGGCTGTGGGCTTTTAACCGTAGAACAACGCGGTGTTGAGGGGGCAGATATTGATGTTGATGAATTTATGACACACTATACATGCTCTAATCGGTTGTGTGACCATGTGACAGTCTTAGAGCATCTGCAGAACAATAAACCCTTAGGCTGGACTGGTAAGTTTATATTTATTGGGGTAAGCGAAGGCGGGCCCTTGGTAACACAGCTTACAACCTATTATTCACCATTTACGATTGCAACCCTTAATTGGTGCGGTGCTAGTGATGATGCAGGTGAATCCTGGGCGACAGAAATATGGGAATTTTATAGAGAATTACCATGGTATTATAAGATAGCGCCTGTCTGTTGTTCAAATTTTCCGAAAACATTCAAAGAACACTGTGATATTTTAAATTCGATGCAAGGAAACCCAAGAACAGACTTAGAGTATTTTGGCATGACTTATAAATATCATGAAGATATTATGTTTATATTTCCATCGATTAAATATGAAACGCTTGTAACCCCTTACTTGGTTGTGACGGGTGGTAATGATAGCGCCTTTCCAGCAGCTTTGCGTTTTTTGGAAAGAGCTAAAAATGCGGAAGCAAACGTTTCATGTTTGCATGTGCAAAATATGGACCATTATATTAGAAGACGCCCAGATGTTGTGCAAGTCTCGTTAAGGTGGTTGCAAGAACGAATGCAGGAAAATTTCTTACGGGAGAACCTTGGGGTTCGTTGGTAAGTTCCCATAGGCAGCTTGTTAATGGGATAAAAATATCCCCCTAGTTCTTGAGTGTATGGGTAACATATTATAACCAAGCTGATCTTTTGTGTGAGCTGCGCATTCTGTTAAGAAGGAATGAGTTTACGAAATAGCTAAGATTTTAGTTTGTCAATGCTTTCTTGGCAAAGTCCTGTTGCATTAGAAATTGTTTGTATATCAATATTCATACTGAGCATTTTTTTTGCAACATTTTCTACTCCTTCAGCATGTCCTTCAGCTCTTTCCACAGCTAACACGGAAGCATATTGGTCTCTGCGTGAAAGGTCTTCCCGATACTCTTTTTGCATGATAGGATTCCATTTTTGAAAATCGAGTGTCGCTACACCATACTTATGTTCAAGAGGAACAGAAGTCTTTTTTGAAAAGCATCTTGAAATCGAATAGGGAGATAATAATCTTGGTTGATTCCAAACGGATTGATTGATGAACTTTGTGGCGCCTTTGATTGCTATAGAGGCTTCACTTAAACCCATAGAAGTCATGGCTTGAGACTGTTCAACTATGCAAAGCAATAGTGCAAATTTAATGTATTTTTTGAAATTATTTTTTCTCATTTTATCTTTACCAATCTTTATAAGTGACATAACGTTAATTTAGCCATTTGCCACTCAAAAAACAAGAGGTGAAAAGAAGCCCCCTAGTTCTTGAGTGTATGGGTAACATATTATAACCAAGCTGATCTTTTGTGTGAGCTGCGCATTCTGTTAAGAAGGAATGAGTTTACGAAATAGCTAAGATTTTAGTTTGTCAATGCTTTCTTGGCAAAGTCCTGTTGCATTAGAAATTGTTTGTATATCAATATTCATACTGAGCATTTTTTTTGCAACATTTTCTACTCCTTCAGCATGTCCTTCAGCATGTCCTTCAGCATGTCCTTCAGCTCTTTCCACAGCTAACACGCAA
>CAYZJC010000001.1:104168-119714 GCA_964478775.1 uncultured Verrucomicrobiales bacterium | reverse complement strand
TCATACTGAGCATTTTTTTTGCAACATTTTCTACTCCTTCAGCATGTCCTTCAGCTCTTTCCACAGCTAA
This sequence comes from uncultured Verrucomicrobiales bacterium, assembly GCA_964478775.1. Taxonomy (GTDB): domain Bacteria; phylum Pseudomonadota; class Alphaproteobacteria; order Paracaedibacterales; family CAIOTO01; genus PNMQ01. The sequence continues at coordinate 119,644 of CAYZJC010000001.1, read as the reverse complement.
CACGGAAGCATATTGGTCTCTGCGTGAAAGGTCTTCCCGATACTCTTTTTGCATGATAGGATTCCATTTTTGAAAATCTAGTCTTTGTAATGCATTGTAAATATGCTTTGGCATTATTTTAGATTGATATAACCTTTCAACCTCTTCTTCTGTGTACGCTGCTGAGTAATGCAGTATGCTTAGCCACCAATCTTGTGCATTAAAATCAGATCTTGGTGGATACAGCTCACGTTGCTCCTCTGCTCTTGGTAATTCAATTTGGATGATTTGTAGATATTCAATTTCTTGTGCTGAATTTTTATCAGTAATTTTATAATGTTTAAGATATTGATTATCCAGCATAGGATGGTTTTTTGTACGTTCTAGTAATGTATCTGGCACATTAGCCGTGATGCCTCTAATTCTATTTGTGTCATAATCAAGTATTTGTAAGGCAATTACAGGTTTTAGATGAAAATACCAATCCCTTGTGTGTAGTTCTTTTTTGGATAATTGACTTGCATAAGTTGCACATGCGTAGAATAAAGCCCTTTCATCAAACATCACATGCCTTTCAGCTTGCATTTCTACAATGTAGTGTAGTCCTTGTGAAGAAACGACATGTAAATCCATGAAGGTTTGTTTTTCACCCGGTATTTTTAAAGCGGGTACGGAGGTGGGGGCTGCTTGCACATCTACAATTTGATCTTCTTGAAATGGAGGGATAAAACTATTTAGCAAAGAGATGATAATAGATTTGTCACTGCCTTCTGAAAGTGACAGCATATGCTTAAACGCAGTATCAGTTGTCGCTACGACATACTTATGTTCATGTGGAAAAAAAGTCTTTTGTGAAAAGCACCTTGGAATCATATGGGGAGATAATAATCTTGGTTGATTGCAAATAGATTTATTGATGAACTTTGTTGCTCCTCTGATTGCGACAGAGACTTCACTTAAACCCATAGAAGTCATGGCTTGAGACTGTTCAACTATGCAAAGCAATAGTGCGAATTTAATGTATTTTTTGAAATTATTTTTTCTCATTTTATTTTTACCAATCTTTATAAATGACATAACTTTAATTTAGCCATTTGCCACTCAAAAAACAAGAGGTGAAATGCACCTTTTCAGGGCTGTAATGTATATGATTGTTAAAAGTGTTTAAGCTATAAAAGTGCTTTAAAAGGTGCTTAGTGTCCTATTGCTGTATAACAGGTATCTTAATATATTGTTTGCCATTGTCTTCACATGGGCCAAATTCACCGGCGCGCAAATTAACTTGTAGAGATGGCAATAAAAGCTTTGGCACAGCTTTTCCTTTATCTCGTTCATTGCGGCGCATGACATAGTCTTCTTTTGATATGCTTTGATTGACTAGTATGTTATGTAGCTTTTGGTCAGCAACTGTCGTTCTATATGCCAATTCTCGCCCTTGCGGGGGGTAGTCGTGACCAACATAAATAACCGTTTCATCTGCAAGGTGTAATATTTTTTGGATAGAATCATACAATGATTCTGCGGACCCACCAGGAAAATCTGTTCTTGCTGTGCCAAGGTCGGGCATGAAAATTGTATCGCCCACAAAAACTGCATTGTCAACGTGGTAACAAAGGCATGCAGGTGTATGGCCTGGTGTGTGGATAATTGAAATTTCAAGATTACCAAGGGGGATTTTTTCTCCGTCATGCAGTAATTTATCGAAAGGGGAATGTGTCTTTACGTCCTGTACATCCATATTAAAAAGGGGGCCCCAAAAATCTATAACATCTTCAATGTGAGAGCCAATGGCAATTTTCCCACCAAGTTCTTTTTTAAGGTAGGTAGCCGCTGTTAAATGGTCTGCATGAATATGGGTTTCTAAAATCCAGTGAACGCTTAAGTTTTTTTCTTTCACATAAACAATCGCCTCATCAGCACTTTTCATAGCAGCTTTACCAGAAAATTGGTCATAGTTTTGAACGCTATCAATAATCGCACATGCTTTTGTTTCAGTGTCATGAATGATGTAGGTAAATGTGGCGGTATCTTGGTCATAGAGGTTGTGAATATGTAGGCTCATGCAATGCTCCTAGGGGTCAGTTGTTTTACTTATATCGTGTTCACTTGTTTGTAGATGATGAAGACAACAATCACTAACATAAAAATTGCAAATGCCCTTTTTAAGGTTTGTTGGTTGTATAGGTTTGTGATTTTTGAAAGCAGATGTCTGCCGACTTGAAGCCCAAGGCTAGAGACAATAATGGCAATCATGACGAAAATATTTTCATCAGCTGTTAATTTGGCAGGGTCTAAAAAAAACCCGATAAGCGAATTAATACTTACAATCAACAGTGATGTTGCCGTTGCATGCGTCATGGAATAGTTTAGGCCTAAAACCAATAACGGCACGATAATAAAACCACCACCAACACCTAAAAAGCCAATGAGGGCTCCAAGCCCGGCGCCTGCAATTGAAAAGAGAGCCATATGAGGAGTTTGAGCCTTATTTGGAACTGCAGTTTCTTCTGGTTTTGTGGGTTTAAACATTAGGTAGGATGAAATGAGCATAACCACAACAAAGCCTGCCAGAATCGCAAGTTCAACACTTTTTTCACCATACGTATCAACCAATACAGGCATCACTAAACGCCGCATGGCAATAATCATGGCAACCGTGGTTACGGAAAAGGGGATAATATTCCACGATAGCTGAACGTTTTTTTTAATTGACATTAAGCTTGATAAAGCACACCCCCCCACAATCACAAGGGAAAAGACACTTGCCTTAAGCGGCGATATATGGCTTACATACACTAAAATAGGAAGCGCTAATAAGGCGCCGCCCGAACCCATAACGCCAAGCGTGAACCCCATCAGCATCAATAATGCATAAGTCAAATAGAGGTTGGCAATGATGTTGAGGCTTTCTAGCATAAATTTCTACTCACAACAGGGGACAGCAATAAATTTAGCGATTCCAAGGCATTTTTTGAATCAGCATTGAAAGTTTGCAACTGCCAGTAAGGCCCGCAAATACCATACCAGACCCAATAAATAAGCTGACCATTAGCCAATTAGGGTTCAAGAAAAAGCCAGCAAGACTACTGACTATAATCAATACACCAATCATGATAAAGGTTTGTTGTTCAATAGGTAGCATGGCGCAAGAATTTTTTTTATTGTTGCTATTGTCTGAAGTGTTTGCGCTTTTAATCATTTTTTCAAAAGCAATAATGCCACCTTCCATGCTGGAAACATCAAGGTCTTCATTGTCATCTAACACACGTTGACAAGCAACTTGGCTTCGCATGCCTGAGCGGCAATGAAAAACAATCGGTAGGCCGTCTTGTGGTAGTTTGTCAGCAGACAATTCAGATAAGGGGATTAAGGTTGCCCCTTCAATTCTATTGACTTCATATTCAACGATGTCTCTTACATCAATCAGATGAATGGCACCCGCTTGCAATAGCTTTAGTGTTTCTTGTGGGGAAATTATTTTAACCATGTTTTCTATCCTTTCAGGTGTAATCCTGTTCTTCATATTTTGATACATTTTCACTTAATAATCTATTAAATCTTCATTAGTGACAATTTTTTTTAAAGTCCAATACTGAGTGCGAGTCTTTGTAAGGCTTCCATGAACATGGCCCACCCGCCAACTTGATCTGCAATATCTTTCTTTCCTCTTGGTCTGAGGCGTCGTTCTTGGGCAGCATTAATCGCATCGTAAGAATTGTTGGCGTGAAGATTAATGTCATTATTTGCTGTGACTTGCGGTGCTACGGTTTGGTTTTGAGTGTTATTTGCAGTATTTTCAGTATGGATGGGAGCTAACACCTGCGCTTGAGGTGAAGTGTGGGATGAAGCCCCATTTAGTGAGTGTTGTGGGTCAGAAAGAAGTAAGGGGGCAACGGGCTGTGCATTTAATTGATAGGTCGTTATATCTGAAAGCGGACCTTGTTGTTGGAGGGTATCGTTTGTATTGAGTTGCTGTGTTGGGTTAGTAGGGTTGCTTTGTGCATTTGTAAAGAAGGTGCTTTTTGAGGGTGTTGCAGGAATTGAATGACTATCTGTTGGCTGTAAAAGTTGGCTTGGGTTAGAAGCTAAAGCTGTAGGTGCAGCAGATGATAGACTTGCATCATTTGCGACAATTTGCGGATCAGAATTATTTTGAGTAATCACTTGAGATGATGTTACATCTGGGGGTGTCGTTGTATCGGTGGGGATCACTTGGTTATTGTTTTGTGGATTGTCATTTAATAGCACTTGGTTGTTGTGTGGGATGTCAGGTGTGGGACTTATTACACTTGACGGACTATCAGAAGGTGTGAGGATAGATGGGTTGTCTTGTGTTGGACTTGATAACAGTTGTGAGGGAACTTGGGGGGTAGGACTATTTTGCGTAAACATTTGATTTGGTGTGTGGGTGCCTTGAGGCATGGTGGGCGCGATGGGGTCAGTCGTGCCTTGCTGTACATTATGTGGGCTTTGATTTAGCATTACTGCGGCTACTGCAGAGTTTGTGCCTTGTGAGTCCTTGAGTGGATCTTGATTAAGAATCACTGGGGGCGATGTTGCATCTGATGGTGCTATTGTATCGGTGGGGATCACTTGGTTGTTGTTTGGGATGTTAGGATTTAAGTGCACTTGATCATTGGATGGATGAGGTATGCTGATTACACTTGAAGAATTATCAGGAGGAGTGAAAATGGATTGGGTATTTTGAGGGAGATCTTGTTGTGATGGTAAAGTATTAGGAGGATTAAAACTGTGTTGAGAGTCATTATTATGTTGAGCCGGTATCATCGTATCATCAGGTGAAGTGGAATAATTGTTTGTAGACAATGGATTTTGCATGTCTGAAGGCAAAGGGTGTTGCGCATCGTTGTTTACAATTGGGGGGGTATCATTTTGCTGTATGAGTTGATCATTAGGGGGGCTAAAACTTTGTTGATGTAGAATGTCAGTTGAAGGGCTGGCACCACTTGAAAAGCTGCTATCACTTAAATTTGAATTTTGGTACGGCGTCACTTGATTATCATTTTGATTGGTGTCTACAGGTGTAGGGATACTTTGAAAAGGCTTTATAGCAGCGTTTTGGGAAGAATCATTAAAAGAGTGATAGGCCCCTTGTGATGCATATTGCGATGCAGAGGTGGGGTCATTGGGCGTAACGTTATCTTGATATACCCCTTGGTGTGGCCCTTGAGATTGGGTTCCAGCAGTGCCAGACGTAAAGTTACTGCTTTGGTGTACGTTTTGAGAAGGCTCATATTGTTGACCGTATTGCTGGGCAGGCATGGAAGCGCTTTGATACACGTTGCCATTTTGCGCATCAGATTGTGAAGGATTATATTGAGCAGGTACTGCAGGTTGGTTCCCGGTAAATAATTGCGCAAGCGGATTGATGATGACGAGGTCCTGATTATGCTGATGGGGGTTGAAGGCTGCATTGGCCTGGTTTAGCTTTTCTTGCGCAGAAAGCGTCGAACTATCAGCTTGCTGTAATCGTTGAGCATCATTAGTGTCTGTATTATTTAAATCTAACAATTGACTTGAGGGTTCGGGGGGCGCTGAGTCAACAGAAGGATTGCTTGTCGTGTAGTCGTGTGGTGGCGTTGTTGGTTGGTAAGTTGGGCTATAGCTTTGGTTCACTATTGCATGGTTTTGCAGAGGGGATGGCTGATACGTTGGTGCAGTATAATGATTTTGAGGATTTGCAGGAGGCGGTGCATACAATGTTGCCGCCTGCTTTGAAAAGGAAGGGGTATGCATTTGTGAAGCAGTTGGGGGAGCAATGGATGAATTGGACGCAATAGACTGATACCCATAGGCATGTGGTATGTAGGCAGGGGCAGCATTTACATCTGCCGAGGCGTTCGGTTTGGGTGTGTCACCTTTAAAATGGTTATAAATTTTACTGACACTACTCTCCACTTTAGCGATTCCTTCACCTGTTTTCACGACCTTCTTTGTTGAGTTTTCAACTTTTTTCCACGTGTTTGGCTGCTGAGTTGGCTGTGGTGTTGGGGCAGGTTGAGGAACGTATTGAGGTTGGGCAACAGATGGAGGGGTAACATAGTTTGCTGGTATATGAGGTGGTGGTGTCGCTATAGAGGGCGGCGGCGAGTGTTGAGGTGATATATTGTTTTGTGCTATGGGGTTTATTATGGTAGTGCTACTAGTTGCAAGTGTTGTAGGAGCAGAAGCCGGTGTGTGTGTAGGTGTTGTGTCTTGTTTATCGTCTGGAGTTGAGGAATCACTTGTTAAATCTACACCTGTCTGTTGTGTTTGATCTATTGGAGAGCTTGAACTAGGTTCTACGAGTGGATCTGTAGACGTATCTGTTGGCGTATCTGTTTGAGAGGTGGTATCTTTGCGAACTGGCCAATTTCCTGTTGCTTTAAGTTTTCTTTCAAATCTTCTGAGTCTTTTTGCCTTGAACTTTCCTGGAACTGGCTTGTCTTGCGCAATCTTTATGTTGTTATCTTGTATGGTATCAACATCGGGATGTGTCATCTGTGTTGCGTCAGTTTGGTCAACTTTTTCATACTGAGGGGCTATTGTAGATGGGATAGGAGTAATGCGCTGGTCGTCCACCTGATCAGATGAATGATCTGATGGTAAGACATTAGTTGGGGCTGATGAAGAGGTTGCAGCTAAAGAATTCGTAATAGTTGGGGTATATGAAGGATTCTCAGATGGGCTTGCTGAAGGCTGTATTGTAGGTTTAGGAGTTGGGTCATAGCTTGGTTGAGGTGATGGAGTGTGAGCTAACGTAGATGTACTTACAATAGACTCTTGAGACACATCTGCTGTGTTTGATGAACCCGACTGTCCTGGTTGAACAGTCGGGGTATATGAAGGATTCTCAGATGGGCTTGCTGAAGGCTGTATTGTAGGGTTAGGAGTTGGGTCATAGCTTGGTTGAGGTGATGGAGTGGGTAGATAAGGTGTAATCTGGCTTGGCTGCGTAACAGAAGAATGGATTTGTTCCTGAAGGTTTTTACAGTTTTTAGTTTTGCAACTCTCTATAGGCTTTGTAGGCATAATGTCAGGTGTTGGCATACAAGAAGGAGAAGGGGTCGGTAATGGAGAACTGTTGTAGCTGTCTGATGGAATCATACTTGGTGTGGCGCTAGGCATTAACATAGTTGTATTTTCAGTTGTTTTTTTATTTTCTTCAACAGCCCTATGGACTTGTTCTTGCAGGGATTTACACGTATCACATTCAATAAGTTCTTTTGCTATTACCACCTTATGGACTTGTTCTTGAAGAGTTTTACATGTATCGCATGCAACAGGTTGTGGTACTATTACAGCTTCACGGACTTGTTGTTGCAGCTGTTGACACGTATCGCATAGGGGGATTGGTTCATGTTTTTCTTCTTCAAGAGCTTTTTTGATTTGATGTTGCAGGGATTTACACGTATCACATTCAATAAGTTCTTGTGCTATTACAGCTTCGTGGACTTGTTGTTGCAGCTGTTGACACGTATCGCATAGGGAGATTGGTTCATGTTTTGCTTCTTCGACAGCCCTAAGGACTTGTTCTTGCAGAGTTTTACATTTATCGCATTCAATAAGTTCTTTTGCTATTACCACCTTATGGACTTGTTCTTGCTGTTGTTGACCCGTATCGCATGCAACAGGTTGTTGAACTATTACAGCTTCACGGACTTGTTGTTGCAGAGTTTGACAAGAATTACATTGAGGCAACTGTTCTTGTTTCTTTTGTTCAACAATTGCCTCCTTAATTTTCTCTTGTAGTTTTTTGCAAGGCTCACAGGCAATAGTCTTGGAATTATCTTTGGTTCTGGTGCCAGGGATATGCTGCAGTTGTTGGGGGGTATGTTGGTAATGTCCTGCATTCGCTAATTGTGGGCTTAGGTAGAGTGTTGTAAATAAAATGGTGAAAATGGCAAAGAGGCATGGTTTGCGCTTTTTGTGTAAGCCCATTAATGATTTGATGATTGGAAATAGATTGTCTATTACACATATTCCCATAGAAAAACCTTAGCTATCATTCCACATTTTACGCCATTAATTAAAGTCGTTCGCTTTAATTATAAATTGAATGTGGTTAATATTTCCTAAACTAAGGTTAATATAGTGTGTTTTTTTATAAGCTACGCCATCTCAAATGTGATGGTGAGAATGATTAAATTTCAGCAAACTCTTTACCCGTAAGGGCGATAGACAAGGCTCTTGCTTTTGTGATGGTCTCTTCATATTCGTCATGTGGAATAGAGTCTGCAACAATGCCACCCCCTACGTTGAACTGAAAGAGCCGCCCTTGTTGGACGATAGTTCTAATCATGATGCTCGTATCCATAGCACCTGTGAGGGAAATATAGCCCATGCTGCCGCAATAGGGGCCTCTTTTAGAACGCTCGAGTTCAGATATAATTTCCATGGCTCGAACCTTAGGTGCACCAGTGATTGAGCCTCCTGGGAACGTTGCTTTTAGAACATTGATGGCGTCATAATCACCTTCTAGTTGGCCTTCAATGGTGGAAACTAAATGATGAACGGTTTCATACGTTTCAATGGCACAAACATGGGGTGTTTTAACGGAAAAAGGTTTGCTGACGCGCGATAAATCATTGCGCATTAAGTCAACAATCATTAAGTTCTCAGCCCTATCCTTTAGGCTGTTTGCCAATTCGTTTTGCACCTCTTGGTCGTAGGCTGTGTCTTCAATAAAGCGTTTTCTTGTGCCTTTGATGGGGCGTGTTTCAATACGATTGTTTGTATCTAGTGAAATAAAGCGTTCAGGGGAACTTGATAAAATTGCAACGGTGTTTGCTTGACCTTCATTTGCAAAGGAAGTTTCAAAGGCCCAAAATGCGGAAAAGGGAGCCGGGTTGATTGACCTTAAGCGTTCGTACATATCAAGGCTTTCAATGTCTTTATCGGTAATGCCATAAAGCCTTCGTGTCATATTAGCTTGGAAAATATCACCGGCGAAAATATAGTCAATTACTTTTTTGACGGCATTTTTATGTTCATCTGGGGTGATATCACACTTGAGATGCGCGAGAGGCGGCTCTATTGCGCCGCCAATTTTTGATAACTGCGTTGCATCTGGAATGTTTTTTAAGACATCGAGGATGGTTTGTGCTTTGTTTTGTTTCAATACCTCATCTAGTGTGATGAGCCATGCTTCTTTTAAGTCGTGGTCGAAAGCTAAAATGCAATCGAAGAAACCAATGCGCATATCTTCAAAGCACGCTTGTGGGGTGCCTATTGTTTTTTCGGCAGTGTCTGAATAATAAGAAATGTCTTCTAGTGTGTGTAAGAGTTCAAAACCAAAAAAACCAGCAAACCCACATTGAAAAGGGGGAAGGTTATCAACGGGTGTGAGTTTTGGCGCCAACCTGAGTTGTTGTTGCAAAACATCAAATGGCTTTTCATGGCAGCCTACACCGTCTATGTAGGTTTGATTCTCTTTTAAGCTATATTGAATAACGGATGTGGGGTTAATACACAAATAGCTATAGCGACTTGTTGAATAATTGTTATAGCTTATGGCTGGGTTAGAGTCTAAAAACAAGACGTCTTTGATGCCTTGCGTTTTTAAATATCTTAACACGTTAATGGGTGAAAGATACGGGATTGCACAATAAGTCGCGTTCATAAAACATCCTCACTATATAGCTTGTCAATTAATCAATTGACTTCAGCTATCGGTTCAAGCCTTTAAGCTAGGATAAGGAAAAAGAGCAAACAATACTAGTCTTTAATTCAGTTGGTGGTGAAACTGCGATCTTTTCGTATGTCATTTTGCATGCCTTTGCGTTGGTAATCATTTGTTAAGAATGTGCGTGCTACAGTGATTTTTAAGCGAGATAGCCTGGCAATTTTGCTTGAGTGCTAAGTGGCTAAATAAAAAGAGAAACGGAGATTTGTCTTATGAAACGTAAATTACATCACCACTGTATGTTAGGGTTGGTCTATGTCATGTTAACGGCTATTTGGTTTGGTATCATTGCTTGGTGTGAAGGTCGCGATATTTCTATATGGGCAAGTGCGATAATTGCTCTTAGTACAACTTTGTTTAGTCATGTTGTGTTGCTCTTGTGGCAAAATTATCTTTTATATAATCACTACTTGTTAGTGATCCCCATTCGCATCAAAACACCAACTCAACAGTGAATTGCAATTGAGGTGGGCAAAAAAGCTACACATTTGCTGAGGTTTGAGGCTATAATTAAACAGTTATGTTAAGTGATTTTAATAAAAGTGAGTCTATGTCTGAGATAGTGGAGAATACTTTGCTGCAACAACGTTGTGCGCATGCTTTGAGAATGTTGAGCGTTGAAAGTGTTGAAAAAGCAAAGTCGGGTCACCCTGGTTTGCCAATGGGTATGGCTGATGTTGCCACGGTTTTATTTCAAGAATTTTTAACGTATGCCCCGCAAGACCCTTTGTGGGGAAATCGTGACCGCTTTGTGTTGTCGGCAGGGCATGGTTCAGCATTACTCTATAGCTTACTCTATGTGTGTGGCTACCCCAGTGTTACGCTTGAAGAGCTCAAAAAATTTAGGTGTGTTGGCAGTTTGACGCCAGGGCACCCAGAACATGGATTAACTCCAGGGGTTGAAGCGACTACAGGCCCGCTTGGTCAAGGAATGGCGATGGCTGTCGGTATGGCTATTGCACAAAAAATGAAGCAACAAAGGCTCTTGGAAATGGGGCTTAGCCCAAAATTGTGTGACCATAAAATTTACGTTCTCGTAAGTGATGGGGACTTGATGGAAGGCATTAGCCAAGAAGCCATTTCCCTTGCAGGCCACTTACAGCTTTCGAATCTTGTTGTTATTTTTGATGATAATGGCATTACAATTGATGGGAAAACAGACCTTGCGATTTCTGATGATATCACCAATCGCTTCAAGGCCTGTCAATTTGATGTGTTAGATGTTGAGGGACACAATTTTGAGTCGATAAGATCAGCCTTTGAACAAACAAAAAAACAAACAAAACCGGTTATTTTAAGGTGTAAAACGGTCATAGGTTTTGGCGCACCAACAAAAGCTGGAACGTCAAGTTGTCATGGTAGCCCATTAGGGCAGACAGAACTTAACGAAGTTCGTAAAGCCTTTGACTGGTCAGAAAAACCTTTTGAAGTCCCTGATGATATTTTAGCGTTTTGGAAAAGGTGTGCGAATCGTTCACAAGAAGCTTATCAACAATGGCAATCGCAGATTAATAACTGTTCTCGTGAAGCTAAAGATATTTTACAAGCAAAGTCTTTAACGCTTGATGTACCCACTTTGCTTAAGGACCTTAAGCAATCCATCGTAGACAGTCAACCGATAAAGGCGACCCGCATCGCGTCACAAGATGTGCTAGATGTTTTGACAAAAGCGTCTGCTTGGGTGGTTGGTGGGTCAGCTGATCTTACCCCTTCCAATAATACAAAAGGAAAAGGGCAGCAAGCGATTCAAGCGCAGCAATTTGCAGGGTCATACATTCATTTTGGTATTCGTGAACATGCCATGGCAGCCATGTTGAACGGGCTTAGTCTTTATGGTGGGTTCATTCCCTATGGTGGCACATTCTTAGTTTTTAGTGACTATCTACGACCTGCTTTACGTTTATCTGCTTTAATGAAGCAAAGGGTTGTTTATGTCTTCACCCACGATTCGATTGGTCTTGGGGAAGACGGTCCAACGCACCAGCCTGTGGAACACTTATCTGCCTTAAGAGCGATTCCTAATGTCTACGTCTTTCGCCCGTGCGACGCATTAGAAACACTGGAATGTTGGAAAATGGCATTATCCTTAACCAATAGCCCCAGTGTGCTAGCTTTGTCGCGTCAAAACCTACCAACATTAAGCCATAAAGCAGATGAGCTGTTAGTGGATAAAGGCGGCTATGTATTGTATCAGCCAGAAACTGGAAATAGTGCTGTCGCTACGCTTGTTGCAACAGGTTCTGAAGTTTCCCTAGCGATGGAAACCAAGGATATTTTAATGGAACAAGGGATTCATGTAAGGGTTGTGTCAATGCCATGCGTTGACTTATTTAAAGAACAGGCTAAAATTTATAAAGATTTTGTGTTAGCAGACTTGCCCATTGTTGTGATTGAAGCTGGCGTTGAGCAAAGTTTTGAATTTATTACAGCATTACCTGGTAACCAATTTATTGGAATGTCTTCTTTTGGAGAGAGCGGGCCAGCACAAGATGTGTATCAACACTTTAATATTCATGTTGGGCGTATATGTGAAGAAGTCAAACGATTAATATCAGAAAACAAAAAGAATTAAGTTAAGAAAAGAGGAAAAAATGAGCCAGTCAAAAAAAAGAATAGCGATTAACGGCTTTGGTAGAATCGGCAGGATGGTGCTTCGCGCGTATGCGGAACGTATTGCAATGGGCGAAACTTTTGACTTTGAAATTATTGCTATTAATGATTTAGGGTCACTTAAAAGTAATGCGCATTTATTTAAATATGATTCTGTTCATGGAACGTATCGCGGCACACTTGAAATTGGTGAAAACATGATGAATGTTGGGGCAGGGGATATGGCTGTGATCGCTGTTCCTGACCCTCTTAAATTGCCATGGGACAACATGGGAATTGATATTGTGTTTGAATGCTCTGGGCGTTTTACAAAGCGTGTTGATGCAGCCTTGCATTTAGAAGCTGGTTCAAAACGTGTGTTGGTTTCTGCCCCTGCAGAAGGTGCTGACCTGACTGTTGTTTATGGGGTAAATCACACCCAGCTTAACAAAGACCATTTTATTGTTTCAAATGCGTCTTGCACAACCAACTGTCTTGCCCCGCTTGCTTTCGCTTTGCATAAAACTGTGGGCATTGAACATGGGTTTATGACGACGATTCATTCCTACACCGGTGACCAGCGCTTAGTTGATACATTGCATAGTGATATGATGCGTGCACGTGCAGCTGCTCTTTCTATGATTCCTAGCACCACTGGTGCTGCAAAAGCTGTGGGTCTTGTCTTGCCTGAATTAAAAGGAAAACTGGATGGTACCTCAATTCGTGTGCCAACGCCTAATGTCTCGGTTGTCGATTTTAAGTTTAGAACACACCATAGCACAACTATTGCTGAAGTAAATGACGCTGTGATGCAAATGTCACAAGTGCCTGTTGAAGAGGGCGGTCTTAAGGATATTTTAGGCGTCAATATTGAACCTTTAGTTTCTTGTGATTTTAATGGAGATGCGAGAAGTTCTGTTTTTGATTGTGCCCAGACCCAGGTCATTGATTCTCGTTTTGTACGTGTTCTGTCTTGGTATGACAATGAATGGGGATTTTCTAATCGTATGCTTGATGTTGCACAACATATGACAAAGTTAAGTTAAATAAGGGTTGTATTATGATTTTATTTATTGATAACTATGACTCTTTTGTCTACAACTTGACACGTTACATGGTTGAATTAGGCCAAGAAATTAATATTGTGAGAAACGATGAAATCACGATTGAAGAAATTGAAGCATTAAGCCCTAGAGGTATTGTGCTGTCACCGGGCCCTTGTTCACCCACTGAAGCTGGTATTTGTAACGATGTCATTCGTTATTTGTCAGGGAAAATTCCTATTTTTGGGGTGTGTTTAGGGCATCAGTGTATTGGTGAGGTTTTTGGAGCAAAGGTTGTTCGTGCTGATTACCCTATGCATGGTAAAAGGTCACAAATTAATGTGGATAATTCAGATATCATGTTCAAAGGTCTGCCAAACCGTTTTGAAGTGATGCGCTATCATTCTTTAGTGATTGACCCAGATACACTGCCAAGTTGTTTGAAAGTTACCGCAACACTAGAAAATAGCCGTATGATTATGGCTTTAAGTCACCAAGAACATAAAACATATGGGGTTCAGTTTCACCCTGAATCTGTTGGGACTGATCATGGCCATAAATTGCTTGAGAACTTCCTATCATCGCTGACTTAAGAAAAGTTAAGGGGATTTTTTCATGTCAAAAAAGGGGCTGTCACGAAGGCAGCCCCTTTCTTACTTTAAAGATTATGATTGTTTTTCATTCATCTGCTTTACAATATATTGCGTCATCATATTGGCTCGAAATCTAAGGCTTTGTGGAACCTCTTCCATTTGCGCAAGTGAGATAAAAATTTCTGATGCCTTGGGATAGTCTTTAGTCAAAATCATGACGAGTCCATGAATATCCATCGCAGACATTTTCCATGGAGATTCATCTGTTGAAATCTCAGAAAGAAGTTTTGAAACTTCAGCTAATCTTGTTTGCTGTTCTGGGGTGAGTGGGCTTTCCAATGTTTCAACGTTAATTAAATCCATCTCATTTTTGACATAAGTGAGTTTTGCAAAATCCCGAAAAATAATGTCGTATGACTTGTCAGTGTAAATCAATTTTAGCTTTTCTTGTGCTTGCTTAAATTCGATTCCACCTTTTCTTGATAGTTGTTGTGCTTCCATAATGCGAGACAATGCCGCATAGGTTTTAGAGTCACCTGATGTAATAGATTGGAAGATTTCAGCCGCTTTTTGGTGAGAGCCTGATTCCACATAGGAAAGGGCTTTTGAATATTTTTCAGAAGTTAGACGTAGGTTTTCAAGTCTATTGTCATTGTAGAATTTAAACGTAACAGCAATAGCGATAACACCACCGACACCCCACATAATAAATTTGCCATATTTCTTCCATAGCTTTTCATATTGTTCTTGGCGGATGTCTTTTTCAACATCATCCATAAATTCATCAAAGGATTCGGCCATATCTCAACTCTTGTTCGTAGATTTCACTGATTTGTATTTGTTACATGTTATCATAGGCTTACATGGGATCAAACTACTTTTTTTAAGGTGTGTTTTAACATTGGAAAAAATCATGCTAAATATGATTACTCTAACTTATGATGTTAATAAAATAAGGTTTTGCTGAAATATTGTTAGGCGATCAAAAGATGAAGTGAGTCAATGATAGGTGGTGGAAACGTTGACATATGTGCATGATAAAGGACATGTTATTTTGGAAAATTGTTGCACAAATTACAAAAACACGATATATTGTTAGCAGTCGGTAGCTTATGCTGCTAAAAACAAAAGATGATTTTAAAAATCTAAGGAGATTATTATGGGAAAAGTAATTGGTATTGATCTTGGTACGACAAACTCATGTGTGGCGATTATTGAAGGTAAAAATAACCGTGTGATTGAGAATGCAGAAGGTGCGCGCACGACTCCATCCATGGTTGCTTTTTCTGAAAACGGTGAAAGATTGGTTGGGCAATCTGCAAAGCGTCAAAGTGTCACAAACCCTGCAAATACACTCTATGCAATTAAGCGTTTGATTGGTCGTTCTTTTAAGGACCCAATGACACAAAAAGATATGAAATTAGTGCCCTATAAAATTGTTGAATCTGACAAAGGTGATGCATGGGTAGAGTCACGTGGTGAAAACTATAGCCCAAGTCAAGTGAGTGCTTTCATCTTGCAAAAAATGAAAGAGACAGCGGAAAACTTCTTGGGTGAGAAAGTAACAGAGGCTGTGATTACTGTTCC
>CAYZJC010000001.1:95777-104099 GCA_964478775.1 uncultured Verrucomicrobiales bacterium | reverse complement strand
TGGTGGTGAAGACTTTGACGCACGCATTATTGACTTCGTTGCTGATGAATTTAAAAAAGAGCAAGGAATTGATTTGCGCAGTGACCAATTAGCCTTGCAACGTCTCAAAGAAGCTTCTGAAAAAGCTAAAATTGAATTATCAACCTCAATGCAAACAGACATTAACCTGCCATTTATTACCGCTGATGCATCTGGACCAAAGCACTTAAATGTAAAATTAACACGTGCAAAGTACGAAGCCTTGGTGGATGATTTGGTTCAACGTACCATTGAACCTTGCCGTTCTGCATTGAAAGATGCTGGTTTGAAAGCAAGCGACATTAAAGAAGTGATTATGGTTGGTGGTATGACACGTATGCCAAAAATCATTGATACAGTAAAAGAATTTTTCGGCCGTGAACCACACCGCGGTGTTAACCCTGATGAAGTTGTGGCTATTGGCGCGGCAATTCAAGGGGCTGTTTTGAAGGGTGACGTGAAGGATGTGTTGTTGTTAGATGTGTCCCCACTTTCTTTGGGCATTGAAACCTTGGGTGGTTTGTTCACACGTTTGATTGACAGAAACACAACTATCCCAACAAAGAAAAGCCAAGTGTTTTCAACAGCTGAAGACAACCAACCATCAGTAAACATTCGCGTGTTCCAAGGTGAACGTGAAATGGCAGCACAAAACAAATTGCTTGGTCAGTTTGATTTAAGCGACATTCCGCCTGCGCCACGTGGTACTCCACAAATTGAAGTGACATTTGATATAGACGCGAACGGTATCGTACAAGTGTCTGCAAAAGATAAAGCGACAGGTAAAGAACAACAAATTCGCATTCAAGCGTCTGGTGGTTTATCTGAAGATGAAATTAAAGACATGGTTAAGGATGCTGAAGCGAACGCAGAAGCAGACAAAGCCCGCCGTGATGCGATTGAAGCTAGAAACCATGCTGATGCAATGGTGCACTCAACTGAAAAAGCGCTAACAGAAAATGCGGCTAAGATTTCTGCTGAAGATAAAGAGACTATTGAAAAAGATATTGCGGCATTGAAAGAAGTCCTTGCGCAAGAAAATGCAAGTGCTGAAACCATTAAAGAAAAGACACAAACATTGACAATGTCTTCTATGAAAATGGGTGAGGCGATGTATAAAGCTGCTGCTGAGGCACAAGGGGCTGATTCATCCTCTGCTCAAGGTGATGATGATGTTATTGATGTAACAGACGCGACAGATTTAAATGATGCTGGACGCAAACACGGTTAATCATTAATCTATTTCATAAGACGAGCCCGGCGCTTTTTTGCGTGCGGGCTTAGTTTGTACTTTAACTGTAATTAAAATCAATGTTTGGAAAACTATCATGTCTCAAGATTACTATCAAATTTTAGGTGTTGCAAAGAACGCGTCACAAGATGATATGAAAAAATCATACCGCAAACTTGCAATGCAGTTTCACCCTGATAAAAACAAGGGAGATAAAGCTGCAGAAGAAAAATTTAAGAAAATTAATGAAGCGTATGATGTGTTAAAGGATGAGCAAAAACGTGCAGCATATGACCGTTATGGCCATAGTGCATTTACGAATGGTGGTGCTGGTCAAGGTGGTGCTGGTCAAGGTGGTGCTGGTGGTGGTTTTCATTCGCATGGCTTTTCAAATCTAAATGATTTATTTGAGCAGATGATGCGTCAAGCTGCTGGTGGAGGGAATAGTGGTTTTCATGATGATGGCCACTTTGCCCATGCATACAACCAGGGAAGCGATATTCGTTATAACTTAGAGCTTAGTTTAGAAGAAGCTTATGCGGGTAAGACGTCACGTTTACGTTTTACAACTTTAGTGAAGTGTGACCCTTGTAATGGGTTTGGTGGTGCCAATGGGGTTAAGCCAGTGGTTTGTAAGACATGTAATGGGCGCGGTCAAGTGCGTGCACAACAAGCCTTCTTTAGTGTTGAGAGGACCTGTCAAACTTGTGGTGGCGCAGGTCAAGTCATTAGTGACCCATGTAAGTCATGTCAAGGTCAAGGCAGAGCACGTAAAGAAAAGAATCTTGAAGTCAAGATCCCTGCTGGCGTCGATGAGGGCATGAAGATACGTGTGCCAGGTGAGGGTGAAGCCGGTGTTCGAGGGGCCCCAAGTGGTGACTTGTATGTGTTCATTAGTTTGAAAAATCATGCTGTCTTTAAACGTAATGGTTCCAACATTCACTGTAAGGTGACAATCCCTATGACACAAGCTGCCTTGGGTGCAGAAATTGAAGTACCTGCTATTGATGGGGAACGTATTTCAATGAAGATTCCGGCTGGAACTCAACATGGCTATCAGCACCGTGTACGTCAAAAAGGCATGCCTGGTGTGCGTTCAGCCTTTAGGGGAGATATGTTAGTTGAAGTCTCAGTTGAAGTGCCAGTCAACTTAAGTAAACGCCAAAAAGAACTGCTAGAAGAGTTTCAACTTGAAGCTGTAGAAGCAAATAATAGCCCGCAATCACAAGGGTTCTTTTCAAAGGTGAAAGATTTCTTTGGTGATTTTAATCTTTAGATAAATTATTATTTGAATAATAAAAATAATATTAAGAGCTTGTTAATGTGTTATTTTGTAATATATCAATATCAGGATGATAAACAAGTGAAGGATTCAAATATGTTTAAATGGTTTAAAACAATATGTGTTTTTAGTGCTGTTCTTTTTTCATTGTTAGTAACGCAGCTCTATGCTGCAGAAGACAAAGCTGTAGCTGTCGTGATTGAGCTCGTTACAAAAATGCAAGAGGAAGCAAGGTCTGATGCCCCTGATTTTTCAAGTATTTTAGAAACTTATCTTGATTGGGATAAAATCATGGACCGTGTTTTCACAAAGGCACGTATCAAAATTCGTAAGAAGAGAGAATATTTGCAAGCGTATAAAGTATTCAAGACAGAGTTCAAGGACGATTTTAAAAAAATTGTGATTGCAAAATATTCTAATGCGGAATACTTAAATAAATTTAAAAAAACAGAGTTTGTGAATTTAAATAATTTGCAACCTATTAAAAAGAGAATTTATATTGAAGTTGAAACAATTGCAAAGGTCGATGATGTTGACTGGAAATTAAAATGGACTTTAGATGCTAAATCACAAAAAGTGACAGAGCTTACAATTGAAGGCGGTATTGCTATCTTTAAGACTGAGCAAGACCAGGTCAGTAGTGCATTTCAAATGTCTTCTGAAGATATTCACAGCTTTAAAGCAGCGCTAGAAAAAGTGAAGAATATTTATAGGAAAGAATAATTGCTTTTTATGATAGTGAAAAAACCTTTCTTATCAAAGAAAGGTTTTTCCGTTTCGACTACAACGTGTTAATCTATGTTAGGTTTTTTTTTAACCAACTTTTGATAAGTATCTTCTTGTCTTTTTCATAAAAATCTAAATCTTGATTGCGTGATTTATATTTGGCTGATCCTTGATTTTTTTTTTGACCATCATTTCCTTCTACTTCTTCATTAGGGTCTAAGACAGACTTTTGATCTGGGTTAAACATAATTGACCCTGTTAGTGAAATGCCTGCACATATAAATAACATCAGTGAGAGAATGTGGAAGTTTGTGATTGCTTCACATACATAACCTGTAAGGAGGTATAACATTGAGTGTGATACCGCCCAGATGACAAGAAGATAAGTATATCGGCTTGCAATTGGAAAGCTTCTGTTGATAATTGGGGTAGCTGGTGTTAACCCTTGTCCCAAAAAGCTCACTGCTGACTGTACGAAGAACAATGTAATCGGATTCCTATACCCAACAAAGATAACAGATAAGAAGGGTAGAAGTGCCATGAGTGTATAAAGTTTCGTCTTTAAAATTTTAAAGGGGTGGAACTTTAAGCCCAGGTAACCGTAAAAGATTTCTGCACACATGGTAATAATCAGCACAACTGTTGTTTGCATCATGACTCTATCCGTACTAAGACCAAATTCACTTTCCAACATGCTGGGTATGAAAGCAAGTGTGAAGTAAAAGGCTACAGCAGGAAAAAGATACATGCAAAACAGTGAAAGCACATTTTTATTCTTTAATGATATTGTACTATAAATATCACGTAGTTTTCTTCTTTCGGCATTCTTTTGTAAGGTTTTTACAAATTCAGGTGTTTCTTTTAATGTTTTTCTGGCAATTGTTCCAAGAACAGCTACACCAGAACCAATGTAAAATGGAATTTTCCACCCATTTTCAGGGGAGAATTTCAAACAAATAACCCCAAGGCCGCAAGCGACGAGACCTCCTAAAGAACATGTTGCTTCAACAAGCGCGCTGCAAAAGTAAACTTTTGGTTTAGCAACAGTTTCTGAAATAAAGACGTCTGCGGCAATACATTCTCCGCCAGAGGCAAACCCTTGAACAAGTCGCATCAACAAGAATAAAATTGCCGATGCCATGCCCCATTCCGCATAAGGCGGTATATTCGGAATAAGGATACATGATATAGACATTAAAAATGTTGTTGATATGAGAACAGGGACTCTGCCAATGGAGTCACCTATGTAGCCCCAAAAGAATGCTGCAAGTGGGCGAATACAAAATGATGAACAAAATGTAAACGTCGACATGAGGGGGGTAAAGGACGAATCTGGGGGTAAAAATACTTTCGTTAGTACAAGTGTCATATGTACGGCTAAAAGTAAGTCAAAAAATTCTAAAAAGTTTCCAATCAAAATAATAGCGACAGATTTTTTTATTTCCGCCGGCATTTTTTGTTGGTCTTTAATGGTCAGTGTAGACATCATAAATCTCCTATATTTTCTGCTTTCTATTTTTTTATTCAAATAGAAAAAATGATATTAACGCACCGCTTAATTTTCAATCTAATGAAATTTATTCTTAAATGATAATTGATTTTTTAATTATTTTTCCCCAATAAGGAAATTATTTTCATTAAATTTTATGTAAAATGGATCTGTGGTTTCTGCTGAAAAAGTGCTACATGCCGCAAAAACATTAAAGTCTTTAGCAGATTGCTTGAAAAGATAATCATTTGAAACTGGCTGAAACTTAATATTTTCTGATTCACAGGAAATTCCTGTACGGCGCACCCCTACTTGAAATGCGAATCATTCTGTGATATCCGTAGATAATGAAAAAATAAGCTTAACAATAAATTAAAATTTATACAACATGAAAGTTCAAATTATGACTAAAATTCGTTTTATTATTGCACAATATATTATTAGTGGTTTGTTCGTTATGCATGCTTGCAGTAGTGAGTTAGATGATATGAAGACACCTGTAAAAGGTAGAAGTGAGGCTGCTGTTGTGGAATATACACCTGGGCAAATTATGAGTCAGCGACAAGCTCAAATATTAACAAGAGAACATTTTGAAATTCGTTTTGATCCTTCTGTTGTTGAGGGGTGGGGAGTTGATTGGTCTTCGTTAACCGATCAAACATTAGCGTATGATTGCCCAGAAAAAGAATCCAGTATAAGTTTTTTAGCCAATAGGCTTAAAGAGCGTCTTAGGAAATGCAAAGAAGCAATTTTTCTTGATTTTTTTGACAAGGTTACGGGTATGAAAAGTGCAATGGAAGTTGTGCATGAAGATCGTCTAGATGATAAAGCTATAGCGTATTTTTCTACGCATTTTCCTGAAGCTAGCATTACAACAGATATTAAAATTGGAGGTGTACAATTAGGTGAGACTGTATTGGTTACATTACCAACACAAGCAAAACTTAAGTATTTTGTCAAAACGCATAGTGAAGGACGTCTTTCCTCTAAAAGTAGCGCAGCAAAACTTGTTTCCCCTGAAGAATTGATGGTTTATAGGGTTTTGGAATATGCTGGTATTGGCTGCGAATCTCATTTTTTCCAAAGAAGTCCTGAAGATGTCTACATAGCTACACTTGATGCAGCTCACACAGGATTATTTAAACTGTTTAAAGATATCATAAAGGATGAAGCAAAGTATGGAGAAGACTTGTGGGGGAAATTAGGTATCATTAATGACTCACCCTCAGCAAATGATTTTAATGCACTTGAACTCCTTTTGAATGATTCATTAAGCCAAAACTTTATACTGCAAATGGCAACTTTAGATATTTTAACGCGCATTTTACGTCTTCAAGATCTCTTAAATAATCCTGATAACTTTGGCTTTATATGGCAATCAGATTCTAATCCAATCTTAAGAGTGATTGATTTTAGAGTGTTGGATGCAAAAGAGTTTCGAATGAGTGAAAGTGATTTTAGAGAATTTTTAGTTGGCAATGGTCTTTATAACTATGCGGCTTCACATAGAGTAATGCGTTTTGTTTTACGCGAGAGGAATAGAGAAAGAAGAATAGAAACAGCAATGCAATTTTTTTCGCAAGAACCTTTCTTGTCTATTGCTGATCATATTAATCATGCATATTGTGATGTGTGTGACTATATATTAGAGCAACCAGAAGTTTTTACAGAGCATCAAGAAACTTTAATGAACCAGTTGAATACCTACAAAGAATCTATCTTAGAAAATGTTTCATTTTTTTATAGTTGCTTGCTTGATAACACGATAAGGTAACAGCGTAAGCTTGCCATTTCACTGTTCTTTCTATGGAATCAGTGGTGCGTTCATTTTATGTTGCATGTTTTGCATTATTACCATTGCTTTCTGGAACACTATTGCACTGCTACCTACAAACTATCTTCAATCAGTATCAGATTTTGATGTACGTTCAACTGTTTTATATGTAAAATTAGGACAATATATTAACCTAAAATATAACAGAAAGCATGTCGGTTTTTTAAAGAACATACGTGCATTAATTTGATTTGGAAAAAACTTATGATTCGTGTTCGATTTGCACCCAGCCCAACTGGTCTTTTACATATTGGCAATGCGCGCGCCGCTGTGTTGCCGTGGCTATTTGCTAAACGCAATGGCGGTGAATTTATGCTTCGCTTAGATGATACTGACCAAGAAAGATCAACAAAAGAATTTGCTGATGCAATTTTAGAAGATATGAAATGGCTTGGGTTAACATATCAGCATTTTGCAAAGCAGTCAGACCGTTTTGACCGTTATACACAAGTTATGCAACAGCTCATAGAATCTGGCAGGTTATACCCTTGTTATGAAACACCAGAAGAACTTGACTTTAAAAGAAAACGCCAACTGGCAAAAGGTGAGCCCCCTATTTACGACAGGTCAGCCCTAAAGCTTACGAAAGAAGAAATAGCAAAACTGGAAAGTGAAGGAAGGAAGCCCCACTGGCGCTTTAAGCTGACATCAGATAAAATTTCGTGGCAAGATATGATAAGAGGCGCGGTATCCTTTGATGCAAACCGATTGTCAGACCCTGTTTTGATTCGTGCAGATGGTATTTTCCTTTATACACTGGCCTCAGTCGTGGATGACATTGATTTTGATATCACCCACATTGTGCGCGGTGAAGATCATGTAACAAATACAGCCATTCAAATTCAATTGTTTGAAGCCATTACAGGTACACCTTGTACAGTGACCTTTGCGCACTTTACATTGTTTATGGATAAGGCAGGTCATGCTTTGTCTAAACGTTTGGGAAGTTTGAGTTTAGGGGCGCTTCGTGAAAGAGGGATTGACCCAATGGCCATCAACAGTTTGTTGGCACGTTTAGGGACATCCTTACCCGTAGAACCTTGTCTTGATTTATTGACCCTATCTTCTCACTTTGATTTTTCTATTTTCAGTAGAAACCCCCCGCATTTTGATGAGCACGATTTAGAGATTATCAATCATAAGTTGATGACAATGACCCCTTATGCAAATATTAAAGTGCGTTTGCCTAACACAATCACAGAAACCATATGGAATCTTATACGGGGAAACCTTATAAGTTTTGATGATATAGCACAATGGCAAAATGTGTTTCAAGGAACAGGTTCATTTGGGCAAGTTATCGCTGCTGAAGATGTGGCCTATATCAAATTGGCATCAGATGTTTTACCTCAAGGCACATGGGATTCAACCACTTGGCAACAATGGACCCAAGCCTTAAAGGAAAAGACTGACAGAAAAGGCAAAACTTTATTTATGCCACTTCGTAAAGTGTTGACTGGGTTTGAACATGGTCCTGAAATGAAAGACTTATTGCCTATTATTGGGTTTGACATCGTCAAATCTCGGCTTCAATGCGAATTTGATAAAGCTAATTAAAACAGTATGACGCAGATTGAGTGTATAGAGCGTGATAAGATAAGCCAACTTCAAAAATTGATAGTTGAAATTTTTTCACATCAACAACCAGGGATTTTCATCACCTTTGAAGGCGGTGAGGGGTGTGGTAAGTCAACGTTGTCTAAGAAATTGACACAAACATTTTATGAAGTTTTACCTAAAAT
>CAYZJC010000001.1:77149-95767 GCA_964478775.1 uncultured Verrucomicrobiales bacterium | reverse complement strand
GTTGATGCTGAACGTATTCGTGAAGTGTTGGTAAACGGAGAAGCTGACCGCTGGACCCCTTATGCTGAAGCCATGTTGATGTTTGCTGCCAGAAGTAGCCATGTGGAAAAAACGATTCGCCCGCATTTGATGCAAGGCGCATGGGTTATTTGTGACCGCTTTGTCGATTCTAGCTATGTTTATCAAGGCTTTTGTAAAGGTGTTGATGCGCATTTTCTTGACCAATTAACGTTACATACAGTTGGGGCGCTTTTTCCGCAGCGAACATACCTGCTGGACTTGCCGCCTCTTGTTGGGCTTAAACGTGTTGACGAAAGGTTGCAAACTTTGCAAGCTGACGCACACATGGAAAATAGATTTGAAAACTTAGATATGCCGTTTCATGAACAAATTCGCAATGGTTTTTTAAACCGTGCACAACTGTTTCCTGACCGCTTCGTGGTATTAGATGCAACGCAAACAGTAGATGTATTATATCATACGATTATTGATGATTTAATTGCTTTCATCAAGCGAATAAAAATGTAATGTTATATCATAAGGGCTCTATATGGCGACAACTTTTAAAAGATTTATTTTATGTTTGGATTTGATATTGAAACCCTGTTGATTTGCGTTGTTATTGCTGTACTGGTGTTACAGCCGGCAGATTGGCTAAAAACTCTACATCTTCTAGGAAAGTGGATAGCTATTTTCCGTCGCTATATTTTAGACTGGCAAGACCACCTTATGACCCAGTCTGCAAAAAATGATAGATCTGATGATGTGGGCGAGGCTATCCAAGGCAACCATCATGTAGCCTTTAAAAATGTTCAGCAACCCTTTCAAGTAGCCACACATTATGTTAGGCCAGTTATCTTATCGGCGCCCCCTTTGTAAGGTTGGTCAGACTTTTTCCACATATAGCTTTTCACTTATCATCTGGCTCAAGCGTCATGTCCTCTCTCATGTCGTAATACCTGCACTTCGCGTCTCATTCCTCTCCTGTGTTGCAGCCAAATTAAATTGACTACACTATATGTTAAAAACTTCACGATCTGGTTTAATTGAGACTATCTACAACACACCCATTTTCTATACGCAAAATGCGTTGGCACGCCTTTAAGGTAGATGTGCGATGTGCCACCATTATGACCGTATGGCTGGCTCCAATGGTCTCTATTGTGTTGATCAGGTTTAATTCAGTATCTTCGTCTAATGCTGAAGTTGCTTCATCAAAGATGAGCACTTGAGGCTTGTTATATAAGGCTCTTGCTATTGCGATGCGTTGGCGTTCTCCACCTGAAAGCTTGTTGCCAAGCTCACCAACTTGTGTTTGCAGGCCTTGTGGGGCCTTTTGAAGGGTGGCTTCAAGCTGTGCATCTTGAATGATATTCAACAAATGTCTTTTGTCAATTTCATGGCTTGGTATCCCAACTGCAATATTGGCTTCAATTGTGTCATCAAGTAAAGTGATAGATTGGCCTACATAGCCAATCGTGTTGTACCATTGTTGACAGTTGGGAGGGAAGTTGTCAATTAAGATCTTTCCTTGTGTGGGCTGGATTAACCCTATCAGCAAGTTGATCAGGCTTGATTTTCCCGAACCTGTTTGACCGACTATCCCCACCCATTCCCCTTTTTTGATTTTAAAGCTAATATTTCTGAAAAGAGGGAGCTGACTTTCACAGTGAGTAAGAGATACATCGTTAAATTCAATGTGGCTTTGAAAGTGAAAATCTTTTATGTCTTGTACAGTGTTGGATGTATTCATTTGTCTTAATGTTTGGGTGACGTTTTCAATGGAAGGAAGTGCTGCCTTCATTGAATTGAGAGAACTCAAAAGGCGATTAATGCCTGGCATTAAACGAAAACCTGCATAAAGATAGCCTCCCATAAGGCCAATCATATCCATCGGGTTGTTTGAATAGAGACTGTACAAGGCAATGCTTGTTGTAAAAAAACACACAAATAAGAGTTCTATGACGAGTCTTGGCATACCATCAGTTGCTTTTTTAAGCGCGACTGTTCTTGCTGCTTGTTGTATGGACTTATTATATTTTTCAAGCATATACTCTGTCTTTCCAAGTAAGACAAGGTCTTTAAAACATGAAAAAATTTGCGTTAGAATAACAGACCCAAAAGAGAGTGCACTTTGTATTTTACTTCCGTAGACGTAAAAAACTGGCAGGATGAATCGTGAGATAATGAGCCCTACTATTAAGGCCAAGCTGAAAATGATTACCGCAAATAAAGGGTTTAAAATGATGAGAACGCCCGTCACTGATAAAATGACAAAAAGTTCAGATGCCATCATGCCAGCACCAACCATCCATTCATTAAAAATTTGTTCAATATCAAAAGTAATGCGTCGGCTTATTGTTGCGCTATTATATTTTATTACATTTTCGTAAGATGAATTAAAAAAAAGTTTAACAAAACGCATTTTAAAATGTTGATGAATGGACTGGATTGTTAAATTTTGCTCATAAAGATCTATTGCTGCTACGATGTTTTTGATTAAAAAGGCGAGTGCGCAAGAAAGTGCGGCATAAAAGATGGATTGCCCATGCGTGATGTGTGTTGAAAAACCAAGATTGGCTAAATAGGGGGTAATGATTTCAGGTTTGTAAAGAACTTGCGCCAAAATCACAACAATAAGTGCTGTTACAATCTCTAAAATTGCATTCACACACGACAAAGTCATCATGATCATACAACGTAATTGTTCGTGCCGTGTTAAAAGTTTTTTTACCATTTTGAATGATGAAAATAATGAGATACTTGATGTCATGAAATGTTTTTTATCTATTCTTGTGCGTTATCTTGTGCGCAGATGCATAAAAAATAAGATAGCATAGTTGTTGTGTTTTGCAAATATTGCTGTGTTGCATATTATTTGAATTGGTGTCCTTAACGTATTGTTTATAGGCTTGCTATAAGATTATTTTTGTGAAGAAAATGTACAAAATTGCTAATAGCTGATAGTTTGCTCTGCATAGAGTGCACATAAAGGTGTTGTTATGCAAAAACAGTATGAAAACTATATGGGGCATTCTTATTTAAGTGATCATATGAAAGAAAAATATATACGCATAATTGAAGATTGATATCAAAGACTTTTAAATAAAAATGAGGATAATTTAGCAGTAATTTCATCAAATGGTCGTGTGTTGTGTAAAAAGAGTTTGAATTTTTTTGTTAACTCCTCTACGATGACACATATTTTTCATCTCGTTTTAAGTAGTCAGTATGCTTTCCTATGAACAAAGATCTATTATTTGGTTTTCTCCTTCATCTGCTGAATTGCTTAAAATACAAACCCACTATTCACATTATTCATGGACGTCTTGCGTTGAAAGCTTGTTGGAACACCACGCGCAGCTAAATGCTTCACCTATTATTTTGTTTGATGTTGCAGGGTGTAAAGAACAATCTGCTACCTTGATTAGCACGATTTCCAATCTTTTGCCGCATATTCCTATTTTAGTTGTTGCAGGTACAGAGCATACCACACTGATAGAGCAAGCACTGGAGGCGGGTGCTTTTGAGTATTATTTGGGTCCTCTTGATTCTGTCTTGCTTAAAATTCGTATAGAGTCTGTTTACAAAGTATTCACTTATCATGCGCGCGCCTTAAGTAAGGTTCAAGCTGGTGGAGTGAGTGAACCAAACGAATCTCAAGAAATTGAGCTTGCTTTCATGGCGTTTTATGATGAGCTTACTGGTCTTGCCAATAGAAAACTTTTATTTTCACGTCTAGAAGACTACATGAATGAGGAAATTCCTGATGGTAAGCACCTAGCATTACTTTACATTGACTTAGACGGTTTTAAAGAAATTAATGATACCCACACCCACAAAGCGGGGGATTGGCTGTTGCAGCAAGTGTCTATTCGGTTGCGCCATGGTGTAAAACGACAAGACACAGTTGCAAGGGTAGGGGGGGATGAATTTAGTATCATTCTTGCAGACCCCTTATCTAAGGAAGAAATTGCTAGCATTGCCCAGCGTATTATCTATCAGCTTGAAAGCCCTTACTATTATGTTGAAGGGGTTATTCGTATCAGTGCAAGTGTTGGTATTGCATTGTATCCTTTAAATGCTATTAATAGTAATGAACTTTTTAACAGGGCAGATTTTGCAATGTACATTGCTAAGCAAAATGGAAAAGGACACTTGAGATTTTATGATGAGTCTTGTGAAATGGACGTTCTGCATAATAAAGTAATCATCAACGGGTAAGCTTTATTGTGCTACATTGGTAAATGATTTTTATATTTTTGTGTATTTTTTTGAACTGGTCGGGAAGAGAGGATTCGAACCTCCGACATCCAGTTCCCAAAACTGGCGCGCTAACCAGGCTGCGCTACTTCCCGAACTGTTATTATTATTAGCGCCTTTCTCTGTGTAACGCAAGAAAAAAATGATCATCATTCCATTTTTTTAGATGGTTTAGTTTTTAATATGGGGTGTTGCAGCGAGGGCTGAAACTGATTATATTGAATTAAATAACAAATTTGATAGGCAGTGAGAATTAAGGGATGATAAGTGAAGAAATGTTAAATGACCAGTTGTCTGCGGTCGAGCAAACGGATGCTGTTGTACAAAATGACCCAACGGCTGTAGTGGTTTTGATTGGAAATGAAATATTGTCGGGTAGAACACAAGATACGAATCTTTCATTTATTGCAAAACATCTCAAAGATCAAGGTATCCACTTAAAGCACGTACGGGTTATTAGCGATGATGAAGAAGAAATCATTCACCACATTAATGAATTAAGACGTCAGTATACTTATGTGTTCACAACTGGTGGAATTGGTGCAACTCATGATGACATTACTGCTGCCTGTATTTCAAAAGCTTTTGGTGTTGAATTAGTGGAACATCCCGAGGCCCTATTACGCTTGCAGCAGCACTATGGTGATAAACTCAATGATAATCGTCGTAGAATGGCATTAATGCCTAAGGGTTCTTTTTTGATCGACAATATTGTAAGCAATGCCCCTGGATTTGCAATTGCCAATGTTTTTTGTTTAGCGGGCATGCCAAAGGTCATGCAAGCAATGTTTTTAGCCATCTTGCCCACACTATCTAAGGGTGAGCCTATTTTGAGTCGTTCATTGACGTGTGATTTACTAGAAGGTGATATCGCGCATCTGTTAGCAGGTATTCAGCGTGAATTTAAGGATGTCAGCATTGGTAGTTACCCTTTTTATAAGTTACCACCAGATGTCGGTGTGACGTTTGTTGTGCAGGGCCAAGATGAGGTGCGTGTGACGCAGGCATTTGAAGCGGTTCAAGATATGGTGAAAGCGCAAGGTAGTGTTATTTTTTCAATTGATAGTTAAGATATCATTGGATAGGTATGTTACAAAAAGGTAATGTTTCACCACATGAGAAACAACCAACACCTTTCTTCCCTCCTTCACGTGTGATATGCTATTTATATTAAAATGTAGGTGAGTGTTCAGATGTTAAACCCTTGTGTTGATATAGCCTTTAAAAAGATATTTGGTGTAGAAGAAAATAAAGATTTACTTATTTCTTTAATTAATTCTATTGTCAGTGATGAAGACCAGGTAGAAGATGTCACTTTATTAAACCCCTATAATGCCAAGAACTTTAAAAATGACAAGCTATCGGTTTTAGATATTAAAGCTAAATCTGTGACTGGGACGTATTTTAATATTGAAATTCAAATTACTGATGAAGCCGACTATGACAAACGGGCCCTGTACTATTGGGCTAAACTTTATTCCCAGCAATTACAAGAATCGCAAGACTATAGTACTTTACAAAAGACTATTGGTATTCATATTTTAAATTTTCTTTCCATTCCAAACGTAAAGAAATATCACAATGTCTTTAAAATTCAAGAACTAGAGGATAATCACGTCTATTTTGAAGACTTAGAATTACACACCATTGAACTTAAAAAATTTATTCCCACCACGCAAAAAGAGAAAAAGCCAGATTCCCTTGAAGCCTTATTACCGTATGTGAAGTCAGCGTTAGATGTGTGGGTTGCTTTTTTAACCCGAAATCACCTTCTAAAAACAGATGTCTTGCCAGGTACACTCAATGACCCTTCCCTTAAAAAAGCTGTACATGTTCTTGAAGTCATGAATATGACAAATGATGAACGTGAAGTGTATGAAGATAGACTCAAATGGATTCGCACAGAAGCCAATGCTTTAAAAAAACACGGACAAGACAAATTTAAAGAAGGTGAAGCTGTTGGTTTAATGAAAGGGAAAGCTGAAGGTGAAGCTATTGGCATTGAAAAAGGTATAGAAAAAGCCAAGATTGAAATGGCTAAAAAACTGATAGCTTTAGACATGTCAGCTGAAACAATTGCGACTGCAACAGGACTTTCAGTAGAGATAATTGAGGATTTAAAGGGTTAGTGGCAAGGTTTAATCTTTGAATACCTGCATCCGTTCAATGAGCACATTACTGAAATGAGGCAGTTATGAACGCTGATGAGTCGGTGTTTGCCTTTTACAGAAACTTAAGCTATAATCACCACCTAATTCTTGAAATGAAATTTTATTTATGCAACCTACGAAAACTCCTGTATTTTCCGCAAGACATATGGCACGCATAGCCGTTGTTCAAGCTTTGTATATGAAAGAACAAATAGACGCTACACCAGCCTCTATAGCCCATCAGTTTAAAGAACATCATCTTTTTCATGTTCCAACGCAAATGTCGACGGAAGTAGAACCTGACCATGCGTACTTTGAAAAACTTATTAAAAGCATTCCTGATGTTATGGAGGAAATCGATGAGAAGATTGCTGATTATTTAAGCGAACAATGGACAGTTGCTAAATTGCCAAGCGTGATGCGCAATTTATTACGAAGCGGTGTTTATGAATTAATGTATGAGCCTTTGGTGCCAACGCCAGTTGTGATTAATGAATATGTTGAATTGGGGCGCTCATTTGTAACGGAAAAGGACGTTAAATTTATTAATGGTTTATTAGATAAAGTTTCAAAAATAGTGAGAAGGCCAGCGTAATTTTTTAGAAAATGCCTTGAATTCGCGGGTAAAGTGTGTTGACATAAAAGGATGCCACTCTAAATTTTATGGAAATTTTTATGAAACATACTTTCTTCTTATCTGCTGCCTTTTTTGCATTGACCACTATTGGTTTTACTGCATCTGCGAGTGTTAATACTGCGAGTGCTGATGCGAAAAGTCATGAAAAAATATATTATAATTTGAAAAAGCCAGTTAAGAGAAAGGCACCTTTGACAGCGCAAGAGTTTGAACAACAAAAAACTGAAAAGGTTGCTGACTTACAAAAGCGCATCGAAGATGCCTCAAAACAAATTGAAGAAAACAAGGCGCTCAGTGCGCAACAAAAACAAGCAGCAGCACTTAAAATTGAGTCTAGCAAGCGTTTGGTGGAGGCCTTAAAACAAGTACAAGATATCAAAGCCCCACTTAACCGATACTCTCTCTTCGCAAAGATGGAATTAGATGCTTTAGATAAATTGCAAGCTCCCCTTAATGAAGCTGCGCGTTTGCAAAAGAAGATAGATTATTTAAAGGCTGACCTTGAAAAAGTTTCTGGTGAAAATCCTTATGAAATTGAAAATAAAAAGTTCCAAGAATTATTGTTGAGCAATATACAAGGGTATTTAGATTTTTGTAAAGACAAACCCATTGATGATACACTTTTCGTTGTGCTGAACCATGTAAAAGTGCTTATGAAATCTGTGGAAAAGAACATCCGAAAGCACTTAAAACATCGTCATACACATTTGCCAGCATCATCAGTTGCAAAAATTGTAAAAGGCAATGAGCATGCATCATATGGCCCAGCTACATCAACAGCGCAAGCATCAGAAAAGACGTCAGATAAAATTTCTACAGAATCTGTAAAAAAGTAATGTATGATGTGGGGTAGGTAATGGTTGGATAAAACAATTGTCAAAGAAGATAAAGTTTGCTTTTTTATGACTTGTTTTATATTGAACTACCCCAAGGTGTTGTAATAGCACCGATACATAGATTATGATAGTCAAAACATTATCCATTAGATTAAAGAGGTCGATTGTTTTATGAAGCGTATAGGAGTTCTCACCAGTGGTGGTGATTGTGCGGGATTAAATGCGGCCATAAGATCTGTTGTCTTGCACGCAACACAAAGCTTTGGCTGGCAAGTCTTTGGTTTTATAAATGGAACCAATGGTTTGATCCACCGCCCCATGGAATATGTACCCCTTACAATTGAACAATGTTCTAAAACCATGCTAAGGCAAGGTGGAACAATTATAGGTAGTACGAATAAGGCTGACCCGTTTAATTTTCCTTGTAGAGATGGCCAATTTCGTGACCAGTCAGATGTATTGATTGAAGGGTATAAAGAACTGGGGCTTGACGCTTTGATTGGGATTGGCGGTGATGGCAGTCTTAAAATTTTAAGAGACCTTGCCATAAAAGGAAATTTAAACCTTGTTACGATTCCTAAAACAATTGATAACGACCTCGCAAGAACAGAGATTGCTATTGGTTATAGTACAGCACTTGATATTGCAACGGAGGCCTTAGATCGTTTGCATTCAACGGCTGCAAGTCATCAACGTATCATGATTTTAGAAGTAATGGGAAGAGACGCTGGTCATATTGCCATGGGGGCCGGTATTGCTGGCGGTGCTGATGCAATTTTGATACCTGAAATACCTTACAAAGTGCAAGATTTATGTCAGCACATAAAAACCTTAAAAGACACAGGCCGCAATGATATGTTAATTGTGGTTGCTGAATCTGTGCCTAAGGAAGATGGGGATGTTATTGCAGTAGAGCAAGGTGAAAGAGGACGCATGCGTTACGGTGGTATAGGCCATTATATTGCTGAACAAGTCACAAAATATACCTCAATAGACACGCGTGTGACTGTGCTAGGTCATGTGCAACGCGGTGGTCAGCCTAATGCGTTAGATAGAGTTATTGGTTCTGCATTTGGGGTGAAAGCTGTAGAGCTGATTACCCAAGGTAAGTTTGATACAATGGTTGCCTGGAAGAATAGGCGCGTGATTGATGTTCCTATACTGGAAGCAATTAGCCACTATCAATCTGTCCCAGTTGATGATATTTTGGTTAAAACGGCAAAAGGTCTTGGAATTTATCTTGGAAATGTTACAAATGAAGAATAAGTTAAAAACCCTATTAAAAGCGGCATCACTCTTTGCGTTCTGTTTAGGCATGCACGGTTTTGTAGTTGCAGAATCTTTGGATGATCGCATCAAAGCAATGAATGATAAAATTAAAAACTATGAACTTGAACAAAATAAAAGTGATAAACAATTACAAGCGTTAGTAGATGAATATAATGAACTGATTCGTCAAAAAGAAATGCACCAAACCCCTGTAGAACATGTTATTCCACAAGAGCAGTCTTTTGAAGAAGCCTTGTTGCTGCGCATGAAGGAATATGAAAACAAGTTGGATTATTTAAATAATAGGGTTCGCTTTTTAGAAGAAAAACTTGGGGTGGTTGCACAGCAAATGCCACAAGCATCAGATGTTACGCAAGATGTTTCGCAAGCTGTTGCAACAACGAGTCAAAACCAACTCAGTTCTTCTGTGAATCTTGAAGAGGTTGGGGGCAATGCTGTACCTTCTCAAGAAAATGTTCAACAAAATGATAAACATGCCGTAGATAATTTGGCAACCCTTAAAGCGCAAGCCTCACCTACGCCGTCCCTAGGTGGAGGAAAGACTCAAGTGGTTGCACAGTATGACCAAGCCATGAAATTTTTAGCCTCAACGGAAGACGGCGCCCAAGAAAAAGCTATTGAAGCCTTTGAAGAAATCATTAACACGTACCCTGACGATGTCTATGCCAACAAAAGCTATGTGCATGCAGCGCAGGCTTGCTTAAATATCAAAGCTTATGATAAAGCCTTGGCTTACTTTAAAATTGCATTGCTTAAAAATTTAGATGTGTCAACAGCTGTCACTGTGCGTATTGGCTATGCAAAGGCCCTAGCAGCAAGCGGTAAGGCGCAAGATGCTTGTAAACAGCTAGGTTTTTTGAAAAAACAAGAAATGGATGTTGTGCAAAAGCAAGACTATGAAGATTTAATGGGGCGGGTATGCACACCTGCTAAAGTTCCACTAAAAACTAAAGAACAGTCTTAAATATTACCTATGAATTGTGTTTGATGCATCATGCTTTTAATCTCTTGGTGTGCCACTTTTCGCTTTTGTTTTGCTTCAAAGTTCTATATAACATCTATATATAGAAAATTAATTAATGTAACTTATTGAGCATATTTGCGATGTTACGTAGAATTTTATAGATTAGGAAAAAACAATGTCAAAAATAATGGCGGGCAAGCGCGGCTTAATTATGGGCCTTGCAAATGAACATTCATTGTCCTTTGGAATTGCAAAAACGTTACATGAACAAGGTGCCCAGTTAGCATTTACTTATCAAAATGATGTGTTGGCAAAGCGTGTAGGACCAATTGCTGAACGTTTTGGATCTGACTTTCTCATTAAATGCGATGTTTCAAAAGAAGGTGATATTGAAAATACTTTTAATCAAATTAAAGAACGTTGGGACAATATTGACTTTGTAGTACACTCATTAGCTTTTTCTGATAAAGATGAACTCAAAGGCGCGTATATGAACACAAGTCTTACCAATTTCTTAAATTCAATGCATATTTCATGTTATTCATTTACAGAAGTATGCCGTTTTGGTTCACAAATGATGAATGAAGGTGGTGCCTTTTTGACATTGTCATACTACGGTGCTGAAAAAGTGATGCCCCATTATAATGTTATGGGTGTTGCAAAAGCAGCCTTAGAAGCAAGTGTGCGCTATTTAGCTGTTGACTTAGGGGGGCAAAATATTCGTGTGAATGCGATTTCTGCTGGCCCTGTTAAAACTTTAGCTGCCTCTGGTATTAGTGACTTTAATTATATTTTGAAATGGAATCTGTATAATTCACCATTGAAACGTAATACATCACAAGCTGACCTGGGTGGTGCAGGCTTATATATGTTAAGTGATTTGTCATCTGGTGTGACGGGTGAAGTCCACCATGTGGATTCTGGTTATCATGTTGTGGGCATGAAAGGGCTAGATGCACCAGATATTAGCACCGTGATGCCAAAGTCAACGGATTAGTGTGGATAACAAACCGGGTGTTTAATTAATGGTCAATCTTTTAAGACGAGGGTTAATGTTGGTGTTATCTTCCCCATCAGGGGCAGGTAAGACAAGTATTGTCAGTGAGATTCTACAATTAGAGCCCCATTTAAGAACATCTATTTCTGTCACAACGCGCCCGAAACGGCCCAATGAAGTAGATGGTGTACATTACATTTTCGTGACAGTTGAAGAGTTTCATGAGCGTTCTGAACGTGGTGACTTTTTTGAAACAGCAGAAGTGTTTGGCAATTGGTATGGGACTCCAAAACAATTTGTATTGGACACCCTTGAAAAAGGGCATGATGTTGTTTTTGATATTGACTGGCAAGGCACACAGCAAATCAGTCAATCTTCACGTGATGATCTAGTGACAGTGTTTGTGCTGCCGCCTTCTATGCAAGAACTAGAATTACGTCTTCGCGGAAGAAATCAAGACACAGAAGCAGTTGTCAATAAACGTATGAATGAAGCCACAGCTGAAATGAGTCATTGGGCAGAATATAATTATATTGTTGTAAACTATGACCTTGAGGAAAGTGTTGAAATTGTTCGGTCAATTTTAACTGCTGAAAGACA
This sequence comes from uncultured Verrucomicrobiales bacterium, assembly GCA_964478775.1. Classification (GTDB taxonomy): domain Bacteria; phylum Pseudomonadota; class Alphaproteobacteria; order Paracaedibacterales; family CAIOTO01; genus PNMQ01. Next base: position 84,030 of record CAYZJC010000001.1, on the reverse strand, counting down.
CAGAAGAAAACGTCAAAATGGTTTGGCGGAATTTGTTAACAGTATGCGTCATGTGAAATAAAAGATATCCGTGATGATGAAGAGTGAAAATAATAAGGAAAAGAAAATGATGCACCGTGATGGAAATATTTGGTATGGAACAACGATTGTGTCCGTGCGTAAAGGTGGTAAAGTTGTGATTGCGGGTGATGGTCAAGTTACGCTTGGTTCGCAGGTGATTAAGGCGCAAGCAAGAAAAGTAAGAAGGCTTGCCGGTGGTTCCGTGATTGTGGGGTTTGCGGGTGCAACAGCAGATGCCTTCGCGCTTTTTGAAAGACTTGAGCAAAAATTGGAACAGTACCCTGAACAATTGGCACGTGCGTGTGTTGAAATGGCTAAAGATTGGCGAACAGATAGATATCTTCGTAAATTGGAAGCAATGATGCTTGTTGCGGATAAAAATGTTTCATTGGTGCTGACGGGTAATGGAGATGTGCTTGATCCAGAAGATGGTTTGATGGCAATTGGTTCCGGTGGTGGATTTGCGCTTGCTGCTGCACGCGCATTAACCCCTGTTGATCATTTTACAGCTGAAGAAATTGCATTAAAGTCATTGGAAATTGCCGGTGACATGTGTGTCTATACAAATAAAAATATAGTAATAGAAAGTATTGATGTATGAAAGCTTTAACTCCGCGTGAAATTGTTAATGAATTAAATAGATTTATCATTGGTCAAGAAGAAGCGAAGAGAGCTGTTGCTATTGCTTTGCGTAATCGTTGGCGTCGTCAGCAGTTATCAAAAGACTTAATTGATGAAGTGTTGCCAAAAAATATTTTGATGATTGGGCCCACAGGCTGCGGTAAGACTGAAATTGCAAGAAGATTAGCGCACCTCGCGCAAGCCCCTTTTATTAAAGTTGAAGCAACAAAGTTTACGGAGGTTGGCTATGTTGGGCGTGATGTTGAGCAAATCATTCGTGATCTTTTGGAAATTTCAATGCAACTATCAAAGGAAAAGATGAGAAAGCAGGTTTACACAAGCGCAAATGAACTTGCGCAGGAGCGAGTAATTACGGCTTTGGTGGGTGAGACTGCAAGCCCTGAGACGCGTGAAAAGTTTCGTCAAAAACTAACGGCTGGTGAACTCAATGACAAGGAAATAGAGATTCAGGTAACAGATCATAGTCATAGTGGAATGCCGTCTATGGATATTCCAGGGATGCCAGGTAGCCGCATGGGAATGTTTAATTTGGGGGATATGCTAGGTAAAGCTTTTTCAAATAATCGTCAAAAGAACATTAAAACCAATGTCAGAGATGCCCATGAGTTATTAGTTCAAGATGAAAGTGATAAGCTGATTGATGAAGAAAAAATTATTCGTGAAGCGATTGATGCAGTGCAGCAAAATGGTATTGTGTTTTTAGATGAAATCGATAAAATCTGTGCACGATCAGAACGCCGTGGCGCTGAAGTGAGCAGGGAAGGGGTGCAACGGGATTTGCTTCCTTTAATAGAAGGGACTGTTGTTTCAACAAAATATGGTACTGTAAAGACTGATCATGTTTTGTTTATTACTTCTGGTGCATTTCATTTAGCAAAGCCTTCAGATCTATTGCCTGAATTACAGGGCCGTTTACCTATTCGTGTGGAGTTAAATGCTTTAAGTGAAAAGGACTTTGAGCGTATTTTAACTGAGCCAGAAACAAACTTGATTAGGCAAACGCAGGCATTGATGCAAACAGAAGGAGTTGAGTTGGTTGTCGATCAAGAAGCCATTGAAACTATTGCTAATCTTGCAGCAGATATTAACAAGAATGTGGAAAATATTGGTGCGCGACGTTTACATACCATTATTGAAAAGCTAATAGAAGAGATAAGTTTTAATGCGAGTGATATGCGTGGACAAACAGTTCATGTTACTAAAGATGATGTCTTAAATAAAGTTGGTGATTTATCAAAGAATATTGATTTATCGAAATTTATTTTGTAATTTAAATATATATGTAACGCCGTTGTAGGTTTCTCTTTTTATGTTCACAACTTATAGCTTGTAATGTTAAGATGAACTACACGGCCTTATCACCCTAACCTTAAGTGACTTTAACCCAAATAAAAATATGCAGCATAAATTACGCATGGATAGTACTGTGTCATCCACAATAATTGAAAAACCAATTAAAGCAACGGTTTCTACGTTTAGTCAGAAAGTGTTGTTTAAGTATTGGCGTATTCGTATCATGTACGCGATGATGATCGGGTATGCCTGTTTTTATTTGTTAAGACAAAATTATCCAGCGGCGATCCCGCATATTATGGCGGAGCTTGGTTATTCTAAAATTCAATTAGGGGCTATTAGTTCTGCTGCCGCCATTGTGTATGGTATCGGAAAAGCTATAGCAGGTTATATAGGTGATAGAATTAGTGCGCGTAAATTGATGGCCTTTGGGTTGTTGATGTCTGCATTCATGAATTTTTTTATGGGCTATGGCTCGCATCTATCGTGGTTTTTGTGTTTTTGGGTCCTCAATAATTGTTTTCAGTCATTTGGGTGGCCGCCTTGTGCACGGTTATTGAACCATTGGCATAGTCCAAAAGAACTGGCAACAAAGTGGGCGCTTTGGAATTCCTCGCAGCAAATTGGTGCGGGTATTATCATGCTGGCTTCACCTTTTTTAATTGCGTATTTTGGTTGGCGTTATTTGTTTTATGTTCCGGGTGTGATCTGTGTGTTGATGTCATTCTTTTTGTATAATCGCTTAAGGGATACACCCGAATCATTAGGACTACCCACAATTGAAGCCCATCATGGTCTTCATCATGAAGACTCTGATGCAGACCTCACCTTGAAGGACTTGCTTGTCAAACGTGTATTGAATAATAAGCTGGTTTGGTATGTCTGTTTTGCTAATTTTTTTGTATACTTTGTACGCATGACGATATTCTTTTGGGCCCCTACATTTTTGCAGCAAGCAAAAGGAAGTTCCATACTAGCGGCCGCCTTTCAAACAGCTATCTTTGACGTCGCAGGTATTTTTGGTGGAATTCTAGCTGGACATTTGTCAGATAAAGTCTTTAAAGGGTATCGTGGTCGTGTTGCCTTTTGGGGGATGATTGTTTTATCTTTGTGTATTGTGGCGTTATGGCAGACACCTGCCGGTTATAGTGGTTTGCATTTTATATGTATGCTTGGTGTTGGGTTCTTTATTACCGGACCTCAGGTTTTAGTTGGTGTAGCAGCATCAGATTTTGCATCAAAACGTGCAGCGGGAACAGCAACTGGTTTAACAGGAACCTTTGGTTACCTAGGAACTGCATTTGCAGGTGCCGGTATAGCCGCTATCGCAGAAAGCTTTGGCTGGAATGCAGCCTTTTTAACAATTATCTCAGCAGCACTTGCAGGATCAGTTTTTTTTGCGCTAACATGGAATCATCGATCAAAAGCCCTGGGTTAATTTTATATGCCTAGTGCTCAGCTTAAAGACGGAGCCTTTATTTTTATCCCATGCAAGCCTTTATGACAACACTAAGTACTCACATAACGTCCTTTAAGGAATTGTGGTGGATGCGCAAAATTCGCCAACATATTCGTATGCCCTATTTTGTAGGGATGATTGCGGCAGTGTCAGGTATTCTAACCTATTGGGCCCTTACCTATAATATTTCATCTGGTGAAAATAATTATCTTATTATAACGCTTATTTATGTGGATATAGCGCTTGTTTTATTTTTGGCTATTCTCATTTTAAGGCGTTTAAAGGGGCTTTGGATTGAAAGAAGGGTGAACAGAAAAGGGTCAAAGTTGCATATGCAGATTGTCAGACTATTTTCTTTCGTTTCTGTGATGCCAGCTATTATTGTAGCCTTGTTTTCAGCACACTTTTTTAATGCGGGTGTTGATGCATGGTTTGCAAAGCCGGTGAGGGACGCCCTACAACAAGCAAACGTTTTAGCCCAGTCTTATTTAGAAGAACATAAAAAAGTTATTCAAATTGATGCGTTTGCGTTGGCAGACCAAATCCGCCCGCGTATCAGTCATTATCTGGTGGCACCAGAAGAACTAACTGAACGATTGAACCATGAAGCTGATGGTCGAAAGTTAGCTGAAGTGATGGTTATTAATGATGCTAAAAAGTTAAATGTTGTAGCAAGGTCATTTTTCACATTTTTACCTTTACTAGAAGACTTAACCAAATATTTTAAAAAGGCAAAAATTGGTGACGTGGTGATGTTTGAATCAAAAGACCGCGTTCGCGCCTTAATTAAGCTTGACCCGATTACTGACACATATCTGTTGATTGGTAAGATGATTGACCCTGTTGTGTTACAGCATGTAGATAGAACGAATCTTGCCTTAAAGGATTATCACCTATCGGCAGACCGTCATGGGGAAATTCAAGTCACCTTTATTTTGTTTTTTACAATTGTTACCTTCTTGCTATTAATGGCTGCAATTTGGGTCGGGGTTTTAATTGCTGATAAACTCGTTCAGCCAATTACCCAATTAATTGAAGCGGCGCAAGCGGTTAGCGAGGGTGACTATAATGTAAAGCTAAAGGTTGAAGCCACCCATAATGAAATTGAAGACTTGTGTGATTCTTTTAACCGTATGACGCACCAGCTTGTTCAGCAAAAATATGACTTGATTATTTCTGAAAAGAAATCGGCTTGGGCAGACATGGCACGAAAAATTGCCCATGAAATTAAAAACCCGCTAACCCCCATTCAACTGTCTGCTGAACGTTTACGTAGAAAATATAGTAACGAAATTCAAAAAGACCCCCAAACTTTTAACACATGCATAGACACGATTGTAAGGCAAGTAGGAAGTATTGAAAATCTGGTCACTGAATTTTCAAATTTCGCCAGAATGCCAGAACCTAAAATGGAGCCTGTTGATTGGGTGATATTAACACAAGAAATTTTAGTTCTTTATCAGCAAGCCAATTTAGATATTATGTTTTTATTTGACACAAATGCCCCATCTATTACTAAAAGTATTGACGCACACCAAATGAACCAAGTGCTTAATAACTTAATTCAAAACAGCATAAATTCACTTCGTGAAAATATTTCAAATAATAGACGTCTGTGTGTGAAAATAAAGCTTCATCTTAACGATACGATGTTTTATATTAGAATAGAGGACAGTGGTGACGGTTTTCCGATTGCTGGCAGGGAAAAGCTTATGGAACCTTATTTTACGACACGTGATAAGGGGACTGGTTTGGGACTTGCTATTGTTTCTAAAATTGTGAGTGATCATAATGGGCGTTTGGATTTGTTAGATAGTGAAGAATTAGGTGGGGCTTGCGTTCAGCTAAGTTTTCAGCAAAAAATTTAAGTATAGATTAAGTGTGTAGAGGTTTTTAATGTCATATGATGTTTTGATTGTGGATGATGAATCTGATATTCGTGAAATTGTGTCAGGCATTTTACAAGACGAAGGCTACACAACGCGAGTAGCTTGCGATGGGGTTTCAGCACTTGATCTTATCAAGCAAAGACAGCCTAGCTTGATTATTTTAGATGTATGGCTTGGTGATGGGGAACGTGATGGTATTCGTATACTTGAGACCATTAAACGTGACCACCCTTATGTGCCTGTTATTATGATTAGTGGACATGGTACTATTGAAACAGCTGTCTCGGCAATTAAAAAAGGGGCATATGACTTTATTGAAAAGCCCTTTAAAACAGAACGCTTGTTGCTAGTGGCTGAACGGGCGATTGAGACATCTCGTTTAAAGCGAGAAAATGCTGAACTTAAAGTTAAGGCGCGTGTTTCTCCACTTTCTTTGATTGGCAATAGTAATATTGTGCAATTGCTACGACAAAGTATTGAAAAATTATCACAGCAACAATCACGTGTGTTTATTACTGGCGTGCATGGTTCTGGTAAAGAAGCGATTGCAAGGGAAATTCACCAGATTTCAAAGCGTGCAAATGCGCCGATGTTTGTGGTTAATTGTGGGTCGCTTCATCCGCATAAATTAGAAGCTGAACTTTTTGGTACAGAAATTATGAACCAAGACCCAACTCAACCAAGAAAAATTGGCGTGTTAGAGCAGGCGCATGGGGGAACAGTTTACTTTGATGAAATCACACAGCTGCCTTTACCTTTTCAGGCTAAATTAATTAAGGTGTTGCATGAGCAAGCCTTTACCCGCGTTGGGGGGCAGGAAAAAATTAGTGTTGATGTCCGCTTTATTGCGGGGTCTTCTGAAAATGTAAGTGAACTGATTAGTGAGGGCAGCTTTAGAGAAGATTTATATTATCGTCTGTGTGTGTCTCATATTTATTTACCATCTCTTCGTGAAAGGGTTGCTGATATACCTATGATTGCAACAAAGATGATGGAAGATGCAGCTACCATTATGGGGGCTAAGCCGCGACCTTTTGCAGAAGATGCGTTAGTGATGTTGCAATCTTACGATTGGCCAGGTGACTTAGTGCAATTGCGTAATGTTATTGATTGGATTATGTCAACACCCCCAGCACAAGATTTTGAACCCATCACCAAAGAACATTTACCACATGAAGTTGTAAATGGAAATAATTTTAATTCTAAGTGGTATTCAAAAACTGCAGATATTGTTGTCTTACCTTTAAGGGAAGCGCGTGAAGCATTTGAACGTGAGTATCTTATAGCGCAAGTCAATAGATTTAGTGGCAATATTTCACAAACCGCACGGTTTATTGGTATGGAAAGATCTGCTTTGCATCGTAAACTACGTTCTTTAAAAGTGTACGATTTTAAAGGAAAAGATGATGATGATTTTTACGAAGCGGAAGAAGCATAGATTGCAATTACTATGAAAATAGTTATTATCGGCGCAGGCAAAACTGGGCTTTCAGTTGCAAAGTTTTTATCTCGCAATGAAAATAGTATTACGATTATTG
>CAYZJC010000001.1:51184-77139 GCA_964478775.1 uncultured Verrucomicrobiales bacterium | reverse complement strand
AAGCTTCGTGCCTTGAAGGTGCATGATCCAAAAGAAAAAGCTGATGAATTCATGTACGAAGAACCTGCGTGATGTGTGTTGAGTTACGATGAATAAGACTCATTTTATATTTAGGCATCCACAATGAAGGTTGTAATTTTAGGTGCAGGTCAAGTAGGCCACAGCATAGCAAGGTATCTGTCTACAGATGAAAATGAAATCACAGTTGTAGATTCTTCTGGTGATGTTTTAAATAGTATTAGTGACAAAATTGATATTAAGCCTGTTCAGGGGTTTGCTTCGCATCCAGGTGTCTTAGAGCGTGCGCAAATTCATGAGGCGGATCTGCTAGTGGCGGTTACTGCGTCTGATGAAGTGAATATGGTGGCCTGTGAGATGGCGCATTCCTTATTTGATGTGAAAACAAAAATTGCACGCATTCGCCACCAAGACTACTTAGGCACAACGGATCTTAGCCATTTTTATAAAAACTATTCGATAGACGTTATTATTTCACCAGAAGTAGAGGTTGCAAAAGCGTTAGCACGTAGTACTGAAATTGTGGGTGCGTTTGAAGTTTTTCCGTTGGCGAATGATCAGCTCAAGATGATAGCTGTGCATGTCAATTGTATGTCTGCCATTATCAATACACCCATTCGTTTTTTAAACACAGTGTTTACGGATATTGAAATTCATATTTCTTGTATCGTTCGTGGGGACAAGCATATTTTCCCTGGGTCAGATGATGCGATTGCTTTGAATGATGAAGTCTATTTTACCCTGCAAGCAAAAGATGTGAACAGAGCCATGAAAATCTTTGGATTTGATACGGTTGATCATCGTAAAATTGCAATTGTTGGTGGAGGCAATATTGGCATGGGGCTTGCGCTACAACTTGAGCATAAAAATTTAGATGCTTCTATTCGTGTGATTGAAAAAAGTGCTGCACGCTGTACAGAGGCCGCACGTTTATTAAATACGGCCCAAATTTTAAATGGAGATGCCTTAGATTTAGATGTATTAGCAGAAGCCAATGTGCCGCAAGCTGATACCTTACTTGCTTTAACTGATGACGATAAGGTGAATATTCTTGTATCATTATTGGCAAAACAACAAGGCACAAGAAGAACAGTTTCCTTACTTAATAAGACAAATTATTCAGGCCTTGTGACATCTCTTGGGGTGGATGCTGTTGTAAACCCTCGTGCGATTACTGTGTCGACCATTTTACAATATGTTTGTCAAGGAAGGCTGCAGTCTGTACATTCAATTGCGAATGCGCACGTGGAAGTAATTGAAGCTGAAGCCAAAGAAACAAGCAATATTATTGGCTTAACAATTTCAGACATTACCCTTAAAGGTATTATGCATGTCGTTGCCCTTGTGCGAGATGGACAGGTGACATTAACGCCAACACGTATGCTGATTCAAGCCGGTGATATTTTAGTTATTATTGTGCAAAAAGACGGTGCAAAAAAGGCTGAGCGTCTTTTCCATGAGCGCCCCTTTTATCTGTAATTTTTTTGCTCAATCCCAAATTAAGTGCCTTGCAATTATAAAAATAAGACCTATCTTTTTAAAGTCAGGTGATTTAATACATCGTTCGGTTTTTCGTTTTGGTGTATTATTAATTGATAAAATATAAAAAGGATTTTCGTTTATGAAACTACGAATTATTTACATGTTTAAATTGTTATGCTTGGGAACTCTATCTTGTAATGCGATGTCAGAAAATGCTGTTACTCCCCAAGAAATTGAACGATGGGTTGCTGGAATTACTGCTGATACGACACCTGAATATATTGAAGAAGGGTTAAATAGAGGAATTGACATAGGGGTAAGAGCGACTCAAGACTTTGAGACTGTATTGATGAAATCAATTAAAGCTAAAAACACACCACTCGCCCATTACCTTCTCGATAATTATAGTGAGAAATTTAACCCGCAAAATATCTTTTTAAATGAATGCATTGCAGCAGTTTCTGCAGATCAGCCAACAATTGTGTGTAAAATTGCCAGTATGCAAGTTGATGGTTATTATCCTACTCATCTTCCTCATGTGCCAGTGTTCATATTCGCTGTAGAATTTGGGGAGAGCAATTGTTTGCAAATATTAAAAGAGTATGGATTTAATGTTGATTATATAAACTTTAATGGTTATACAGCTTTGTCACGCGCGATAGCTCTTCAAAAATATGATATAGCAATAGATTTACTGCTTAAATGTGGTGCAAATCCTAATGTTCCATTCCCATCAGGAGTGTCTCTTTTAATATTTGCAATTATTAAAAATAGATTTGATTTAGTGCAAGCGCTTGTTGGGTGTGGTGCCGATGTAAAAGTTGAACACAAAGGGATGTTTCCTTTAAAGGCCGCTCTTTTTTATGAAAATACAGACTGTTTATCTTATTTGTTATCTTTGCCTCGGGTTGATATTAATATGGTTGCAGAGGAGCTTTCTCCTTTTAGAGATGGAAAAACAATTTTGATGAGTGCTGTTGCGGGTCAGATGCTTGATAAAGTGAAGTTTTTATTATCTTATGACACGATAGATTTCAATATACAAGATGCTTTCGGACAAACAGTGAGAGAATATGAATCAACCCCTGAAATAATGGGAGAGCTTAATTTTTACGCAATGAAGAAATGGCTAATATTTATTGAAGGTACACAAATCCAAAAGCATACAACTGACCAGGCGTTAATTGATGCACAAAATTCAATTGAAGTGAGTACGAAAAAAGTTTTGGAGAGTAGTGACTTAGCGCGCTATATATCTTCTTTTCTATAGTTTTCTTAAAAGGAGTGAGAAATGTTGGTGGCATTAAAATGATAAAATCTATTTTTTATTTAGTGTGTTTGTGTGGAATAGTAAAGGTTGGTAAGTCTGAGGCGCTTACAAACCAAGAAGTCATGCAATGGGTTTCAGCAATTGATGACACCACAACACAGCAGTATATTGATGAAGGTTTGGATAAGGGCATACATATAGATGCGGAAAATGAGGGGGGGCATACGGTTTTGATGAAGGCTGTGGTGAGTGGAAATGGCCCCCTTGTTTCCTATGTCTTAAGTTGTCAAGCAAACACCAATGCAAGAGATAAGGCAGGACAAACGGCAGTGCTGCATGCTGTCAAATCTGGCAATCTTGAAATTGTCGCTTTGTTGTTGAGTTATTCAGCCGATATTGATATTCCAGATTATTTCGGTAGAACGCCATTGCATTGGTCTGTGATTTTATTGCACCCCCCCACAATCACTCAGCAGCTTATTTTAAGGCACAAACCAAAAATAAATACAGTGAATTATTTTGGTTTTACACCTTTTATCAATGTTGTTGATTTCAAGAACTTAAATTTAGTTCACTTTCTTGTTGAACATGGTGCAGATGTGAATTACCCTAAAAAGAATAGAACGACACCTTTGATGTGTGCCATTTTAAATGATTCATTGAATATTGTGCAATTTCTATTGACTGTCCCCGGTATAGATCTCAATGCACGAGACTATTATGGCTATACAGCATTAATGCAGGCGGTGAATGTGAAAAATTTTGAAATGGTGAAGTTATTGTTACAACGCCCAGGCGTCGATGTGCGAACTGCGTGTAATGGTGGTGAAACAGCAGTTAGTATTGCAAGTCGTCCAAATGGGTCCCTTGAAATATTGCAAGAACTTAGGTTTTACCCCAATAAGTTTTTTCTGACATTCTTGAGTAGTGCTGGGTTTCAAGGCCCTCAAGCACCTCAAGCACCTGTTGATTTAGGACACTTTCCAAAGAAAGCGCATACAAGAAAGGCACTTGAAAATTCAGACTTGATGCGTTATGTTTGTGAGTTTTTGTAAACAATATAGATGTTTAGCTTATATTTATAAGTTCATCCCATTGTGTTGTGTAGCGTGGGCTTCTTTGGTCAAAACGAGGTTTATGTTTTTCATTGAGGCCGCACGCACCAAAAAATATTGTTTTTTTCCCAAATTTAGTATTTAAAGCATCCATCGCATGGTTGAGGGTGGGTTTATGACTGGTTTCAATGGGTGAAATGGGGTTTGGGGCTAACGTTGTGAGCGTGAGTTGCTTTGGGCTGTCGCAGTCAATTAAGTGGTGTGCATGAATCCCTGCGGCTTTATACACAAAACCTGGTTTGTAGCATTGCTTTAGGGCTGTTAATGCATATTTTAGTAGGGTGTGCGTATCGTTCGTGGGTTGGTCAAGGCCAATTGTAGCGGTGCCATAATAATTATTTTCTTTTTGAAATTGGCTAGTTCGACAAAAGACAGAAAGAAGAGGGGTCATTTGTTGTGCGCGCCTTAGTTTTTCACCAAGGTTGGTGATGTGTGTTGCTATGGCAGGGGCAATATCATCAAAATGAAAAAGGGGTTGGCCAAAGGAACGCGTAATCTGAAGGCTTTGTTTAGCTTGGTTTTGATTATGCAGTTCTATACAAGAAAAACCATGTAGCTCTCTGATGATACGTTCTCCCACAACCGAGTATCGTTTGCGTGCAATTCTTGGGTCCATTTTTGCAAATTGATGCCCGCTGAAAATGCCATATTGATGAAGGCTTTTCGTCATGGCTTTTCCAACCCCCCAAATATCTTCGACTTGAATGCGCATCAAAGCATTTTCAATGTGCTGTGGGGTTGATAAAATCATATGGCGTTGCTGCCTTTGTTTGGAAAGTCTGTTGGCAACTTTCGCTAGGGTTTTGGTGGGGGCAATGCCAATGGTGATAGGTATACCTATCCACTCATAAACCGTTTTGTAAATATCTTTGCATAACCGCTCAAAGTCATTGGTGTGAAGGTGGGTTAATTCTAAAAAAGCTTCATCTACGGAATAGACTTCTATATCTGGGGTGAAACGCTTTAAAATTTTCATTAAACGCGAGCTGATATCCCCATAGAGTTCAAAATTAGATGACTTGATATAAATATCATGTGGCTTGATAAGATGTTGAAAGGTAAAAAGTGGGGCGCTCATCGCTATGCCTAGATCTTTTGCTTCTTGTGAGCGTGCAATGGCGCACCCATCATTAGAAGACAAAATAACAACGGGCTTGTTGACAAGGGCAGGGTTAAAAATACGTTCGCAAGAGGCAAAAAAATTATTGGCATCCACTAGTGCGAAATACTTTTTAAACTTAAACTCTGCATTTGTGAATAACATGTGTGATTACCCCCCACAGTTCGAAGGTGTCGCCGTCATCATCATGATTGCTAGGTAAATGCTTATCGTTATTATAAGTGTTGTTGATTTGCTTTATTTGAAGTTCACCTTGTACAATTGCAATAATATAGTCACCATTTTTAGGGGCAAGAGACCTGTTAATTATTAACAAATCTTTATCAAACATGTTGTGTTTTTCTAAGGCTGAACCTTGTATGCGCATAAAAAAAGTTGAAATGGGATTGCTTACCAAGTGTTTGTTAAGGTCTAGTGCACCTTCTGTCCAGTCTTGCGCAAGAGAGGAAAACCCAATAGACACACGGCTTTTTTCTAAAGCAATGTCTTCATTGGTGTCTGTAGATTGATTTATGTCGATAATTTTGTCTAATTGCATGAAAAAAAACAGTGTGTGAAGAAAGAAACCAGATAGCGCAGTTGTAGAAAGTATACCATAAATGTCACTGTTTAGGCGTTGAATTTTCTTAAAGGCACATATTTGAAAATGGCTATGGTTAAATTAATTTGTTTCCCACAACCGCATTCGTTATGATGAGTTAGTTATGCCCATGTTTAAAATAGTTTTTTGCATGATGATATGAAAAAGCGCATAACCTACCAAATGAGGTTTATATGATATTACCAAAGACCTTTATAGGCAGCACACTTTTAATTGCCGGAAGTACAATTGGTGCAGGGATGCTTGCATTGCCAGTGATTGTTGGGCAAGTTGGCTTTTGGCCAGCATTAGCGGTGTTTGCGGGTGTTTGGTTTTACATGTTGTTAGCGGGTTTACTCTTGTGTGAAGCGTTATCGTGGAAAACACAGCAGGTAAACGTAACACACAAAGGCCTTAACACGACACATGGACAATTACTTTCAACAGTTGAAAAAGCACTTGGCAAAAGCGGTCGTTACTTGGTTATCGGTTTATTTTTAGGGCTGTTTAGCTGCATTATGATGGCATATCTTGATAAAGGGGGGGGATTGATTGCGCAATTGATTCAATCTGTTTTGGATAAATTGCTCAATGATCCCTTTATATTGCCTACAAATTGGGGGGCAGTGATTTTGGCTGGTGTGTCCTTTTTCGTACTGAGATTAAGATATGGTGTTGTTGATGTGGCTAACCGTTTGGGGATGCTATTGTTAGCCGTTTCGTTCGTTGTTTTAATAGCTTTATGTTTTAGCAATATCGACATGACACACTATGATTATGTGCAACATAAAGGGTTTGCTTTTTTGGTGCCGTTTTTAATCACTTCCTTTGGTTTTCATAACATGTTGCCAGCAGTTTCAAACTATAGTGGTGGTTTTTCAAAGACAACCATTTGGGCCATTGTTTTGGGTAGCTTTTTACCCTTGTTAGTTTATGTGTTGTGGACAGGCGCCGTTTTAGGTGTGATATCAGCAGATGAATTAGCACACATGTTTAAAGCTGGAAAAATCGCAACACAGGTATTAGCTGAAAAAACTGCATTAACATCTTCCTCTGAAATGATAGGTGTTTCCTTTGGGATGTGGGCAAGTCTTTTTGCTTTTGCGGCTATTATTACATCCGTCTTTGGTCAAGGTCTCAGTGTGAGTGCTTTTGTGCGTGAATTTATGCCACGTTTGCGTGAAGACTTTACATTAATTCTCTTTTTTGGATTTTGTCTAGCAGGTGTTTATGGTTTTATGGATATCTTTATGACAGCCCTTGAGTTTGCTGGTGGATTTTTCGCAATTGTATTGTTTGGGATCATACCTGCTAGTATTGTCATGATAGGCAGACGTAACAACTGGAAAGCGGATTTTAAAGTGCCATTACCCTTGTGGGCTGTGGCGCTGATCGCTGTGCTAGGCGGTGTTGTCTTTACACTGGAAGTACTAAAGGTGTTGCATATCATACAGCTCTAAATAATGAGGGAGAATAATAATGAATAAGACAGCTGATACAACAAACAAGTCAACGCTTACAATAGTGAAATATATAGCATCATGGGGTGGGACAGGCTTTCTGCCCTACATGCCTGGAACTTGGGGAAGTATTGCCGCCTTTATAATGGTTTATGCCATTATTTGGTTCACATCACAAAGTTGTTCGTTGGGAAAGGTGTCTGTTATTTTGACGGTTCTTTCGGTGTTGGTGACAATGGTTGGCACTTGGGCATGCCAGGTGATTTTTGACCATAAAGAACAGGTGAGCGCGTTGCTGCCCAAACAAGCTTGTGATAGTGTAGGGAAAGAAAAGTCACATTTTGACCCTTCGTGGATCGTTGTGGATGAAGTAGCCGGTTATTGTTTAGCTGTTGCCATTGTTGCAATGTTTAAGCCCTTAACACCGCTTTTGCTGATATCTGCGCTGTTGATTTTTCGCGTGCTGGATATTCAAAAGCCCTGGCCTATTCGCACCTTAGAAAAGTCAATGGGTGAAAATACAAAACTGGCCCCCTTGGGGGTCATGGCTGACGATTTAGTTGCAGGTATCATTACTGCATTGGTTGTTATATTTTTAATTGCTGCATAGGAAAGAAAATTAATGAAAAGAGAAAATACAAATTTAGATGAAATAAAATTAGTGGGCATTGAAGGGCGTACATCTACGGCTGCTGAAATGAACCCTCAAACGGCTATCATTGGTCAGACCGTACAACGCTTTTTCCACCAAGGCTTGATGAATAATATTCCAGATAGGAAAAGTGCTGGAAAAACTTTTTGTGTCTACACAAACTATGAGAGCGATTTAAACGGAGCCTATACCTATTTCATTGGTGAAGAGGTGAGCACATTTGATAATGTTGATCAAAATGAATTTGCAACTCTTACAATACCTGCTCAAAGCTACGCTAAGTTTACAAGCGAACCTGGCCAGATGCCTTATGTTTGCATTAACATGTGGCAACACATATGGCAAATGACTGATGCTGAACTTGGTGGCACCAGACCATATACGGCAGACTTTGAAGTATACGATGAGAGAAGTGTTGACCCTAACAATGCAGTGCTTGATATCTATATCGCATTGAAGTAATACCTGTTGTGAGTAGAACAAAAATACAAGTCTGCCAGGTTTATAATGAAATCGCTGAATGGTTTGATGCGTATAGATCTTGAGATTTGTTTGAGAAAAGTTGGCTAGATAAGTTTTTATTGCTGCTACCTGAAAAACCTCACATTTTAGATTTAGGGTGTGGTATGGGTGAACCTATAATTTCTTATCTATTGAAAAATAAGTGTAGAGTTACGGGGGTTGATGGGTGTGAAAAATTAATTTGCATTGCGCAAAAAAGATTCCCAACAGTTCAATTCCTTTTAAATGATTTCAGGTTTTTATGTTTAAAAAATAAATTTGACGGTATTATTGCATGGCATAGCATTTTTCATTTAACCCATGAAGAACAGAAAAAGACTTTGCCAATTGTTGCAGCACATTTAAACGACGGCGGTTCATTTTTGTTCACAACTGGCCCTTCATCAGGTGAAGCCTGGAGCGATAATGGGGGCAAGCAATTGTACCATGCCTCCTTTTCATATGAAGATTATCTTTTGTTGTTGCAGAAAAATGGGTTTATTATCATTGATTACAAGCAATCTGACCCAAGTTGTGGTGATGCGACTGTGTGGTTGGCACGAAAAGACAAAGGACACGTTAAATGGCATTCCCCTATCGCTTAATTGATCTCACACACACCCTTCATGCGGATATTCCCTCATGGAGTGGGGGATGCGGCTTTCACCATGAAGTGCAGCTAGACTATGATGCTTGCAAAGGTGAAGACAAGTTTCGTGTTATGAAGATACGCATGCATGCAGGTGTGGGCACGCACATGGATGCCCCAAGTCACGGTGTTGCAGGGGGGAAATGCGTGCATTCATTTGATGTTAATGAGTTATGCATGCCTTGCGTGGTGATTGATGTATCGCAAAAAATGCATGAACGTTATAGCCTATTAGTTGAAGATATTGAAATGTTTGAAAAACAACATGGTCAAATAGCGGCGGGAGTGGGTGTCTTAGTTTATACAGGTTGGTCGCAGTATTGGAATGACCCTATACATTATATCAATAAGCATATTTTTCCATCTATTTTAGCTGATGCGGCGCAGCTGTTACATGACAAAGGGGTTATGGCGTTGGGGATAGATACCATATCGCCAGATAGACCTGAAGATGGTTTTCCTGTTCATCGCCTTTTTTTAGGGGCTGGTAAGTTTTTAATTGAAAATGCTGCAAATTTAAAAGAAATGCCAGCGATAGGTGCTTATATGATGGCGCTACCACTTAAAGTGAAAGATGGTACTGAGGCCCCCCTCAGGCTAGTAGGCTTGGTATAGCTTGTCACTTTGATTTGTTTATACGTCACATCGTTGCTCATGTAGTCATACCTACACTTCGCACCTCGTTCCTGTAACCAAATCAAATTGCCTTGCGCTATTCATAGCTTGCCACTTTGATTTGAAACTTTGCTACGCTTGTTGGTCTAACACTTTGACCAATGCGGATGTCGTTTCTTTCACTAAAGAGGATACCGTTTGAACCTCACGCAATGTTTTTGCCACAACGGGGATAACGGTTTCGCTATCTTCCGTTCCAATAGCAACATTGTATACACTTTGTTCAACTTGTTTCCAGCTTTGGTACTTATCCTTTATGTCAGCTTTTAAAAAACTAGCAAAGTTAGAGGAAGGTTTGTCTTGGGTAGAGTCAACTTCATTTAAAATTTTCCCCGCAGCTTTAGGGTTTGCAACATAAGGAAGATTAATGCTTGATACCATTGTGAGTAACCTTTACGTTTGTGTGTTAGCGAAGCAGGCTTGAAAGTGTTTCAAACATGCCAAGGACGCGCTCAAATGCGCGAAGGGCAGCTTCATGGCTGCGTCCTGCTTCTCTCATATCTGCCATTTCGACGAGTTGATGAATGTTGGGTTGTCTTGTAAATCCATCGGCATGGGCAGAGGGGTGTCCTGGCTCATACGTTAAAATGGGGTCAGCCTTGGTACGTATAATTTTTTTCATACGAACTAAATTGGCTTTAACATTGGGGTCAAAGGCGACTTCAAAACTGGCGAGCTGACGTCTGTAAACTTCTTCACCGGGTGCAGCTTTTACGTTGGCGTTTGCAATGTTTTGAGAAATTAATAAAACGCGTTTGTTTTGGGCAATAATGGCTGAAGTTGCCACAAACATGGATTTAGTTAAAGGTGATAGTTGAACTTGGCTCATGGTATATACTCAATATGCAAGAGGGATATAAGCTATTTCAAGACAGATTCATGCATTGCAGAAAATGACTTTAAGATTTTTACAAGGTTGTCGTGTTCACGCGTGATACGACCCATCTTCATAGACTCCATTTCAGGTGAAATTTCTTCTTTTGTGGTATGAATGTGTGAATCTTTAATCTGAACTTTTTTAATATCGTTATATCTTCTGCCCAAAGTGTCTTTTTCATATGTGGCTTGCTTATAGATTGTCGAAAAGGGGATAAGTTCCCTTTTTTTTGCGCCTTTTAGTTCAGCTTGTGCAATGTTTTCAGTTGTGACTTGCGCAATTTTGCTAAAGTACTTT
Organism: uncultured Verrucomicrobiales bacterium; assembly: GCA_964478775.1. GTDB lineage: Bacteria > Pseudomonadota > Alphaproteobacteria > Paracaedibacterales > CAIOTO01 > PNMQ01. The sequence continues at coordinate 66,443 of CAYZJC010000001.1, read as the reverse complement.
AGTTTTTGGTTGATGAGTGCAGTTAATCGATCAGTCATCGTCTTGACCTTTTGCAAAATAATTAATAAATATTCTCTTTATATTAATTATATAGCTGCAAAGGTTAACGAAAGCCTAACAGATGCTAAAATTGTAACAGCATTGGTTGTGCTAAGCGAGAGCATACCCAAGTTTAGGAAATTCAACGTGGTTCAAACGCAAGTGTTTATGAACTAATTCATTATATTTAATACCAATATTGTCGGTTGGGTCAGGTGCATACCTAATGATTGCGACGACTTTGCAACCAACTTCTCTAAATTCTGAAATGCCGAGAAAACTACATTCATTTTCAATGCGTTTATCAAACAAAGCCAGGTTTTTAAGCTCAATTAAGGCGTCTTTATAGCATTGCTCAACAACTTGAATGTCTTGATGAAAATCAACGATGATTTCAGACTTAAAAATGCGCATCTCTCTTGAATAGTTAATGATTCTGGTAATGCTAGAAAAGGGAACAACTTCGATTTCGCCAGTTGCAACGCGAAGAATCAGTGACCTTAGATTAAGTTCCTCAACGGTTCCTTTCGTGTCGCCAATTTTAACCACTTCACCCACGGCAACGATGCCCCTCATAATAATAAAAATACCATGGATTAAATCTTGCAGCATATTTTTAGAGGCAACAGCAATAGCGATACACATTAATGAAAACCCGAATAGTAAGGGGAAGACATTGATTTTTAAAATATCTAACACGATGATAACTGTGATAAGGCGAAGTAACCAGACAGCTATTTTAGTAATGAGAGGTGCGATTGTGTTGGTAATAATTGCTTTGTGAATTTTATATTTATGTTGCGAGGTGCTTTTTTGACGTTTTAAGAGTAAGCTCTCCATGTGGAACTTAATCATTCTTTTAATGCTGACTCTTAAGATGTAGTGAAGGATATAAACAATCAAAAGCTTTAGGCTTAAATAAAATAACGATTCAAGTGTGTCAATATTTAAAACATCTTTTTTAATAGTTGTTTTTAATGAGTTGTAGGCTTGCTCTCTTTTTTCGCGCTTGTCTACAAAGTCAAGTAACTTATTAAACTTTGTCACATAATCCATTTGGGCCTGGCTAATAGAAGAAAGCTGGCTTTCAATGGAAGGAATGGCAGGGGAGTGGGCTTTTTCCTCTTCTTTTTTGTCAGCACTTTCAGCAGGCTTAGCTGCTGTTTTGGTTGCCGGTGGTGGTGTCGTAGTGGTTGGCTTTGCAGTAGTGTTTGCAAAGCCAAGCGTTGTAAAACAGAGCAGGAATAAAAATAACTTCATGTAAATGACCTTAATTTCTGTAATTTTATAGAATGTAGCCTTTATGGCTTTAATAGGCTACCATATGTCGGTACATTCGTCCACATGGTGCGTTTTGCTTTTTTTTATAATTTTCATCTTTTTTTAACTAATCGTGTGCATAATCATCGCTATGTTAGGGGGGATGCGCTTTTAAGGTGTTGCTCTAGTGGTACACTTGACAAAATGGTTTAAAGTCTTTAATATGTGATTTGTTCAAATTGTATTAACATTTTCAATTAGTAAAGTATATTTCTTATGTTTATTCAAGTTCAAGAAACGCCTAATCCCTTAAGTTTGATGTTTCTTCCCGGACAAATGGTGATGGGGAATGAAGACCCTGTATCTTTTTCAAAGAAGGAAACCTGCAGTGAATCTTCCTTTGCAAGAAGGCTCCTTGATATCCAAGGTGTTGATGCTGTTTTTTTAGGCAGAGACTTTATAACAGTCACTAAAGTTGAAAGTTTTGACTGGTATGTGTTAAAGCCTCATATTTTGGGTGCTGTCATGGAACAGTTTGTTAATAAATTACCTGTTATTGACATGCCAATCACACAAAAAGCGCAAGACTTGGGTGATGGCGCAGCTGAAGGCACAATTGAAAATGCTGTTATTTCACAAATTCGAGAGATTATTGATACACGCGTTAGGCCCGCTGTTGCAAATGATGGCGGTGATATCTTATTTCATTCCTTTGAAGACGGTGTTGTGTATTTAGAAATGAAGGGGGCTTGTGCGGGTTGTCCAAGTTCTACAATGACGTTAAAGTCAGGCATTGAAAACATGTTAAAGTTTTATGTGCCTGAAGTTGAAGAAGTACGTCAAGTCCATGCTTAAGATGTGTCTAAAGACAATAAAGCTTAATTGCTTTTATATGCCAATGGCTGTTTTGGCTATGACAGCAATGGTTCCTAATACGCTTGCGTCAAAATGTGAAAACATGCCTATTGTTGCGCTGCGAAGTCAGGTGCAAAACACAAAAGTGCACGTGCGCAATTGTAAGGAAATTATTTCACAAATTGAGCAGCAATATAATATCCCAAAGCATTTACTTGCTGCTATAGCCAATGTCGAATCTAAGGGGCAACCTTGGGCTGTGTGGGCACGTGGTAAAAGTTATTACTTTAAAAATCATGGCCAAGCGCAAACATTTGTGCAGCAGCAACGTAATAAAGGTGTTTCCCAAATGTTCTTAGGCTGTATGCAAATTTGTATGAAAACACACGGGCACAAGTTTTCCAGTGCTGCAGATGCACTAGACCCTCATAAAAATATTCGCTACGCTGCACAGTTGTTAAAGCGTTTACACAAAAAATATGGTAATTGGGAAGATGCCGTCATGTATTATAATGCGTCTTCTAATAGGGAAGCCTATAAAGAAAAAGTATTTCGTATTTGGAATAAGCAAAAAACTTTATAATGTAATGTGTTGATTATAAAGTGTGTATCCTCAATCAATGGGTATGCAACAATCTACAAACAAAGCTAAAAAAGGCATGCCAAAAAGCATGCCCTTTTTTCATGTAGGTTAAAGTAAACATTTTAAGCATACTGCATGGCAAATAGTTTTCTCAGTAATAAATTATTTAATTCATGACTTGGATTGTAAGCTTCATAGCACCCAATAATAGCAGCAGGGGATAATGCCATGTCACCAATAACATCAAGCATCTTATGGCGCGTGAGTTCATCTTTTGAACGAAGACCCTGGTGGTTTAATACTTTTAAGTCTTTTAGAACGACGGTGTTTTCTAGTGATGCCCCTTTTGCAAGTCCTATCGCTTGTAGGTGAAGGCCGTCTTCGTACAAGCCAAAAGTTCTGGCATTTGAAAGCGCATCATGAAAGCTATCTGCGCCTAAATGAAAGCTGCATCCATTTTCAAAATCTGTTCCTTTAAAGCGGCCTGCAAAGTCAAAAAAAATGCTAAACTTACGAGATGTGTCGGGTGTGAATTGTACAAACCCTGTGTCATTTTCTACACGCACTGTTTGTGTGACGCGTATAATTGGTTGAAGGGTGGTTTGTGTGGTGGTGCCTACCTTTAAAAACATTTGTGTGTAAAGGGTAGAGCTTCCATCCATAATAGGCACTTCAGGCCCGTCAATTTCAATAATTGCATTTGTAATTGAGCAACCGCTTAAGGCTGCCATGACGTGTTCAACAGTAGACACACTAATTTTCTCACTGTTGGTGATAGTGGTCGACATACGTGTGTTGGTAACAGCATCGTAAGTTGCAGGTATCATATTGTTAGTGTCAGTGATATCTGTTCTTACAAAACGTATGCCACTGTGGGGGGCTGCTGGTAAAATGCGCATCGTAACAGGGGCTGCAGAGTGAACCCCAATTCCTTTAAAAATACAGCTTGATGCGAGCGTTGCTTGATATAAAGACGATATCATGAGGCCTTGTTGATTTTCTTGTTTTTGATTTATATTTGCTACAGCTGACATAATAACGGCTGAAGCATTACTATTTTTGTTAATTGATTGAGCAGATAAAAGAGAAGTCATTCTATTTATTTCCAGTTCTTTGGGCGTGATATGTCTATAAGCGCCAATAATATCCTACAATTTTAATTTTATCTTATATAATTGTTGTCATCAAATGGTTGTTTATTACATATTGTTACATTTGAAAATGTGCAGGATTGTCTTTAAGTAAGAGATAGTAATTGTCGCGCTAAATTGACAGAAACAGGCTTCTTAAGTTCAATTGATTTTTGATTAAGATGCTTAACCCAAAAATTAATGGCACTATAGGTGCGGTCAATATGTGTGGAAAGGTACTGAATCAGTTGGTCAGTCACGATAATACCGATGTCTGTAAATTGTTTTTGTAAGATATTTTGCATAGCCTCATCGTCTGGGGGAAACAATATAGTGTGTAACATTGTAGATAAACGGGAATGAAGATCAGGTAATTGGCACCACTGTTGATAGGGGCTATGCATACTAAGCAGCAGATGACGCTTTGTTGAACGCGCATGATTAAAAAGGTGAAATAACCATTCTTCATTAGCCTTGTCGGCATTATCAATAATGATGAGTGGTTGAGCAAGGTCAAACGGGTGAAGTTTTGACAAATCATCTTTCCCATTTAAGAAATGCGAGCTGGGGTAAAGTTTGTGTGCGATGGTGCACAAATGACTTTTCCCGCATTGCTCAGCTCCTTCTATGCACAAGCCTGTTGTGTGTTGCATGGCTTTCCATGTTGGGTAGGCTTTTACCCATTCATAGGCATCTTGGTTACAACGACTTGTATAATAGCTTTGGTGCGTATACGTTGTCGGAGATTTTAAGGGCAGCATCAATTGACGCATATGAACTATAGCCTTTTTATTTTAAATTGAGGTAAAATACTTCTTGATACTTAAATTATTTTTGGTAAATGCTTAACCGGTTTAGAGTTGAGGGGTTATCTTTTTTTGATTTTTCCTCGTGTTTTTCTTGTCTGAACCTTGGTCTTTTTTGCCTTGTTCTTTTTCTTTTTTGTAAGCGTTACCGTCTTGACGGGTGGTGTATTTGTTATTTTAATTGTGTTTGACTGCAGTGCTTTTTTGCTGGTGTAGTTGGGGCCGTATAGCATCATTTTTTGCACCAAGGCTGTTGCCTCATTAGGGTCTTGGGTGGTTTGTAAGAGTAAAGGGTTAATGCGTCTGTGGGATGTTAATGGATTTTCTTCTTCAATATCTATATTGTCAAAGGAAAAAGTGTCATCAAATTGATTGGTGTCATCTAACTGGGTAGCTGAAACCTTATCGTGTTGTGTCATTGTGAAGATAGAAGGTTCTTTTTCAAAGTCGTCCGGTATAAATGCTTGCGGTGCTCTAATTTTTGTGGCTCCTAGCTTTTTAAAATATTGGTCAAGTAAGCGCGTGACGCGCAAATCTCTTGCTTTGCGTGTTTCACCGCCCATCACTACAACAAACAACCGCACCGGTTCGCCGTTTGGTTTATAGCGCACAGCAGAAGTGCTGATATTAAATCCGGAAGCATTTACAAACCCTGTTTTAATGCCGTCTGACCCTGGGTAGTTTGTGAGCAAATGATTATGGGTTTTAATCATTGACCCTTTGTGGTGAAAATGCTTAAGCCTAAAGAATTTCCAATATTGAGGAAAGTGGTGATAGAGAGCTTGTCCTAAAATAGACATGTCTCTAGCTGTTGTCCACTGGTGGGGGTTGGGCAAGCCTGATGGATTTTTAAAAATCGTATGTCGCATGCCTAAAGCTTTCGCTTTTTGGTTCATAGCATGAACAAAAGCAGGAACACTCCCCATTAGTCCTTCTGCTGCCGTAACGGCCATATCATTTGCAGATTTTGTGGCAAGGGCTTTAATAATGGTAGCAACTGTTACATATTCCCCGATAGTAGCATTTAGTTTGCTTGGGGCTTGACTGGTGGCAAGGCGTGATACACGAAAAGAAGTATTTAATGTTATTTTCTTTTTTTGTAAGGCTTCAAATAACATGTACATCGTCATTTTTTTTGTAAGCGATGCGGGGTGACGCGGCATATCTGCGTGTTCTGCATATAAAATGCGCTGTGTTTGTTCATGAATAACAATAGCTGACTTGCCTGGAATGCCAGCATGCGTATGGAATGCGCACAGAAAAATAAGAAATAAGAAATATAATTTTAACTTCACAGTGTACTTCGGCCCCTTTCACCCTAATAAGATTAAAGCTTCGCCCTTTCAGTGTCCAGTGATTTTCATAAAAGTGCAGCAGTTTTGTTTGTTTATGTAGGGCTGGATAGTTTTCTTCTGTGCTGAGTTAACTCAGTTTTAAGGAGTGATAAAATATTTTTCCATAAAAAACTTGACATTTTATTTTTCAGTATTATATATGTTGTATACATATATTGAGGGAAAACCAAAATGAATTTAAAATTTTTACTAACTGTAGCGGTGATTACTTCTAATGCAATTGCAATGAATAATGCAGATACAACAATTCGTAACGCAATGCCATCTGAACTTATGTTTAATTATGTTATGACAAAAGATGAATGGGATATAGTTCAGTCATATTCAAACAGATTTTACTTGGATGGGGATACACCTAGTGTGGGCGTTTCTCAATATCTTTTACAAAACCATAAGAATGAATTGGATGCTCTATCCTATGTCCATGAAAGCTATTCCTATTTTGGTTGCATAGGTCAAATAAAATTTCTGTTAGGGCAAAAATACGATGTCTTCCTTATCAATGCTTTGATGCCGGGTAGAGTATTTGCATTGGCTGCAAGAGATAATCACCAAGAACTTATGGAGTATATACTGAACCAGCCTTGCGCCTTTATGCCAGAAACAGATGATATTAATAAAGCCTTTGCGAATGCAGCACGTCATAATCACAAGAATATAATTGAATGGATGCTGACTTGTGATGTGTTAGCCCAACCAAATCAAGAGGGCATAAATGCAATATTGAGTTTTGTAGAAATCGATCATCATGTAGACATTATGGAGTTTATTCTAAGCAAAGCTGAGCTATGTAAACCCAATCAAGATGGGGTGAATCATGCATTTCAATTAGCAGCAAATAAGAATCGCAAAAATATAATGGAATGGATGTTAACTTGTGATGTTTTGCCGCAGCCAGATCAAAAGGGGGTAGGCTATGCAATGGTTGCTGCTGTATTGAGGAATAATAAAGAGATTGTTGAATGGTTATTAGGTTGTGATGCTTTGGTAAAGCCTTCTCAGCACGAGGTGCTATCAGCACTGCAGCTCGCATTACGAAAGAATAATAGAGATGTAATTGAGTGTTTGCTTACCCAGGGTGGCTTATATGAACCCAGTCAAGATGCTCTCAGAAATGTATTTCGTGCGGCTATTGACGATAAGAATTTTGATACACTTGAATGGATTTTAAATGATGTGTGCTCAATTCAGCCACATCAAGAGGTGGTGAATGATGTATTTCGTTTCGCAGCAGATCAAAATCAGTATGAGGCTCTTGAATGGATTCTAAGTAATTCTTGTCCCCTTAAGCCAGATCAAGATGGTATTGATCATGCTTTTTCCACATCTTCAGATCGTAGAAATTTAACTATGATGTCTTATTTATTGGATGAACAAACACCATTGCAGTATAGACCGAGTATTGCACAATTGGGGTTGTCTTATCGTAACCATCAAGGAAACGCTCAAGAAGACATTGCTTGCCGCAATTTTATTTGGAATCATTTGCCTGAGTGGTACAGACAATTATTATTATTAGAACAGCATCAAGGAAATGCTAATGGTCAAGGACGTGGTATTGCCTTTGAAATTCATGACTATGCCCATGCTGTCTTAACACCTGTCATGGCACATATTCGTGAAAGAGTTGCTAGCAATGGAACCTCTTCCTTAAATAATCAAGAAATCCAACATTTATTCAACCGAAAGGGAAGACAACTTTTTTCAAATGAAACCCAAGACAATGTCTTTCGGGCTATTTCAGTGGCCTTATCACCTGAATATATGTCAACAGTCTCTACTGTGTTACATTTTGTGAATACATGTCACCCTCACACTTTAGACCTTTGGATTGAAAGCTTTATTGGTGAATCGATTACGGCTTATCAAAATAGTATCAACGCCCTAAGCTGCAGTAAAGGTATTGAGGAGAGGATTGTGACCGCCTTAAGAGTCCTTAATGACGATGGGTTAAACCCCCTATTTGCTGGTACTGAAGGCAATTTGTTATTTAATAAAAAGTTGGGAATTTTAAATTTAGCTGCTCATGAAAAAGCATATACTTTTGCGACCTCTCTTTATGATGCTGGTGTTCGTTTTGCAACTGTTGGCGATGTTACAAATGAACAACTGGAAAATGCTGGTCTTACTTTATTTGCTGATGATGATTTAACGACAGATCAAGTTTCAATTGTTAGGCAAACTGCTGTAAGTGCCCCTGTTGGAAAATGGAAACCTGCTTTGAAGATAATTGAAGATAGAATAATAACAGAACAACAAAATCAGGAGTATGAAGCTAGTGTGGCAGAAGATGTGCGTAAGGCTGAAGAGAAAAAATCTGCTCCCTTAAGCTCAGACGATCTCAGAAAAGCAAGATTAAAGCGTCTTGAAGGAAAATAAGACCTAATAAGGTGTACCCTATTGATAGTTTTTAATTCTATCTTCAATTTCATGCCTGAAGTGACGGATGAGACCTTGAATAGGCCAAGCAGCAGCGTCTCCCAGGGCACAAATGGTATGACCTTCCACTTGTTTGGTGACTTCAAGGAGTAAATCAATATCTTCAATGTTGGCATTGCCAATGGCAAGTTTTTCCATCATGCGCCACATCCACCCTGTGCCTTCACGGCATGGGGTGCATTGCCCACAGCTTTCATGCATATAAAACTTACTTAAACGCGCAATCGCCTTAATAAGGTCAGTAGATTGGTCCATCACAATTACGGCGGCTGTGCCAAGGCCAGAGCCTTCAGCACGAAGGGCATCAAAGTCCATCACGACTGTATCGCAAATCTGTTTTGGTAGCATAGGAACTGATGACCCGCCTGGAATGATGGCTTTTAAATTGTTCCATCCCCCTCTGACACCGCCTGCGTGTTTTTCAATTAATTCACGAAGGGGAATACTCATTGATTCTTCAACATTGCAAGGGGTATTGACGTGGCCTGAAATGCAAAATACTTTTGTTCCACTATTGTTGGGGTTGCCAAAACTTGAAAACCAGGAGGCACCTCTTCTTAAAATGGTGGGGACAACGGCAATGGTTTCCACATTGTTGATAATTGTTGGACAACCATATAAGCCAACCACAGCAGGAAAGGGGGGTTTTAGACGCGGCATGCCTTTTCTCCCTTCAAGGCTTTCTAGCAAGGCTGACTCTTCACCGCAAATATAAGCACCAGCCCCGCGGTGGACGTATAGGTCAAAATCATACCCTGAATGGGCGGCATTTTTTCCAAGTAAACCTGCTGCGTAAGCTTCATCAATCGCGCGTTGTAAGGCTACAGCTTCATTGTAATATTCCCCGCGCACATAGATATAGCCCGTATGTGCACCAATCGCCACAGCAGCAAGAAGGGCCCCTTCAATGAGTTTATGGGGTTCATGCCTTAAAATGTCACGGTCTTTGCACGTTCCAGGTTCACTTTCGTCTGCATTAATGACAAGGTATACCGGGTTGACAGATTCTTTAGCGACAAAAGACCACTTCATGCCAGTTGAAAAACCAGCACCCCCGCGACCACGAAGGCCAGACGCTTTGACTTCACTTACTATCCAATCGCGCCCTTTTGAAATGAGGTCTTTGGTGTTGTCCCAGTCCCCTACCTGCATGGCCATGTTCAGTGAGCCTGGCCAGTTACCTGACTTTGTTGCGCTGTGGTCACCATAAAGGTTTTGAAAAATACGATCTTTAAGGGCGAGCATACATTATTCCTTTAAGGCTTTTGAAGCTTGTCTGTGTTGGCATGAATGGGGTTTTAAGGGTTCGCCCTTGGCAAGATTATCCAAAAGCGTTGTAAGTGCTTGAGGCGTGACATCTTCAATATAGTCGTCATTAATTTGTACAACAGGTGCATTCACACAAGCGCCAAGACATTCAAATTCGGTGAGGGTGAATGTGCCATCTTGCGTTGTTTCATTTACATTGACGTTAAGGTGAGACTTGCATGTGTTCATGATGTCTTCAGCGCCACGTAACCAACAAGGTGTTGTGCCACATACCTTAATGTGATACTTACCCACAGGTTGTAAATTGAACATAGAATAGAATGTGGCAACTTCATAAGCTTTAATAAAGGGAACGTCTACAATAGCTGCTACCACTTGAATCGCTTCTTTTGAAAGCCACCCCCCCATTTCACGTTGTGCGAGATCAAGCAAAGGGATCAACGCGCTAGCTTTTCTGGCAAGCGGATACTTTGATAAAACTTCTTCAACTTGGGCTTGTGTGTCAGCGCTAAAACGAAAGGGGTGTGTCATTAATGTTGTCTGTTATGTAAAACTTTAATCTCATTTTAGGTTAGCCCAAAGACAGTCATTTAACAAGATTATCCTCTTAAACAAGTAGCTTTAAATTGCTGGGTTGTGCATATTTTTAATATTGGCAATCGCTTTGGCAGGGTTTAAACCTTTAGGGCAGGTATTGGTGCAGTTCATAATGGTGTGGCAACGGTATAATTTAAAGGCATCATCTAACTCATCTACGCGCTCTTGTGTTTTATCGTCTCGTGAATCTACTATCCAGCGGTAACTTTGGAGCAGGGTCGCAGGGCCAAGATATTTATCTGGGTTCCACCAATAACTAGGGCAGCTTGTAGAACAAGAAAAGCATAAAATACATTCCCATAAACCATCAAGTTTCGCCCTTTCTTCTGGTGACTGTAAGCGCTCACGTACTTGACCGTCTTTAAGACTATAGGGTTGGTTTGACTGAATCCAAGGCTTAATAGATGCATGTTGTTTATAAGCTTGTGTTAAGTCACAGATCAGGTCTTTCACAACATTCATATGCGGTAAAGGGTTAATGGTAATGATTTGCGGCAAATCTTCTATGGGGGTAATACACGCTAAGCGATTCGTGCCATCAATATTCATAGCACAACTTCCACAAATGCCTTCTCTGCAAGACCTTCGAAATGAAAATTTTCGATCTATATTGTCTTTAATGTAGAATAAGGCATCTAAAACCATCGGCCCCATTTTGGAAATGTCGACAGCGACAGTGTCGTACCTGGGATTGTCGGGCGAATCTGGGTCATAGCGATACAGCTTAAATGTGCGATAATTAACGGCTGAAGGTTTTAGCTTTTCTTCTTCTTGCGTAAGCGTTGAGTAGTGTTGTCCTTTTTGGACAACAGAGTTGGGTGGAAGGCGAAATTGTACCATAAGATATGTATCCTATTTATGAATCATTTTTATTGTTATTTATTTGATTTGAGATGCACATCTCATTAATTATGATTTAATCATCACACATAATGATTAACAATTGATGAAAATCTTATAGCTTTGAGGAAAGGATTGTTCTTGTGGATTTAGTGCATATTAAAGCTATCAAATCCCTACAGGTGCAGCTGACTTGGAGATGATTCGGCCCTGCTCCAAAAGTAAATACGCCTTCTTATCTCAGAAAATCTCTGATATGCTGGTGTTTCTTAACAGGAGCATCATTCATGCATTTTATTCTTTATTTGTATTATGTTTTGGGTATATTGGCAATTCCATTCTTGTGGGGGCTAGTATTATGGCGGCTTAAAAATGGTCTGGAAGATCAACAACGCTTTAAAGAAAGATTCGCCATCACAACGGTTTCAAGACCTCAAGGTGCTGTAGTGTGGTTTCATGCAGCAAGTGTTGGTGAAACATTGTCTTTGATACGCTTACTTAAAGAGTTTAAAGGCCAAAACCCTAATGTGTCTATCGTGCTGACAACAGTGACAGTAACCTCTGCTAGTATTGTGAATGCAAGATTAAAAGACATCGTGATACACCAATATGTCCCACTTGACACCGTTTTGTATATAAAGCGATTTTTAAGATATTGGAAACCGATTAAGGTATTTATGGTTGAATCTGAGTTGTGGCCCACCATGATGCATGAAGTTAAACTGGCAAATATTGCGTTAGTGCTATTGAATGCAAGACTATCTCAGCGCAGTTTTGAACGCTGGAAATTATTTTCATCTATCATGACTTATTTGTTGTCTCACTTTGATGAGATTTATGCGCAATCTCAGGAAACGGCAAAACGCCTTTGTGTGTTTGGTGTTGAATCTACAATCAAAGCGGTTGCCAACTTAAAATTTTATAGTGACCCACTTTATATAGATGAGATTTTGTATAAAAAAGTGCAAGGCGTATTAAAGTCGAAAAAGCTGATGTTGGTAGTGAGCACGCACCTAGGTGAGGATGAATTGATTATCCCCGCTTTTAAACAAACAAAAGCGCATAACCAACAAGCAGCACACAAGAATGATGACTGGTTATTAATTGTTGCACCGCGTCATATGCACCGTGTAGATAAAATTGAAAATATTGCTCAAGAGGCAAATTTAACTTCTCTGAGGCTTAGTAATCTTAAAGACAAGCTGGATGTTGATGTGCTGATTATCGATAGCATTGGCATATTAGGAACTTTTTTTAAGTTGGCAAGTTGTGTATGTGTGGGGGGAAGCTTTGCAAACCACGGCGGGCATAACCCCATTGAACCTGCCTCATTCGCTAAGCCTGTTAGTTTTGGCCCTTATATGCAAAACTTTAAGGAGATTACCCAATTGATGGTTCATGGGGGTGCTGAGCAGTTAGCGTCTATAGCCATGTTAGAAGAATGGATGCTAAGACAAATGCAGTTATCGCAAGAAGCGCGTCTATCCATAGGTCAGCAATTATACCAAGTGGTTGAAACAGAATCCTTAAAATGCAATACATTAGTTAAGCAAGTCTTAAGCCTTTCTTGATACGGTTAATAAAAAGCCCATTAGTGTTCGTGATTTTATGTATGTTACCTTGCAAAAAGAAAACAAAATAGCGACCCTCACATTTGGTGATGGTGGGGTGAATGTTTTATCAAAAGCATTGATTCAAGAACTAAACGAGGCCCTTACTTACTGCATTGTTGATGATGAAGTTCACGTTATTATGCTGCAATCTTGCGGTAAAGTGTTTTGTGCAGGGGCCAACCTTAAAGAATTATATGCACATGGTGCGCAAGATGTTGACGCCATAGAAGCATGGCAGTTTTTAGCGACTTGCCCTAAGCCAACCCTTGCAATGGTGGATGGTGCATGTCTTGGTGGTGGGTTTGAGTTAGCTTTGATGTGTGATTTTATTTATGCATCAATGCGTGCTAGTTTTGCATTTCCTGAAATTACGTTGGGGCTTATCCCTGGTGGGGGAGGACATATCCGTCTGGCAAATAGAATGAGTTATGCAAAGGCTGTGGAATTTGTGATGACTGGAAACAAAATATCCCCAGCTATGGCATTGAATCTTGGTATTGTCAATGACGTTGCAGTAGACACATCAGCACTGCATGAACTTGGTCTTAAGCGAGCGACACAACTAGCTGCCTATAAATTAGATGCACTTAAATCCATCAAGAAGACTTTTAAAAATATTTATGGTGATCGTGACCCACAACTGATAGCAATGGAAAGGCAAACCTTTTATCATTTATTACTTGCTCCTCAAGGAAAAGAGGGGATAGAAAAGTTTTTAAAGCCTAAGGCAGATGCTTAATAACCATTTTATAATTGACGATTTTTAAAAAGTCCTCTACTTATTATTATATTCCCTATAAACATCTTGATGAACATCTCGTTGCTACTCTTTAAGAAAGCTATCCTCCATGACCTTTTGCTATGCAAAACCAAAAGAAATAAAAACAAATGAATAATATGATAATGGAAAGTTCTTTGAAGCCAGGCTTGTATTGTGTGGCAACGCCGATTGGTAATTTAAAAGATATAACTTATAGGGCAGTTGAAACGTTAAAAGCTTGCGATATTATTGCATGTGAAGACACACGTCAGTCAGCAAAACTATTGTCTCACTATGGGTTGCATAAAAAATTACTTGCCTACCATGATCATAATGGGGAAAAAATGCGCCCTAAACTTATCAGTTTGATAGAGAAAGGGAAAAGTGTTGCACTTATCAGTGACGCTGGTATGCCTTTAATTAATGACCCTGGGGTGAAACTGGTACGTGAATGTAGGGAAAAAGACCTGTATGTAACTGTGCTTCCAGGGGCAAGTGCTGTGCCTTGTGCGCTGGTTCTTTCGGGGCTTATGACGCAATCTTTTTCCTTTTTAGGTTTTTTCGATGAAAAGTTATGTGAAGATTGGCAGCATATTCCTTCCACACTTGTCTTTTTTGAATCCCCTCGTCGCCTTGTTGAAACTTTATCTATCATCAAGCAAAAACTGTCAAACAGAGAAGTTGCGATTGTACGCGAAATTTCTAAAATATATGAACAAACTATTTGGGGTAACATTGACACTGTCATGGAACATTTTAGCCTACAAGAACCTAAAGGGGAAATTGTCATTGTGTTGGGGCCCCTTAAGCAAAGTTCTGCGCAAATTGATGAGTTAGTGGAAGAACAACTGCGCAATGCCATGCAGCATATGTCATTTAAAGACGCGGTTGAAAGTGTTTCGACAAGCCAAGGTATTTCTAAAAAACTGGTTTATAAAATTGGTTTGTCTCTTAAGAATAGTGCATCTCCTCAATAAAAGTGCGTTGTGATGAGATTGATGTCAAGCTGGACGTAATCATTGAGATTTGCTAATGTTGAAATTGAAAATATAGATAGTATCAGAGTCACATTTTTATGAGAACATTAAAACAAATTCGTTCAACCTTTTTAGATTATTTTGTCAAGCAAGGCCATACCCATGTGGCATCTAGCCCATTGGTTCCACAAAATGACCCAACATTAATGTTCACAGCCGCCGGGATGGTTCAATTTAAAGACTTGTTTACTGGTAATGAGACACGCTATTATACACGCGCCGTTACGTCACAAAAGTGTTTGCGGGCAGGTGGAAAACATAATGACCTTGATAATGTGGGATATACAGCGCGTCATCATACCTTTTTTGAAATGCTTGGTAACTTTTCTTTTGGTGATTATTTTAAAGAAGACGCCATTCGTTTTGCCTACGAAATGGTAACAAAAGAATTTGCTTTGCCACAAGACAGGTTGCTTGTAACTGTATATGCTGATGATGATGAAGCTGCACAGCTTTGGAAAAAAATAGGTGGATTTTCAGAGGATAAGATTATTCGTATTGCAACCAGTGATAATTTTTGGTCAATGGGTGATACAGGGCCTTGCGGGCCGTGTTCTGAAATTTTCTTTGATCATGGTGACCATATTGCCGGCGGACCTCCCGGTTCACCTGATGAAGACGGGGACCGTTTTATTGAAATTTGGAACCTTGTTTTTATGCAGTTTGAACAAATGGC
>CAYZJC010000001.1:43726-51174 GCA_964478775.1 uncultured Verrucomicrobiales bacterium | reverse complement strand
AAATGGCAGATGGGTCTAGAATTGCATTGCCTAAGCCTTCTATCGATACAGGTATGGGGCTTGAACGTCTTGCGTCTGTTTTACAAGGAAAACATAATAACTTTGATATAGACATTTTTGAAGCCTTAATTGATTCTTCAAGAGCGCTAACAGGAAATGTGGATAGTGCATTAAGGCAGTCACATAATGTGATAGCGGACCATTTTCGTGCCTGTTCATTTTTGATTGCTGATGGGGTTTTGCCTTCTAA
Source organism: uncultured Verrucomicrobiales bacterium (assembly GCA_964478775.1). GTDB lineage: Bacteria > Pseudomonadota > Alphaproteobacteria > Paracaedibacterales > CAIOTO01 > PNMQ01. The sequence continues at coordinate 50,924 of CAYZJC010000001.1, read as the reverse complement.
TGAAGGTCGTGGCTATGTGCTGCGTCGTATTTTAAGGCGCGCCCTTCGTCATGCGCATATATTAGGTGCAAAGCAGCCGGTCTTATCACAAATGGTTCCAACACTTGTTGGTTTAATGGGGGAAACTTTTCCTGAACTATGCCGTGCAAAGTCACTCATAGAACAAACATTATCTCTAGAGGAAGAGCGCTTTCATCAAACACTTGACCGTGGTTTGAAAGTGTTGCGTGATGAAACACAAAAGCTCGCGCCTTTACAAGAATTGCCTGGTGAAGTTGCCTTTCGTTTATATGACACCTATGGTTTTCCCCTTGACCTTACGCAAGATGTTCTTCGTGCAGAAAGTAGGGCAGTGGATTGCGATGGCTTTGAAACCCATATGCAAGATCAAAAGAAGAGAGCACGCGCTGCGTGGGTTGGGTCTGGAGATGAAGCTTGTGAAACGATTTGGCATGAACTGAGGGAAAGCGTTGGCGCAACAGACTTTTTAGGCTATACAACATGCACAGCTGAAGGTGTTGTCAATGCTATTGTGAAAGACGGTACCCATCATAAGGAAGCACAATACGGAGATGATATCTGGGTTGTGTTAAACCAAACCCCATTTTATGCGGAATCTGGTGGGCAAGTAGGTGACCAAGGTGTGCTTGTGAATGAGGATGTTCACCTTGATGTGTCTGATTGTTTGAAAAAAGCAGGTGCTGTGTTTGTACATAAAGCGAAAGTGGTAAAGGGAACTTTAAAAGTTGGCATGGCTTTAAAGGCGCATGTGAACCAAGAAGTGCGCAGTCAAACAGCAGCTAACCATTCCGCAACACATCTTTTACAATCTGCTTTAAGAAATGTGTTGGGCGAACATGTGTGTCAAAAAGGTTCATTGGTTGATGCAACAAGGTTAAGGTTCGATTTTACCCATACAAAAGCTGTCACTGCAGATGAGATGCTTCAAGTAGAGCAAATGGTTAATGCGGAAATTTTAAAAAATCATCAAACGCGTGTTACTTTGTCAACGCCAGATCAAGCGATTGCACAAGGGGCGCTTGCTTTGTTTGGTGAAAAATATGGTGATGAAGTGCGTGTGGTAGCCTTTGGTTCAGGTGAATGCGGGGCCGTTCAAGTGTCAAATCAAAATTTTTCTGTTGAGCTATGCGGGGGAATCCACGTGAAATCAACGGGTGAAATTGGCTTATTTAAAATTATATCAGAAGGCAGTGTGGCTGCTGGGGTGAGAAGAATTGAAGCTGTGACTGGCCAGGGTGTCTTGCAGCATATTCAACAGCTTACTCAAGAAGTTGCAAGCTTAAAGGAACAAAATAAAAAAGCTATCACTGACGGGGCTAAAGTAGCTCAAGCCTTAAGGGCACAAATAGCTATGTTGAAATGTCAAGGTGCCCATACCCTTGCCGAAAAAGTAGCTGATGTTTCTTTTGTGTATTTGCCAGTTGTGGACATTGCCCCTAAAGACCTCAAAGCGATGGCTGAAATGGTGTTAAGCCAATTAGAGATGGGAATTGTGGTTGTCGCAAGTCATATAGAAGGTAAAGTATCTTTAGTGATTGCTGTTGGTTCAGAGCTGATCGGCCGATACAACGCTGTTGATTTTATTAAAGCAGCTTCAACGCATTTAGGTGGTAAAGGTGGCGGTGGTAAACCTGAACTTGCCCAAGGTGGGGGAGATCAAGTTCAAAATCTTCCAGCCTTAAAGGCATTGTTGATGTCTTTGTTGAACTAGGTCTTAACTGCTTGTGAAATGATAAAAATGAAAAGCCGAGCCCTTACTGGGGTTCGGCTTTTGGTATCTTAGAAAAAGATTATAGATATTCAGTAACGAATCTTACTAAATCACTGGCGTTAAAAATGGTTTGCATTGAAGATTGTGTTGTGACGTTGCTCGTAGCCGTGAGATATGACAAGAATGTCAAGCGGTTGCATTGGCTATTATACATTTGTCTTACTTCACTTACTTCTGTGCTTTCTATGTGGTTTGAGTCTAAATAATCATCCACCACTTGTAAACTTGCAGGGTTTGTGGAGTGAAAAATCATTAATTTCATCATGGGGATATTGTTACTTGATATTATATAGAACAATGGTGGGCACTCGTGATCAAAAAATCCATTTTGATTGGGGTTTGCGCCATGATTGAGTAAAAGCCCGGTTGCTTTTAGATCTTTTAACTTGACAGATGCTAAGATTAAAGCTGTAACACCTGCATTGCATGCAGCTGAAAAGTCTATGGGATGTCCACTATTGAGCAGTGCTTCCATTACATCATATTTATTATTAATTTGACTATATTCCATTGCATACATGAGGGCTGTTTTACCAAAATTTACGCATTGCAGATTTACCTTTATTTTTCCAAATTGAAGTAATCTTTGAATGGCCTCTAGCTGCCCATTTTTTGCCGCAAACATTAAACCGGTTAACCCGGTATTAATATCGCACATGTTGGGGTTACACGTTGTGCCATGCAATTCAAGGACCGTATCTAATACATTACAGTTATTGTGTCGGATTATCTCAAAAAAAGGATTTGCTAAGGATGCTCTTCCATGAAGTGTGGTTATCGTGGTAACACATTGGTGTAAGAAATTGTTCGTGGTGCTTTTTTTGTATAGTGTTTGATTTGCTTTGTCTATCTGTTGTGTTGATAGAAGTCTTATGAAATGTTGTGCCAATTTCATTTCGTGATCTTCAGCATATATGTGTTCAACTTCACGTAAGAGCCGCATTGTTTCTTTATCACTAGAAATTGTATAGGCTGTATCACCATCTCTGTCAGCTTGGTGGATGTTCATTTTGTCTGCATGGCTTAATAAAAGTGCAGTTATTTCAGTCATTCTCCAGGCCGATGACGTATATAGTGGGTTCCCAAAACCAGACGTTAAAACATCAAGTTCGATTTTGGGATGGTTTAGTAACAACTCAGTACGCATTTTATTGTTCTCAGAAATAATAGCCTGGTGCAAGGGGGTAAAGCACCTTAAGCTAGCGTCCAATTTAATATTTGGGTTGGTGTCTGGGTGGCTTAATAGGAGTGGCAAAAACGCAGTATTAGTCACTCCAAGCGCCATATTTAATGGATATAAATATGAGGTGCCTGTGGCATCATAGGCTGCGTCATCGTAAATAAGTTGAATGAAATAGAAAATGCAACTTCTTACTAAGCAGCGTTTGTTGACATCAATATCTGGATGCTTTAAGAGCTCTTTTGCAAAACTAGAGTTGCGACTCATGATAGACCACCCCAAAAGTGTTAAATTTCCATATTTTGTCTCTATAATTTTATTGATTTCATTCTTATTTAATATGCTAATATAAAATTTAAAAATCTCAAAAATCTCATAATTGAATATTACTTGTATAAGGGCTGGATGAATAGGCCGTATATTATTTGAGTTCTTGCAGAGTTGAGAAAAAGATTCGACGTCAGCGTGATCAATTGCATTTTTTATGTTATAGTGAAATAAGTGATCTTCAGCAAAAAAAATTAAGTATTCAGGCTGTTTCACTGCCAATTCATATGCGGTTAAGTCTCTTTGTTCAAGGAAGAGGTGTTCAAATATACCTTCAGCTGTTTCTACGTCCAGTACTGGTGTGATCATACTACATAATTCTTTAGGTGTTGCTCCTCTCTTCCTTGATTCTCGCAGATTGGCTTCAAATTCAAACATGCGAAATTTGAGTTCACTGACTTTTTCTTCAGGGGTGATTTGCTTGTTAACCGTATTTTCAATCCTTAATTTTTTCGCAGGTGGTAGATTATCTGCGTCTTTTTCTTCTTCTGCCCCAAATACGTTGGCGCAAATAAGGGCTGTTGATAATATGACTTTTAAGGGGTTTAGCAGTTTTATATGTTTAAATTGCATGATAGATTCTCTGATGTTAGTTTATAAATTATATATAGTATCAATATTTTGATTTTTCAAGATGGTGAGAAGTTTTATTGTTTATATTATATGCATGATGTTGTCCAGTCATTCCTTGGTTTGTTTTTTGTTGTACAAGCTCTATAACTTCAGGACGTTTTTCAAAAGGTATATCTGTTAAATAATAAAGAATAGAATTAATCTCATCTCCAGTCATTGCTGGGTGGCTAATTTGTTTGACTTGTTCGATGATAGAAGATCGCTCGTTAGCGCGAACTGCCAATAAATTTCTGCGTATACAATTAATCTCACGCTGAGACAGCTGGGGGTGCAATAAGGGTGAGGTGAGTTCAATGATTTGATTGTCAGTTGTGTTTACAGTGACGAGTAACTTTTCTAGTAAATTAAAAAAATTTATGAATTCTTCTGGTTTAATGACTTGATGTTTTTGGACAAGGCCTTGAATCAGGTCACCATCAATTTTTGATGGATGGGTTTGTTGCATGCGTTCAATTATATGTTTTACACTTTCAATTGTGCTTTGTCGTTCGGAAAACGGGATTTGTAATAGGGGTTGAATGATGTTGGATATTTCTTTGCAATCCATTGTAGGTGCCACTAATTGCTTTACTTGATTGACTATGCTTGGGCGTTCAATGAAAGGGACTTGTAAAAGTTCTTTTAGGATGTAGCTGATGTTCTCTTGATTGGAAGTGGGGAGTGCTAATTCATTGGCTTGCTCAATGAGTTTAGAGTGTTCACTAACAGGGGTTTGCATGAGTAAATGTGTAAGAAGAGGAATGGTGTGGATTTGTGTATCAGCAAGCCCTTTCATATGCCCGATTAGGTTTTCTCTCTGGGTTGTGGGCATGTGAAGCTTTTCAAGATTCTTACACGAAGTAGTTGATTGTGTGTGGAGTGCGGAGCCACTTTGATTTGTTGGGATAGATTGAATGGGAAGCTGGTTTAAGCTTTTAAAGTTGTGTGTGTCATTGTTGGTTATTTGAGTGGCAAAGCAAAGGGTGCACGTTGAAAGAAGTGATAATGTTGATAAAATTTTACTAAACATAATTGTTTCCTAGTATATTTTGAATTAGTTATAAATATTTACTGTAAATTAACACAAAGCAAATTGATGGTGCAAGACATTTGTTGTGTGCAATAGTGCAAGCTCTAAAGGAAGAAGATAGCTGTTGATTTGAAAGACATTTTATTTCCAGATGTTCAAGGTGGTGAGTGGGAAATATTATGAATTTTTACACAGCAAAAACTTGAATATTATTTCTTGGTCCCTTATAATGAATTTTTGCTTTGCTGAATTCTATTTCTTTATCTTGAGAAACACTTCAATAAAATCAACATACATTTTAATTTTAAGGGAGCTTATTTTGAAAAACAAATCTACATTTGGTATTGTTCTTACCTCTGGCTTTGCAATGTTTTCCATGTTTTTTGGTTCAGGAAATCTAGTTTTTCCTGTGCAAATTGGTATTGAAGCCCAGTCATCCTTTTTATTTTCAATTTTGGGATTTGTTTTAACAGGTGTTTGTCTCCCCTTCCTGGGGCTGGTTGGAATTATGCAATTTGAAGGTGACAGGCATCGTTACTTTAGTATCCTTACACCCATACCTGCATTTTTGCTGACGTTATTAATGTTAGGTCTCATGGGGCCTTTGGGAATTATTCCCCGTTGTGCATCCGTTTCGTTCGGTGGTTTCATCAGTTTGTTTCCCTCTACGCCATTATGGGGGTTTAATGCTGCCTTTATTTTGGTGATTGCAGCCCTTATTTGGCAACGTAATAGGATTGTGGAAATTATTGGTGTGTACCTTACCCCTATCAAATTAGGTAGTTTTATTCTTTTAATTTTAATAGGCCTACTTTTTGCAAACTCTACCCTACAAGAAGGTCCGGCTGCGTTATATTGCCTTACACAAGGTGTGGAAAAGGGATATCAAACTATGGATTTGGTTGCAAGCTTTTTCTTTGGAAGTGCAATTTATGAATACATTCGTTCCCACATTAGTCAAGATTTACCTTTAGAACAAAAAAAATCTCATTTGCTTTCATTGGGTATTAAAGCGAGCATGGTTGGTGGTAGTTTATTGGCGGTTTGCTATGTTGGGCTTGTTATTCTTGGTGCAAAATATGCCCCAATGTTAGTGGGGATTAAGCCAGAATCTTACTTAATGGTGATTGCAAAAGAAACGTTAGGGCACTATGCTGTGGCTTTCGTTGCAATGACGTTGATTGTTTCATGTCTTGCGACTGCGACAATTACAGCATCTATTTTCGCAGATTTCATGCAAGAAGATGTCACACGTAATAAGGTGAATAGGAAAATAGCTGTTATTTTCACCCTTGCCCTTGCTTATAGTCTTTCCTTACTTGGTTTTGAAGGCATCTGTAACTTCCTAGGTTCAATCTTAGAATGGGTCTATCCTTTCTTAATGCTCTTTGCATTGTACCAAATGGTGTACTATTTTCGAACACGTGCGAAGAATAAAATAACAACATAAGGAAACCTTGCAATGACATGTGAAATCAGATCTCTATTGCAATTACCTGACGGCTATGTTGCACCTCAGCGTGACTTAACACTCGACGGCATTAAAAAGGGTGAACGTATTGCGGTTGCAATGTCTGGGGGGGTTGATTCTTCTGTGACAGCAGCCCTCATGCATGAGCTTGGGTACGATGTCATTGGTATAACCTTACAATTGTATGACCATGGTGCAGCCATTGAAAAAAAGAATGCTTGCTGTGCTGGTCAAGACATACATGACGCAAAGATGGTGGCCCAAAAGTTGGGTTTCCCGCATTATGTGTTAGACTATGAATCTATTTTTAAGCAAAAGGTGATAGACGATTTTGCAGACTCTTATATGCGTGGCGAAACCCCGATACCTTGCGTTCGATGTAATCAGAGAGTTAAATTTCAAGACCTCTTGCAAACTGCAAAAGACCTTGGGGCAAAGGCTTTAGTGACAGGGCATTATGTTAAACGGGTTTCGCCAGCACAAACAGAACACGGGCATTCAGAACTTCATCAAGCATTTGATAAAAAGCGTGACCAAAGTTATTTTTTGTTTACGACAACACAAGACCAGCTAGATTATTTGCGTTTTCCACTGGGTATATTTGAAAATAAGCTGGAGACACGTTACCATGCAGCACGTTTTGGCCTTAAGGTCGCAGATAAGCCAGATAGTCAAGATATTTGCTTTGTACCAAATGGGGACTATGCAAGCGTTGTTTCTAAGCTGCGCCCTGGTGCTTTAGATGCTGGGCCTATTGTGCATGTTGATGGCACACAACTTGGCACC
>CAYZJC010000001.1:37660-43716 GCA_964478775.1 uncultured Verrucomicrobiales bacterium | reverse complement strand
CCCATGAAGGCATTATCAACTTTACTGTTGGCCAGCGCAAAGGTTTAAAGATTGCCCATCACGAACCTTTATATGTCATTAAGGTTGATGCGAAAACACACACCGTTACAGTGGGACCAAAGGAAGCTTTGGCTGTGAAGTCACTATTGCTGACAGATGTGAATTGGCTATGTAATATCAAAGACTTTATAGGCGAAGGTATTGATTGCGACATTAAAATTAGGTCAAGTGCAAAACCTGTTGTGGCGCGTATTCGTGCCCTTTCACCAAATACAGCAGAAGTTGTTTTGAGTAGCCCTGAATATGGTATTGCTTTTGGGCAGGCTGGTGTTTTTTATAAGGGTGATAGGCTCTTAGGTGGTGGCTGGATTACGGCAAAAGATTAAAGTATTACTTAATTAGGCTTTTATACCAATTCTCATCATTAAAAAAGGGGCTTAAAGCCCTTTTTTATTTTCAAAATATGCTACATCTATTCTGTTGCGCGTTCAATGGTGGCGCCGCAAGCTTGTAGTTTTTCAACAATTTTATCATATCCACGGTCAAGGTGGTAAATACGATTGACGCGCGTTTGGCCAGTAGCGGCAAGGCCTGCTAGAACAAGTGAAACCGATGCGCGCAGATCAGTTGCCATGACAGGTGCACCACTTAAACTTTTAACGCCGCGCACTAAAGCGGAAGACCCATGTGCTGTAATGTTAGCCCCCATACGACGCAATTCAGGCACATGCATAAATCTATTTTCAAATATTGTTTCAGTTATTAAAGAGGCCCCATCACACAATGTCATTAAGGCCATCATTTGTGCTTGCAAGTCAGTTGGAAAGCCAGGGTAGGGTTCCGTCATGACATCAACCCCATGGATGATACCAGCATCATTCATTTTAATATGAAAGCCAGATTCCTCACCTGTAATAGGGGTGATGAGGGCTCCTGCTTTTTCAAGGGCTGATGAAAATGTGGGGATGAGCGCAAGGTCAGTGTTGAGAAGGGTAAGTTCACCGCGTGTCATGAGGGCTGCAATCGCATAAGTTCCTGTTTCAATACGATCACACACCACTTTGTGGGTCACACCATTTAAACGCTCAACACCTTGTATGGTTATTTTATCTGTTCCTGCGCCTTCAATTTTAGCACCCATCGCATTTAAACACACCGCAAGGTCTATGACTTCTGGTTCGCGTGCAGCGTTTACAATAACTGTTTCACCTTTTGCAAGGGTGGCTGCCATCATTAAGTTTTCAGTTGCTGTGACAGAAACCACAGGCATAGCGATGGTTGCCCCTGTAAGGCCATTTGGGGCGAGGGCATTAATATAACCTTCAGCAAGTTCAATTGTTGCCCCTAGTTTTTCCAAACCGCTCAGATGTAAATCAACGGGCCTTGTGCCAATGGCGCACCCACCAGGTAAAGACACGCGTGCTTTTCCAAAGCGGGCTACTAAAGGGCCAAGTACTAAAATAGAGGCGCGCATACGGCGCACTAAGTCGTATGGGGCTGTCGTGCTAATAATTGAGCTTGCGCTAATTGACACTAGATTATCGCTAATTGGTGTGACACTAGGTTCAAAACCAACCGTTGCCCCAAGTTGGGTCAGTAGTTCTAACATGGATTCAATATCAGCAAGTCGTGGTACGTTTTGCAAAACAAAGCTTTGGTCCGTCAACAAGCTTGCAGCCAGTAGGGGGAGTGCCGCATTTTTTGCACCGCTCATTCGAACTGAGCCTTTTAAGGCAGCCCCGCCTGTGATAATTAGATGATCCATTTATTTGACTTCTATTTTCTGTTGGTTTTATTTTTATACATTGATTTGTGTTAAGGCGTTATAAGCGTGGTAATGTCACACCTTGTTGGCCCATATATTTACCTTTACGGTCACGGTAAGATACAGCGCAAGGGTCATCTGACTTAAAGAATAAGAATTGGCATACACCTTCATTGGCGTAAATTTTAGCAGGAAGGGGGGTTGTGTTTGAAAATTCTAAAGTGACATGCCCTTCCCATTCTGGTTCCAGGGGGGTTACGTTCACAATAATACCACAGCGCGCATAGGTGGATTTACCAAGGCAGATGACTAAAACGTCCCGTGGAATTTTAAAGTACTCAACAGTTCTACCTAAAGCAAAGCTGTTTGGGGGGATAATGCACACATCTGTGTTGCGTTCAACAAAGCTGTGTTCAGAAAAATTCTTTGGGTCAACGATTGCGCTGTCGACATTGGTGAAAATTTTAAATTCTGGCGCGACTCTGGCGTCATACCCATATGAAGAGACACCATAGGAAATAATCCCTTCACGCTTTTGACATTCCACAAAAGGGGAAATCATGCCGTGTTTTGCTTGTTCTGTAATCCAAATGTCTGACTTAATTGACATAAACCAACTCTACCTTTATTGCTAAAAAAACTTTTTTATTTGTATGCTCAGTGAAATTAACAACATAACCAATTGCAAAATATGCTAAAATAAAATACTATTAAGCAATATAATGTTAAAAAACAAAATTTATAGCAAAGAAAAAATCACTCTTTGCCTCTTTATGCGTATCTCAAATCACTAACGACACATTAACTACTTTGAATTTAGGGGGAATTATCAAAAAATGCAAGTCCATATACAACAGATCAGCAATAGAATTCTTAAAACACTGCACACGATAACACTGAGTCTCGCAATTTTTTCAACGATAAGCATATTTAATGCATGTGTTCAAGCTGCGTCAATCCAAATGGAAATGACTATTGAAGCAAATGGGCGCAAAAAATGTGATGAGTCTGTCTGGTTGCTCATGGGGAAAGATCAAACTTTGTCAAGTGAGGGCTGTGAGGTATTTGCCTTAGAACAACTGGAATTTAATGTTCGTAGCTTTGCCTTAGTTGATGTCAATAATCACTATAGAAAAGCTGTTCTTCAAGTTGAAAATGTACATACATTCTTGTCAACCACACCTTTAATTACGCAAAGAAACCCGCATATACATGAAATCTTAAATGATTGTAATAATTTTTTAATAAATAACAATAAAAACTCAATAAGTGAAGATAGTATAAATTGCAAGCTAGAGATTTGGAACTGTACATGCGAACACATATTTTTTACCCTCATGCATTTGTGTATGCAAAACTATATTGATGTTGCTTCAAAGCAACAAATAATGAAAATGATGATTTGTGATATGCTCCCCTTGGTTAAACCTGTAACAAGATTGTTCTTTGAGGGGGTTTCCTATGATTGTTTTAAGGAAGAAGGATTTATTAATATACCCTTCGTTATCAGGAGAGCGTGTGATTCTTATTTTGCAACACACGAGGCACACGGTCATTTTCGTAACGCGCAATTTTTGTTAGATACACAAAAATATATGCAGCACTTTAATAAAAAGTACCCCAATGCATCAACAAATATTAAATTTTCGGCAAAAGAGGGAATGCTAAGTTTTAAAAGGCACACAAACAATATTATCGAAATGCTGAGTGAAATTCCAGCCCATATTGCTTTACTGACTGAACAATCACAACGAGATAATCATTTTAGAAACTCTGCCAAATATCGACTGCAACAAAAAATAAAGGGAAGAAATGGGCATCCATTAGCTTCTTCGCAGGAGTTAAAAGAAAATGAGGCGTCTTCCTTACAAGCATTCTCAGATTCAGAACTAATATCGTTTTTTAATGCTAAGTCAGAAGTGCCATCTCCAAAGCGTCCCGCAAAAAAGAAGCACAATAAACGTGCACCTAAACAGCGTCAACAAAACAGTACGAACGTTTTGCAGCCGAATGCAAATATACCTGATAGTCCTGTGCGTATACTTAAAAGGGACGCAAAATTAGCTAACCTTCCTTCGCCTGTTTGCATTGAACAGATGCCTCAATCAGATGATGGTATTTATTCTGATGAAGAATTGGTAATGTCAGATAGCTTACCAGCAGTTAGTCAAGAAGAGAGCATGCCCAACATTCCAACGATTAAGGCTGAATTTAACGAAGCCTATTACAGTGTATTGGACGTTATTAACCCCAGAGCCTATGTATGTGAAAATGCTAAGGTTGACCTTGACGCCTTCATGACGGATGCCACTTTAGAGCTGGGGTGGGTGCTTGCACGTGAGGATAAAGCTGAAATTCTCAATCAGTTTGCTGACGCAAAAAAAGAAATAGAAGAACTTGGTCAACAGTCAAGACTCTTTACGTATTTGTTAAGCCAATTTGCGCACAATATCATTAAAGCTATGTATGAACGAAGTGCTTAGTAGACACGTTTCTTTAACGGTATGGATTCAACTTCAGCCGTTAAAGTCTGTAGATTAACAGCCTTATATTCAAATGTGACTTGGTTATTGGCTGACAACGAAGCTAATGTGTGGACAAGCCATGTTTTATCATCGCGTTCAGGAAAATCTTCACGGGCGTGGCCACCGCGGCTTTCTTCTCTTGCCAGGGCGCTTTCAATGGTAACAAGGGCTTGTGCGTATAAATTTTTCAACTCTATAGCTTCCACTAAATCTGTATTCCAGATGAGCGATTTATCTTCAATTTTTATGTTGTTCATTAGTTGCCCAACTTCCTTTAATTGCTTAATGCCCGCTTGCAAAAGTTTTTTTTCACGAAACACACCGCAATACTTTTGCATAATCTTTTGCATTTTAACACGTATTTCTGGCACCTTTACTGTGCCATCAGCAGATAATAAATCTTCAAACCAGTCTAATGTTTTTGCATAGTGGCTAGCGAGGAGGGGGGAATGTAAAGCCCCTGGGGTTAATGTTTCTTTAACCCGCAGTGCGGCTGCTCTACCAAAGACAATAATATCTAGCAATGAATTTGTCCCTAAACGATTGGCTCCATGTACAGAAACGCAAGCTGCGTCACCAATCGCCATGAGGCCTGGAACAACTTTTTTTTCAGCGCCTTTCACAACTACGCCCATGTTATAGTGCACAGTGGGTAAAATAGGTATAGGTTGCTTGGTAACATCCACATTTGCAAAAATTTTTGATGTTTCAGAAATTCCGGGTAAGCGTTCCTTTAATACTTCAGGGTCTAAGTGTTCTAGGTGCAGGTAGATATGGTCTTTATCTGGGCCAACACCTCTGCCTTCTAAAATTTCTATTGTCATTGCGCGGCTCACAACATCACGCGAGGCGAGGTCTTTTGCGTTGGGCGCGTAGCGTTCCATAAACCTTTCACCAGCTGCATTGGTAAGATAACCGCCTTCGCCCCTTGCGCCTTCCGTAATTAAGCAGCCAGAACCATAGATGCCTGTGGGGTGAAACTGAATAAATTCCATATCTTGCAAGGGTAAGTTAGCGCGCAATGCCATGGCGTTTCCATCTCCAGTGCAGGTATGTGCGGAAGTGCATGAAAAAAAGACGCGACCGCATCCACCCGTTGCCACAATTATACGATTTGCGCGAAATAAGTGCAAAGAACCATCATCTAGACACCAGGCAAGTAGGCCCTTGCAGGCCCCTGTGTCATCAAAAATAAAGTCTAACGCAAAATATTCTATAAAAAAAGTCGCATCATGTTTTAAGCATTGCTGATAAAGGGTATGTAAAATGGCATGGCCTGTTCTGTCTGCTGCAGCGCACGCACGTTTGGCCATGCTTTTACCTTCTTCAATGGTATGACCACCAAAAGCGCGCTGGTAAATACGCCCTTCATCAGTTCTTGAAAAGGGAACACCTAAATGTTCTAGTTCTACAACGGCTTCAATTGCTGTTTTACATAAATATTCAATAGCGTCTTGGTCACCAAGCCAGTCAGAGCCTTTGACTGTGTCGTAAAAGTGGTACTTCCAGTCATCACCGTCATGCATATTATTTAATGCTGCGCTAATGCCACCTTGTGCTGCAACAGTGTGACTTCGTGTTGGAAACACCTTTGTTATGCAGGCTGTTTTAAAGCCTTCGCTGCACATGCCAAGTGTGGCGCGCAAACCCGCCCCACCAGCACCTAAAACAACTACAACATATTCATGCTCTATAATTTGTGGTAATGCCATGGTTCATCTTCCTGAAATTATCCGGAACGTTCTGCGTGCGTTCTACCTGTACTA
>CAYZJC010000001.1:29328-37650 GCA_964478775.1 uncultured Verrucomicrobiales bacterium | reverse complement strand
AATTTTAAGTGGGGGTGGGGTTAGCTTGTCAAAAGGCTGAACAATAAAGCAATGCCAAATATAGTAAAAACACCAATAATTAATATTTTTATCAATTGGTGATATTGCTGTTTAACATAATCTTGAACGATGACTTCAATCCCTAAATATGCGTGATATAAACTACATAATACAGAAATGCAAAAGAGACTTTTAAAACCAATATGGGTGACGGCTAATTTTGCATATTCATACGGTTGTCTTGTTGTGTGTAAGATAAAATACCACATGAGTGGGACCAAAATAAATGCCCCTATAGCTGTTAATCGTTGATGAAGCCAATGTGTTCTTGCGCGCATAATAGTTAAGCCTTTTTAATAACAATGTTCAAAGAATGTTGTTTAGTGTGTGAGGAGGTATAAGGTTAGTGTTAAGGCTGATGCTAATGTCACCACAACATAACCAGACCAGTTTACTGCCTTTAATTCTAAGCCGTGGCCAAGACTCCAGTACAAATAGCGAAGGCCGTTTAAAGCGTGATAATGTACAGCTAATAATAAAGGCCATACCCATATGTGGCCATATGTTGTATAAAATAATCTTTTGCAAAATTGCCAATATTCAACAGAAACTGACATGCCATAAAATGCAACAATAAATAAGCTCAGGGCCAATATAAATGCCAGACCACTAAAGCGATGGGTAATTGACAAAAGCGCAGTCAGTGGTAGTTTATAAATAAAGAGATGGGGAGACAATGGTTTCATAATGATAATTTTAATTAAATTAGATACATTAAAGTTTAAGCAATCCCCTAATTGCTGTCAAGCGATAGCCCACACATTTTAAAAAACCTATTGGAATTAAACAGAGTCCCGCTTTGTAACCGTTATTGCGCTTGAATATATCTGATTATTTATAATTATTGATATTGTTTTGAAAGCTAAGGGCATTAATAAGTATGTTTTCAGATTCTTTTGAAAAAACAGTTCCACCTTTGGGGGTAAGACGAATGCCGTAGGCTTTATTTACTGAAAATGACGGTCCATTTTCTGTTTCGTTAAGATTAATTTCAGATGAAATTAAATGACATGTCTTGTTTTGCCCGACAGTGTAGCCACGCTTAGCAATTACAAGTCCGCCACGCACTTTCAAGAGTTGCGAACGGGTTTCATAAGTTGTTTGACCACCGTTTTTAATGCTGTGATACAAGGCTTGCATGGTTTTTGTTTCGAAGTAAATTTTATCAGCATATTCAAGTGGGGAAATAGCAACGTCATATTCTTTCCCATTAATGATTACGTCGTTAAATTGAAGTTGCGTTTTTCCATTGTCCTGCAAATTATCGGCAAGCAATTGCGGCAAGAACGTAATCACAAATTGATTGTTAATTCCTTTAGGGCAATACTCTTCTGCGTTGATTTGCTGCTGGGAGATGAGTTCTGAAATCAACACTAAAATATAGACGTGTTCTTCTTGGTATGAATCAATATTATTTGAAAAATTCTCCATGACTTTTACACGTAATTCTTTTGGTAATACTTCTTGATTGCTTAAAAAGCGTTTGTATAATCCATTAACGCCTTCTTTTGAAAGGTCTATTTTGCTCTTTAATACATCCATGTTAGGAAGGTGCTGAATATTGTTTTTGATCATTAAATCTTTGATGATATCTTTTAATATCAAGGTTTGCTGATCGGGTGCAGTGTCCATGGGTTTGTCATCTGAAGCCCCGCCAAAGAGAGAAGAAAACCCCATAGTGTTAGTTGATAATCCGCTTGCAAAGGCTGAACAGAGCGCAAGCTTTCCTAAAACTTTGTATATATTATTTTTTTTCATGACACTGGGCCTTCTAGATGTGTTTGATTTTGGATGCAACAAATCTGATTGATTTTAACCTATTCTCTTATATACTATTTTAAAAAGATTAAAAATAACTTAAGCCCTTTTAAAAAGCACATCTCAAGTTAGAAATTTGATTGGAAAAAATATGGCAGCTGATTTACAACAAACACCTCATCCCAAAAGCTTTTGGCTGATCAAGTCTGAACCTGAGACATGGTCCTTTACTGATCAAAAACGTGTTGAGGTAGAGCCTTGGAATGGCGTTAGAAATTATCTTGCGCGCAACAATATAAAAGCTATGCGAATTGGTGATTTATGTTTCTTTTATCATTCCGTAAGGGAAAGGAGAATCGTAGGAATTGTTGAGGTTGTAAGTGATTATCGCATTGACCCGACAGATGAAAAAGGGGTGTTCGGTCTTCGTGATATGCGCTACGTGCAAGCCTTAGAAAACCCTGTTAGCCTTGATCAAATTAAAACAGAGCCGCGTTTGAAAGACATGGTGCTTTTAAAACAGTCTAGGCTTTCTGTGCAGCCAGTAGAACAACATGAATGGGAAATTATTATGCAATTGTCTTTACACGCGTAAGGCATTCATCAAGGGTGAGGGTACAGTTGGAGTCAAACCATTCCCCTTTGAGGGTATCTAAAATACGCTTGTAGGTGTAGGTTCCATTAACCTCAATTGCGTTGTCTATATTTAAGCTTTGCAGATGTTTACCTTGCAAAGGAAAAGGGGGAAGGGGCCTTTTTCCACGTTCATGATGTGTGTGATGAAAAGCAAAGCATAACGCATTAACATCCACCCATAATTCTGGTTTAAAGCATGCTGTGTGTTTTAACATGTCTGGTATATTATGGATGCAATTTGTAGATAAATTCAATTGACTTAAAAACACAAAATTTTTATTTTGTTGTTTTGTTAAACAAAAGGGCTGACCGGTAAGATGAAGGCTAACAAGCTTAGTGCTGATATCAAGCGTTAAGTTTTCTGGCACTAGTACACTTTCAAAGGCCCATAAACGGTTAATGACTTCTTTTGTAATCGTACAATTGACACGCTGTTCGTCTTTTAAAAGGCCGTAACTTTGCATCACTGGCAAAATAGAGGGGGCATTCACACTGCGTAAAATTTTAAAGAATTCTTGGGTGATACGTTCTGCACTTAAAATAGCTTGGCCTTGTTTAAGTGTTTGATAATTGGGAAGAGGGGTGCGGTAATCACTTAAACTTTTTCCTAAAGCTGCAGGGGAAAGGTGCGTTGCGTAAAACCTAAAGTATCGCCATATGCGCAAAGCGTCTTCTTCAATACGCGTTAAAGGGTCGCCAATAAACCCAATTGTTTGTGATTTGATATCTTTAAGACCTTGGGTGTAGTCATAAAGATTACCTTTATAATCTAGGCTTAAAGCGTTAATGGTAAAGTCACGCCTTAAGGCGTCTTCTTCAAAGGTTGCATTAAAGCTAACATCACTATGTCTTCCGTGTGGGGCTATGTCGTGGCGTAGCGTTGTTACTTCAAAGGTTTGATCGTTAAATAGAAGTGTCACTGTCCCATGGTTAATACCAGTTGGAATGGCTTTGATGTGATGCTTGTTTGCAAAGGCTATAACCCATGTGGGTGGTTGGTCAATACAGATATCAATATCAAGCACTGTTTGTTTAGGAAGGCATGCTTTTGGGTGAAAATGCCCCCACAACAAATCACGGACATATCCCCCAACTAACCTTGCCTTAGCACCTCTTGATTCAAATAGTTTTAAGAGATCAATCGCTGAGGGGGGGATTTGATTAAAAATTTCATTGGGAAAAGTGTAGAGCAAGCGGTCTTTTGTATCATATAAATTTCAGTTTTCCTTATTTTATGTTTTTTATTATTGAGATAAAAGGATTATTTCACATTCTGTTAATCTTTTTTTGTTAATTTGAAATTCTAAATCTAAAAGAGGAATTTTTTGAATGTTGTTGATTAAAAAAATGATGATGATTGGTTTTATGTTTGCATCTATGATGTTAACTCAGTCTCATGCTAGTCAAATGAGTGTAAATGATAAATGCGCAAAAGTGTTTGAAAACTTAATCCAGATTGGTGATTTGTGTAGAACTGAAAGTGGCAAGCAAAGCGCTAATGAAGTCGTTATGAGGTCCTGTGACTTAATGAGTAAAGACTTTGATCAGTACGTAAATATGTGTAGCATGACTGATGGTTGTATTTTTTCAAAGCGTTTTCCCCAAGGCTGCCTAGCTGACTGCCGTCAGTTTAAAAACCAAGCTCAGTGTAGTGCTGAAAGTGTATGCAAATGGGAAGAAAACGCATGTGGTTTTAATGTGCCATCCTCACGCTAGGTGAGTAAAGTTTTCACAATTTTATAGCTAAATTTATTGAGTATATAACAGCTTTGTTAGCTACTAAATTATAAGTGGCAAGCTATAGTTATGACGCATGCTAGGGAGTGATGAGGCTCTGGCATGCGTTATTTTAAGATGAAGTCTTCATCTACAAAGAGGCAATGTTTGCAGGTGCAGGCGTAGTAAATGGGCCATAAGGTTCCCCTTTGACGAATTGTTGAACGTAAGGGTTGTCTGTGGTGTCAAGTTCTTCAACACTGCCTTGCCAAATAAATTTGCCTTCATGTAAAAGCCCAACCTTATCTGCGATATGTTTAAGGCTTTTCATATCATGTGTGACAGTGATAGCGCATGAGTTTAATTCATTTGTGCACTTTTTGATCAACTCGTTAATGGTGCTGCTTAAAATAGGGTCAAGACCCGTTGTGGGCTCATCAAAGAAAATAACATCGGGGGTTGTCGCAATTGCCCTTGCAAGAGCAGCACGTTTTTGCATTCCTCCTGAAAGTTCTGCTGGAAGTTGGTTAGCAACTGATGCGGGGAGTTCAACAGCTTTAATTTTTTCCATTGCAATCGTTAAAGCGGCAGCCTTACTATAATTAAAGCCTTGTATCAGGCCAAAGGAAATGTTTTCAGCAATAGTAAGACTGTCAAAGAGAGCGCCCCCTTGAAAGAGCATCCCAAAGCGCTTCATCACAGTTCGGCGTTCACTTATATCTAATTCCAAAATATCCACACCATCAACTAAAATTTCCCCTTTATCAGGTTCAATTAAGCCTAAAATACATTTAAGCAAAATAGATTTTCCCGTTCCAGAGCCACCCATAATAACGAAAGATTCACCTTTGTTGACGCTAAAGTTGACGTGCTCTAAGACAACCTTGTCACCAAATGATTTGCTAAGGTTGATGACCTCAATTAATGGTTTTTCTTGTTGTTTCTTTAAAATCTCTGCTTGGGTTGTAATGGTGCTATCCGCACTAAGCGTTATCTTTGGTTTTTCTTGTCTTACCATATCTTCTGGAACTTCAAGAATGATTTGTGGTTGACTGGCTGGTTGGTCTGAATCCATGTTAAATATGACATCTTTTAGCGTTTCATTATAATTAGATTAAAAGTTTTTTCATTTAAAGACAAGTGCTTGTGTGCTATCAACTTAGGGGCCAGGTTGATGTTGTGCTTTGATGATGACTACGAAAACAATGTGTTAAGTACACCCATATTTATTTAATGTGAAAAATTGTGTCTGAAAAGGAAATGTGGTATACTTTCAACATCTATAACAATTAAGAGATTTTTTTCTCTTGTTTAACTGCAAATGACGACAAATAACAATATTTATGAGAACACAACTTACCTCTTTTGATTTTATCATGTTTATTAAACGCAGAATTCGTGACTTTAGCGGCTTGGCTCTTTTGTCTATGTCTATTTTATTTGCGTTGTCTTGTTTTAGCTACTCACCAACGGATGCAAGTTTCAATGTGGCCTCATCCTTGCCGTTAAAAAATATGACCCAAGGTGTTGGAGCGATCATAAGTGATATTGCTTTACAAGCTTTTGGTGTTGTGGCCTTCCTAGCAATTTTTATTCTGGGGGTGTGGGGCGTGCAATTAATTCGCTCTCCAACCTTTCGTTTTAATTTCTTTAAACTCTTTGCTAGTTTAATAGGGTGTGTGGGGCTTTGCTTTGTATTAAGTTCGTTTTCTTGGATGAATGTGATAAGTAATCGTGTTGATATATTTTCAAACCTTCCTCATACATCTGGTTTTGTAGGGTATTTACTGCTCTCTCACCTCATAGGGCTGTTAGCACATTATAAGTGTACCGTGTTGCTGATTCCTATTTTGGTGAGTACTTTCTTTATTTCATTTCTGTTGGTGTGGGTCTCACTCGGGCTTACCTTACAGCAGTTGACTTTTGTGATTGTAGCACTTTATCGCTTGCTTACCATTTTGATTGTGGCAATCGGCCAGCTCATGTTCTTAACTTATGAAAAGCTGACAGCAAAACAAAACTTATCGAAAACCCATAAAGATGATCAGGCCTTTAATAAAGATGTAGGTGCTTTTAGCCAAGCGCATATTCAATTTGCCCAATTTGAAACTTTAGAGGAGGAGCCAACAATTGACTGGCACTCAAAACCCTCTTTATCAGAAACTGAGCAAGATGATTTTGATAATGAACTCCCGTCCTACCCAAGTTTTACAGCGCCCGGTCATGTACAAACAAACGCTAAAGCGGCTTCTAAGGGAAAGGCTGTGACAGCTAAAAAAACGCCTGCATTTGACGCTACACATTTATTGCAATCTGGTGAATATGTTCTTCCGCCAATTGATTTGTTGGAGAAAACCCTTGTGCAGCGTGGCCCCGTGCTTACAGAAGATGTCTTAAAAGAGCAAGCGCAGACCCTTGAAACTGTTTTAAATGAGTTTGGCATTGATGGTGAGATTGTCAATATTCGCCCTGGCCCCGTTGTCACTTTATTTGAACTCAAACCAGCACCAGGAATTAAAAGTTCTAGGGTTATTGGTCTTGCTGATGATATTGCCCGGTCAATGAGTGCGCTTTCAGCACGTATTGCTGTGGTGCAAGGTCAAAATGTCATTGGTATTGAACTGCCAAACAAAACACGCCAAACGGTATATTTACGTCAACTGGTGGCATCAAACGACTATAAAGTCTCACAAGCCGCTTTGCCTTTGATCTTAGGTCAAGACATTGGGGGAACCCCTATTGTTGCGGACCTTGCAAAAATGCCACACTTACTTGTTGCCGGTACAACGGGTTCAGGTAAATCTGTTTCTGTTAATGCGATGATATTATCGTTGCTATATCGTTTAACTCCACAGCATTGCAAATTCATTATGATTGATCCTAAAATGCTTGAGCTTTCTGTATATGACGATATCCCCCACCTCTTAACCCCTGTCGTCACTGACCCTAAAAAAGCAGTTGTTGCCTTAAAATGGGCCGTTAAGGAAATGGAAAACAGATATCGTGCGATGTCAAAGCTTGGTGTGAGAGGCATTGACGGTTTTAATAAGCGTCTTCAAGAAGCACGTCTAAATGGTGAAGTCTTAATGCGCCGTGTCCAAACAGGGTTTGATTCTGAAACCGGTAAACCAATTTTTGAAAACCAAGGGCTTGACTTTGAACCACTACCGTATATTGTCGTTGTTGTGGATGAAATGGCAGACTTAATGTTGGTTGCTGGAAAAGAAATTGAAGCTGCTATTCAACGCCTTGCGCAAATGGCACGTGCCGCTGGTATACATTTGATTATGGCAACCCAGCGCCCATCGGTTGATGTTATCACCGGCACCATTAAGGCTAACTTTCCAACGCGTATCAGTTTCCAAGTCACCTCCAAAATTGATAGCCGCACAATTTTAGGTGAACAAGGGGCTGAACAATTGTTAGGACAGGGGGACATGCTGTTTATGCCAGGTGTTGGCCGCATGAGCCGTGTTCATGGTCCATTTGTAAAAGATGATGAAGTCGAAAAAATTGTGGGCTTTCTTAAAATGCAAGGGGAGCCTAGCTATATTGATGGTGTCACCGATGAAGAAGATGAAATGAAAAACATGGATAGCAATTCACAAGAGAGCAAAGAGGATGCGACCTACCAAGCTGCCCTGGAACTTATCTTGCGTGAAGGAAAGGCATCAACTAGCTTTGTTCAACGCCATTTGCAAATTGGGTATAACCGTGCTGCACGTATCATTGAACAACTTGAAAAAAATGGAATTATAAGTGCACCCAACCATGTTGGAAAACGTGAAATTTTAACTTAAAAATTATTTTTATATTTTAAATTAATTATTTTATGATTAATAATTTGTTAATTGGTGTTATTGTGTAATGATTATAATCGCAAATACAAAGGTGTGCTTGTGGGGGTGGGGAAGCGCTTTATCCTCAGTAAATAATCACCTCCCCCTCTTTTCCATGAGAGCCACTAAAAACTGATAATTTTTGTAAAAAGGGTATGTATTGTGTTTTGGAACGCATCGTCTACGGGGAAATTTTCCAGTTTCACTTGAAATATATCTTGTTGGTCTGGGGTTGTATAAGCTGGCGTAGGGATTACGTGTTGCATACTTGTTTTATTGTTTTTTTTATCAGAAACTAAGTTTGATGCCGGCT
>CAYZJC010000001.1:26043-29318 GCA_964478775.1 uncultured Verrucomicrobiales bacterium | reverse complement strand
ATCCCACTGCAAATTGGGAAGTTCTGCCTTCAATAAAGGGATGACATTAAATTTTTTAAGCAGTGTGTTTAAATGGTTTTCTAACCTCTCGCATTGTATTTGAAGTGCGTTGTTTTTTTCAACTGGCATGTACTTAATTTTAACAAGCATCCCCATGCAAATGGCAAGACCATGTGGAATATTATAGTGAGACGCTGCTTCTATCGCATGGCCAATGCTATGGCCAAAATTTAAAAATTTTCTATGGTGGGTATCATCTTCGTCACGTTCAACCATTTTAGTTTTAAGTTTAATGCCAAGCTCAATAAATTTAAGATAATCATCACGATGTAGTGAAGGGTTTTCAAAAAAGGAATCACTTAGATTGTTAAATAAAGTGAGGTAGGTTTGAAAAGTATCGGGGCCAAAGAGGAATGCGATTTTGCTAAGTTCCCCAAAGCCTTCGGCAATGTGACGCTGGCTTAAAGTCTTTATAAAGTTGAGGTCAATAATCACATTGTCACTTGGTAATATAAGACCTATGGCATTTTTAATGCCAACCGCATTGACGGCTGTCTTTCCACCTATACATACGTCAATCATAGACAGTAAAGATGTTGGCACATAGTCAAAAGTTAAGCCTCTATAATATAAGGCACAGGCCAAACATGCTGTGTCATGAATGATGCCTCCCCCAATAATAAGGACGCGATCAGTTTTTTTGACGTTATGAGCCTTAAAGAATAGCCAAATTTGCTGTAAGGTTTCAAACGACTTATTGTCTTCTGTGCTTTTTATGGCAAATGCGGGGATAGAGTGACTTTGAATGTCGTTTAGAAATCTCTCGTCGCATAGTATTGCCCCATAGCGTTCACTTAAATTGTAAGTTGAAAGCGGTTCACTGCAGCGCCACACATGACTTTGTTTGTGTTTCATGTGCACTGTGGTAATAGGGTTAAAAGTATTTATAAAATCTGATTGCATTTGTCCCCCTTTTAAAATTTGTAGATCTAAAACACTTTAAATGTCGATGTCTTTAAACATAGGTGCATTTTGCGTAATGAACTGGAAACGAGCCTCAGCGTTTCTTCCCATCAGGCGTGATACGAATTCATCTGGTGAATTTGCATCTGATGGTAATAGTTTCACTTTCAACAAAGTTCTATGTTCAGGTGACATGGTGGTATCACGCAGCTGAGCAACCGCCATTTCCCCTAAACCTTTAAAGCGACTGATGTCAATTTTGCTGTTTGCCCTAAACTTTGTTTTCACAAGTGCTTCTTTTTCAGCGTCGTTTCGTGCATAAATTACATTCGATCCATTAGAAAGACGATAAAGCGGAGGCTGTGCTAAATACACATAACCCGCTTCTACAATAGGGCGCATTTCTTGATGGAAGAACGTCAGTAAGAGAGATGCAATGTGCGCACCATCAACGTCAGCATCCGTCATGATAATAATTTTATGGTAACGAAGCTTGCTGATATCACACGCCTTGCCAACACCGCACCCTAAAGCCAATGAAAGGTCAGAAACTTCTTGGTTGGCCTTTAGTTTATCTAAGGAAGCTGTTGCAACGTTTAAGATTTTACCCTTTAAAGGAAGTACCGCTTGTGTTAAACGCTGGCGGGCTTGTTTAGCTGTTCCCCCTGCGGAATCTCCTTCAACTAAAAAGATTTCACAGATTTCTGGGTCTGTTGATGTACAGTCAGTCAGCTTTCCAGGTAGCCTTAGTTTTCTTGTTGCGCTAGCCCTTGATACTTCTTTGGCTTGTTTTTTACGAAGGCGTTCATCAGCGCGCGCAATTGTAAGTTCAAGTATGCGTTCTGCTAGTTTTGGGTGCCCACCAAACCAAAGGTCCAAGTGGTCTTTAAGGGTGTTGTCAACAAGGCGTGTGGCTTGGCTAGAGGTTAGCTTTTCTTTTGTTTGACCTTGAAACTGAGGTTGTGGGATAAAACAAGAAAGCACAGCAACGACTGCCCCATTAACGTCTTCAGCCGTCAATGATGATGCACGTTTGTTATTTGTTCTCTCTCCATAATCTTTTAAGGCACGTGTTAAGGCTGAGCGAAGACCTGCTTCATGGGTTCCACCTTGCGGTGTTGGAATGGTATTACAAAAAGATATTACACGCGATTCTTCACCAAGGTCTAGCGGTTCTTCACTAATGGTGTCTGGCCAAAAGACCGCCCATTCGCATCTGCCTTGTTGTTCAGGGAATAAAGCATCACCAGCAAAACAATTTTCTTCTGTAAATGTGAAGGGAGGAGTGTTTTCATCTGGTGTTGGTAGATAGGATACAACCATATCTTGCAAATAGTCAGACAAACCATTGGGGTAATATAAGCGCTGTTCTTTTGGTGTCTTCTCATCTTTAATGAGGGATGCATGGCAACTCCAGATGATTTCAACCCCTTTAAACAGGTAAGCCTTTGCACGTATCATTTGGTAGATCGTGTGTGCTTTAAATTGTTGGTTGCCAAATATTTCTGGGTCTGGGTGAAAGGTGATAGATGTACCTGTTTTGCGTGTGGGTGTATCGCCGGTTTGAAGGCCTGATGTGGCATGGCCCTTTGAATAGGTTTGCTTATATCTTATTTTGTTACGACAAATTTCAACTGCAACCATGTCTGACAAAGCGTTCACAACGGAAATGCCAACCCCATGCAAACCGCCAGAGGTGCTATATACGTTACTGTCGAACTTTCCACCAGAGTGAAGCGTTGTGAAAATGACTTCTAGTGCAGACATGTGTGGAAACTTGGGGTGTGGGTCTACAGGAATCCCGCGACCATCGTCAGAAATAGTAACAATATTGTTTGCACTTAAAGACACTTCAATTCGCTTTGCAAA
Source organism: uncultured Verrucomicrobiales bacterium (assembly GCA_964478775.1). Taxonomy (GTDB): domain Bacteria; phylum Pseudomonadota; class Alphaproteobacteria; order Paracaedibacterales; family CAIOTO01; genus PNMQ01. The sequence continues at coordinate 26,486 of CAYZJC010000001.1, read as the reverse complement.
GCCTGCAACGGCTTCGTCCATAGAGTTATCAAGGACTTCGGCTACAAGATGATGCATGGCTTTTTCATCAGTGCCGCCAATGTACATGCCCGGGCGTTTGCGAACAGGTTCAAGACCTTCTAGCACTTCAATATCTTTAGCTGAATAGTCTGCTTTGGGTTTTGTTGCAAGGGCAGCTTTACTTGTGGCAGGCGTATCAAACACAGACTTAGACATCTTTATGATCTTTCTTATATAACTCTAACAAACTTAATTTCAACTCAACGGCAGCTACATCAATAACAATATTTATAAAACAAAAGGTAGTTTATGACTTTTCAAAACCATTAATAAGCGGTGAAATATCATTGCCACCTAGTATATGAACATGATAATGCGGCACTTGCTGGTTTGCACTCACGCCTGTATTGGCTATAAGTCGATACCCAGGTTCTTCAAGGTCA
>CAYZJC010000001.1:13614-26033 GCA_964478775.1 uncultured Verrucomicrobiales bacterium | reverse complement strand
CAGCAATCACCCTACTTACGGCTTTGTGAAATTCAACTAATTCGACATCGCTTGCTTTTTGGTAAAAGTCATGGGCATTGACGTAGCATCCTTTAGGAATGACGAGTGCATGAATTTGTGCATCTGGTGCAATATCATAAAATGCAAGGGCGTGTTCATTTTCAAATATTGATTTGCAAGGAATTTCTTTGCGTAAAATTTTGGCGAAAACATTATTTGAATCGTAGGACATGGGAAATAAATGATCTTTGTAGTAAACAATTGAATATGCCTTACTTTACAAGACTCATCTCACACGATCAAGTGCTTTTCTTTTTTATGGTGGTGATCTTTATGGGCTTGATAAAAGACATTTTAATTTGTAAAAAAGGCTTGCGTGTCGGACCACATTGTGATAGTGTAACTAAATATTGGATGTGGAAATTCTCTGTAATATTTCACAATCAATGGTGTGCCCTTGTGGCGGAATTGGTAGACGCGGTAGACTCAAAATCTATTATCTTCTGATGTGGGAGTTCGAGTCTCCCCGAGGGCACCATTAATTTCCCTTTTTATTTTATTATTAACTTAATACGCGTTATTGTGCTATCTAAAAAAGTCATACACTTTTTTTGCAACAGCTTTACTAATGCCTTCAACGCGTTCAAGGTCAGCAATGGCAGCTCTTGCGATATTTTTGACTGAACCAAAATGGAGTAGGAGTAATTTTTTACGTGCTGCGCCAATCCCTGGGACATCATCTAACTTGGAATGGGTTAATGTTTTTTTGCGCATTTGTCGGTGGGTTCCAATGGCAAATCTGTGGGCTTCATCACGAATGGTTTGCAAAAAATGGAGTAGGGGGTCGTTTTTCTCAAGGGCAATAACATCTTTATTGCGCATAAATAGGCGTTCACGACCAGCATTTCTATCTGGCCCTTTTGCAATGGCAATAACAGCAATATCTAAACCAATTTCATTTACAATATCGTGTACCGCAGAAAGCTGACCTTGCCCACCATCAATCAGAAGTAAATCAGGTTTCCCCCAGTCATCAATATGCTGTAATCTTCTTTTTAAAAATTCTCGCATCATGGCAAAGTCGTCGTTGCTTTGGGCTTCTTTGGGGGTAAACTTTCGATATGCCTTTTTCTCAAAGCCTTCTTGTGTTGCAACAATCATCACGCCGCACGCATGGGTTCCTTGTAGGTGACTATTGTCATATACTTCAATGCGTTTTGGGCTTGAAGATAAGCCAGCTATGTCTTGTAAATTTTTAAAAATTTTAACAAAGCTGTCGGTGTGACTTAAACGGCGTTCAATAGCGTCTTTCGCATTATTGGTTGCATGTTCTATGAGTTCGGCTTTTAAGCCAAGCTTGGGGGTCTCAAAGGTAAAACTTGTATTGTGGTGTTCCTTTAAGGCTTGTATGACTAATTTGGTTTCTTGTAAGGCATGATTGAGTAACACAAGGGGGGCAGGGGCTCTGGTTGTGTAAAACTGGTTAACGAAGGCTGTTAAAATATCGCTTTCACTTTCGTCGCTGACGTGTGATAAAAAGTAAGACTCTGTTCCAAAGTTGCGCCCATAACGGTAGAAAAACACCTGAACGCAGGTAAGGCCATTGTGTTGGATAAGCGCTAAGACATCCACATCTCTAAGGCCGCTTAAATTAATGCGCTGGCGTGCTTGTATGTCGGTGATGAGTTTGATGGTGTCTCTGATTTCCTTTGCTTTTTCGTATTCTAAATCGTCACTATAAGCGAGCATTTTTTGTGATAATACTTTTTGTACAACGTCGCTTTTACCTTGCAAAAACTGTTTGGCCATTTGCAACGTTTCACTGTACTGTTCATGGTTGATACGGTTCACACATGGGGCGCTACAGCGTTTGATATGGTATTGAAGGCAAGGTCGTTTGCGGGCTGAAAAATAAGAATCTGTGCAGTTGCGAATTTGAAAAATTTTTTGCACAACTAAGATGGCTTCATCTACAGCGGCCACGTTTGCAAAGGGGCCAAAATATTCACCTACAATAGAATGCGGGCCTCTGTGCTTCATGATGCGAGGAAACGAATGCCCCTTTGTTAAAAGGATATAGGGAAATGACTTATCGTCTTTGAGTAAAATATTATAACGCGGTTGTAGTTGTTTAATAAGGTTAGATTCTAATAATAACGCTTCTGTTTCCGTGTGGGTTGTAACAATCTCCATCTTTCGCGTTTGCGAGATCATACGCTGTAAACGGTTGGGAAGCACTTGTGGTTTGGTATAAGCCACAACGCGATTTTTTAAATTTTTAGCTTTTCCAACATACAACACTTCCCCGTCAGCGCTCAGCATGCGATATACGCCAGGTTGTAGGGTTAATGTTTTAACAACATCCCTAATAACCATAACCCCTTGTTCCAACTGGCTTAAGTGGTCATTTTGGGCTGTTTCTTGCGTTTGTAAGTCTTCTTCTTGCATTATTTCTTAAGTTCATTTAAAAACTTAGCATCCCTATCACAGAGGCTTGATTGCCTATATGGCCGATATTTTGGTGGGTGTGCCTTCGAAAACTAAAGTAATCTAATTGACTGTAGGTATCAATCATTTGATGACTGATATCCATTATTTTTTCTGCTTTTAAAATTTGTGTGGCAACTTTTGCAATGTCAAACGCATATGTTTTCGGTGTAGGTGTTATTGCGTCATGCGTATGTGGTGTGGGCCAGGGGTAGAAAACCGACGGGTAATTTTCTTTGAAATTTTCAAAGACGTCTTCACCCACTTCATAACTTTGAGGGGCGATGCAAGGGCCTATCGCTGCCCTTATCTTTGAACGGTTCGCGCCAAGTTGTTCCATTGCTGCAAGCGTGTTTTGTATGACGCCTTGTTTTAAGCCTTTCCAGCCTGCATGCGCAACCCCAATGACACTATTGCAAGGGTCTGCAAAAAGAAGGGGAATGCAATCTGCCGTTTGAACCCCCAATAAAATATTTGTTTGTGAGGTGACCATTGCGTCTGCTTCAAGTATGGTATCAAATGGGCTATCAACAGTAACGACAACGTTTCCGTGGACTTGTTTTAAAAACAAAAGGGGGATATCTTCAATGTGTGTTGAAAGGTTTGCTTTATGGCTTAGTAATGCCTTTTTCATCACATGTCGGTTCAGCATCACGCGCTCATCTTCACCTTTTCCCAAAGAACAATTAAAGGCTGTGGGTTGAAGGTTTGGAATACTGACAACCCCTTTAAAAAAACCATGTACAATAGGGGGGGGAGTTTGTTGATGTATGAGGTTAGTTGATTGCGTCATAAAATGCGTTATGAAAGCACCAACATCGTTAATTGACAGATTATGCAATAAAAACCTCCTGTTTATTTATTTAGTTATACTGTTTTTATTGTGAAGTGGGGCTTTGATATGGTGAATAAAGGCTGTTGGTCTTGTCTGTGGTGACGTCTTAGCTAAGGGGTTTTTTTGAAATTTAACTTCTTGATTTAGAGTATTGAATATAACATAAGGACTTGTGAGTGTGTTGTGCCCTTGTAAGACAGTAATATGACCGTAGCATTCAAGAAGGGGGCCTTTCGTGTGACATCTGTCAGCCTTAAGGGTGTATAAGATTTGTTTACCTTTATCTTTTATGATGACAACAACGTTCGTGTTCATTTCAAGTTGATAAATGTCTTTTGAAAAGGAAGAGGTGTGGTTTGGTTGTGCTACATGATCAGCAGCAGGTGTGGCTGTTGCTACCACCTTTTTTGCAAAAGTGACCTTCATGTGTTGGCTTGTTATGTCCACCCAAGAGGAATACGTTTGAACATGAAGCTGTGCTGGTAAAGCCCCACCCGTAACTGTTGCTGTGTTTTCTTTTGCATTCATCACCATGGTTTCACCAGTCAAGTTCCCTTGCAAAGGCGATGCCATGACATGACATGTACCAAGCCATGCGGCAAGGCTAGCGCACCATAGCTGGGTTTTAACTGTGTTGGAAAATATTAAGGAAAATTGCAGGTTCAAGAGAAAAACTTTACAGAACTTAAAAAGGATACTTACCTTTCACTATACCAGTTATGGCTTTTCAAACACAAGTGTGGGCTTTCCTTTAAACGTGATTTCTTGTTTCTCTTGGTCAACTTCAAAGGACTGGCTGTTGATTTGCCCATGGGGGTGCTGCGCTGTAATGGTTTGATCACCGCTTGCTTTTCCTGTTTGCATATTAAGGGTCGCTTGCGGGGTGTTAACTGTTATCCCAGAAGGCGCCGTTAATTCTACATTACCTTTTAAGGAAACGGTGTGCTGATTTTTATTAAATTCACCTTTGTCAGCTTGTAGCTTATAATTTTGCCCAGCAGGCCCGGTGAGGTTACCTGCAACGGCGTCAAGGGTCACTGTGTCTGTGTCAATTGCGCTTCCTTTTTTAGCTTGTAATTCAATATGCTCACCTTTTTGGGTCGTGCTGGTATAACGAAGGCGTGACACTTGGGCCATTTGCGTATTTGCAGTAGCATCCTTACCGCTGTGGTGCGGGAAAAAAGTAATTGCAACCAGAACAATCGCCAAAGCTGGAAAGGAAAATTTAATTGCTTTTTTAAGGGTCAGCTTTAAGAACATTGTTGCTTTAATCGTTGAGTTTGGTTTTTCAAATATCTCTTGAAGCATAGTAAACCTAAAGCTATTAAAAAGTGATTAAAGTTTTGACCTTAAGAGTATAAGGTCTTTTCTAAATAATCACACGCCCTTCCATAATTTGCAAGCACATTTTCCCTATTCATCTTTCTTATTGTGTTTTATTTAAAAATACTAATTATTAATTATTTGTTAATACATTCTGTGTAAATATAGTTTTGGGGGATACAATCTTTTTACATGGGGTTTATATGAAGGAAATAATAAAAAAATCAACACTAAAATATATGGTAGGGGCATTGTTCCTCTTTTCCGCAATGACACAGCATGCTGAGGTTGGTGCGGTTACAATTGGTTCAGGCTACACCTATACATTTTCAGATAATACTACTTATGCTTATACGGATGGGGTGAGTGATAGTGGAACAGGAAGCATAGGCGAAACAGATGCCATTAGTTTAAATGGTGGCACCTTAACTTTTAGTGACCAAAATATTAATTTCTCCGGTCATGACATTGAAGTGGCAGCTGCAAGCACGATAGATTTAGCAGTTCTCAATTTTGTGTATGGAACGATTTTTGGTTCATTTTCAGGAACAGAAAGTCTTACCCTTAAAAAAGATGCATTGATGGCAGACCCAATTACGACAGGCAGTTATAGCGGAACAAAAACTGTGTATCAATATTTTAAGAGTGGTTCTTATTACTTTACCTCTGCAACTGCAATACAAGATGCTGCAAGTAGTCCCACCTACACAGGAACGTTGAGCAGTGCTGATGTTTTAGTCTTCAAGGGTGGAACAATATATCCGAATGCGTTATCATTAGTGTTACCTAATGCTATTCAAATTGCAACCGATAGCATGATTGATACAACGAATCACATTTTAACATTGTCAGGTGAAATCAGTGGAACGGGTGCACTGAGTTTGCCAAGTACTGATGTCACAAAATATTTAACTGTTAGTCAAGCTTGCCCTAACTATACTGGAACCCTTACGCTTTCTGTAAATGGAATGATTGAATTTGGTGTTGAAAACTGCATGTCAAATGCCAGTATAGTGAATGAAAAGATTGTTGATTTAAATGGTCATAGCCAGACGATAAAAAATTTGAGTGGTGCGGGTAGTCTAGTGAGTTATCCAGATGCAGGCACAACTGGGACTGCTTCACAATCATCAGATGCCGTATCCTTAACCGTAAATTTAACGACTGATAAAATATTTACAGGGACATTAGATGCTTCTGTTCATAATTTGAATTTAGTGAGTGGAAACGCAAACACGAACAGCTTCACGTTAGATGCTTCAACAGCTCAAAATAATATTACAGGCACAACTTCTATTGGTGAAAAAGTCATCTTAAATGCAAAATTTTCATTGGCAAAACCTGTGAGTATCGCTGCTAATGGGGAACTAGATTTATTAGATGACAGTCAACTCAGCAAATTAACAAATTCAGGAACGGTAGATTTAAAAGGAAAGAACCTCAGTATTTTAGGAAGTGAAACAACCAATGATTTGGGCACTGTTACCACATCTACTGGTGATGCATCAACTTTAGAAATCACCCTGGGCGATGGAACGAGTTCAGCGCCAACTGTGGCACTTGGTACAGCTTGTGTGGTTCCACTGAATGTAAAAAACGGCAGTACACTTAAGGTAACTGGAAATATTAGCTTGCCAAAATTCACAGTGTCTTAAAAATTTAATGTCAAACAATGGCTTCATATAGAGAAGGGGGCTTTATGGTACGGCAAATTTATATTAAAAATATCATCAGTTTAATGTTACTGTTAGGGGGGGTAACCCAACCAGCATTGGCGGACTTAAAAATAGATTCGGGGTATACCTATACGTTTAGTAGTGCAACTGCCTATACTTACACAGGCCCTACTTCTGGCAGCGGTACTTTAGCGGGGACACTCATACTTGGGGGCGGAAAACTCAAATTTTCAGGTGCAATCACAATTTCAAATACAGTTTCTTTAACAGCAAGCAGTACAATAGATGTTTATAATTACAGTGCAACACTGTCTGGAAATATGACAGGAAATAGTTCTGCTAGCTTAACAATTACTGATAGTTCCGTGAACCAAACAGGAAGGCTGACTTTAAGTGGAACCAACACATCCATACCAAACACGTATGTGAATAATGCAGCAAGTTTACTACTGAGTGGCACTATGAGCGGCAATATAAGTCTTGGGGTGGGTACTTTAGTCGCCCCCACAGGAACCAACTCAATTTCAAACCCAATCATCTTAACTAACACTGCGTATATCAATGTGCCTGTATCTACAGATAAATTAATAATCACATATGGTATTAGTGGTGCCTATAACTTATATTTAACTGGTGCAGGTAAGTTGGAATTGGCAAACGGTTCTAATAACACAACGATGGGGTTAATTAATATTGGAAACTCGGCCACACTCATTTCAGATAACCCAACAGATTTAGTAGAAGCCACCAGTCTTGTTCTGTCAGGTACATACGACATTGATGGGGATACGCAAACCCTTTATAATCTTTCTGGTTCTGGTATGCTTAAAAGTGTTAGTGCAAATGCGCCATTGATTATATCTCTCACCGTTGATTCAGCATATTCAGGTACGATTGATAATACAATTACAAACTTAAATTTACAAAGTGGAAATGGATATTCGTATGTTTTGGATACTTCAGCTTCAACTTCTATGGGGGTGTCTAAAATTAAGAACGTTGGCACCACAACGATTGGTCAATATTGTACCTTGTACGGTTATGTTAGTGCTGCGCAGCCGTTGGTGATTAATACAGGTGGTACATATAAATTGCCAAGCGCAAATGTGACGTTGTCTGGTGGGCTTACCAACTCTGGGTCTATTGACCTTAATAGCAGAATCTTAACCGTTTCAAGCAATAGCACGATTGGTACAATCTCGAGTGCAAATGGTTCATTGAAAGTGAGCGGCTGTACAGGGACCTTTTCAGAGGATGTGTCAAGACCCATTACATGTTTGTCAACCCCAACTTTAAAAGCAGGGGCTAGTAAAACGTTAAGTGGTGCTATCACATTAATCAGTAATACAACACTCAACCCGAATGGGTTTACATTTGCACTTTCTGGCGGTGTGACGGGGGCATATACGTTAACCATCAATGATACATCAACAAATGCTGATGGTATTATTAATTTAAGTGGAACGAATACCAATATTACCTCAACGACTTTGACAGCAGGGGTTTTACGTGTGGCGGCCAATAGCACTTTGCCTGGAACCCTTATCTTTAATGGTGGAACATGGCAAGCAGGTGCTTCTGCAACAACAATTTCTAATAGTGTGACAGTGTCAGCACGTGGAAAAATTGACTCAAACGGGCAAGTGTTCTTGCTGCCAACCAATTTACCTGGAATGTCAACGTATGGTATGAATTTTTTTGATACTGCAGAAACCCCAGGTTCAGTTAAACTACAAACCACCACATGGATTAGGGGTATGGTGAACACTGGCACACTAGACCTTAATGGTCATCAGCTCTCGTTAACGGCTGATAGTACACTTGGGACTATTTCAGGAACATCTGGCTCTATCAATGTGTATGGGTGTGTTGCCACTGTCAATCAAAGCTGCGCAAGACCTATTACTGTCAATAGCACAGGTAAACTGCGTTTGGGTTCGGCAACAACGTTAGGTACCCTCACACTTGGCTAGTCACACTGGGTTTTTCAGTGTGAACAAATGAGAGGGAGGTGCAAGGTGTGCTTTAGTCTAAAAAACCCATGTTGCGTGCAACTTCTAAGGGGCTGCCGATGAGTGTTCCTTGACGGTGTTCAATGACACGAATAAATTCCCCCGCTTCTAACAAAGAATCAAAAGTTCCTGTGTCAAGCCACGCAAAACCGCGCCCCATGGGAATCACATCTAGCTCACCTTTATCAAGGTAGGCATGGTTAACGGCCGTAATTTCAAGCTCACCTCTATGAGAAGGCGTAATTGTTTTGGCGATATCCACAACGGTGTTGTCATAAAAATAAAGCCCTGTTACGGCCCAGTTTGACTGCGGATTTTGTGGTTTTTCAACTAATGCGATAGGCTTCATTTCTTTGTCAAGTGTGACAACTCCATAACGTTCGGGGTCTTTCACACCGTATGCAAAAATTTGTGCGCCTTTTTTTATTTTAGCAGCTTCTTGCAGCATATGGGTAAGGCCATGACCGTAAAAAATATTATCGCCCAACACTAAACAGCACGCATCACCACTTAAAAACTCTTCAGCAATTAAAAAGGCCTGTGCAATGCCTTCTGGGCGTGCTTGCTCTGCGTAACGAATATTAAGGCCCCATTGTGACCCATCATGCATTAAACGCTGATATAAAGGCAGGTCATGGTGCGTTGTTATGATTAAAATGTCGCGTATGCCAGCTAACATTAATGTAGTGAGCGGATAATATATCATGGGTTTATTATAAACGGGCAACAAGTGCTTATTAACTGCAACGGTGAGAGGGTATAAGCGTGTACCAGCTCCTCCTGCTAAAATAATACCTTTCATTGAAAATCTCCTGTTGCTGTAGTTCGTACGTTGTGTAATTGACCAGTTATCTTTGTAAGATGATGAGAAAAGATAGGGGATGTGTAAAAGTATACACACTATTGGCTTTGGGTGAAAGTATCGCAGACAAGATTGTGTTGATATTTTTTTAAGAGTGGGGATGAATTGCCCTTGTATTTTAAAAAATAAGCCTTACATATAAGATATAGCTTGTCACTTATCATTTGGTTATACGTCATGTCGTATCTCATGTAGGAATATCTACACTTCACGTATCGTTCCTGTAAATAAATGAAATTGACTTAAGATATATATCATTCTTATGAAAGTTAAAATAATGTTTTTAAAAAAGTTGGTATTTTTAGTGTTGTTTTGCACGCAAGCAATGGGGGCAACAAACTTTGATTCTTATAGTGTTAATTTATTGTGGGTGAATGCTGTTCATACCAATGAAACAGTTTTTCCAAGAGACAGCTTATCACAAGTTGTCAACTGGTCACGATTGCATCCCCAAAATCAAATTAATCTTTGGTATGACAATACAACTGAAGCAGCTGTGGAAAATACACATACACTTATTGCAGAAAACGAATTGCATAATGTCAAGCTTTGTAATATCAATACGCTTTTACGTCTGCAAAATGCTTATGAAATATTAAACCAGTCTTGTGCAGGTTTATATTTTCGTGTTGATTTTTTTAAATTGCTAATCACAAGTGAATTATTGCTAACAAAGCCTCATGAACTTATGGTTTTTAGTGATTTTGACTTGGAACCCTTAACACATGAAAATTTGTTTGATGCAAAAACAAGAGACAATATTGAAAAATTTAATTTGGTTTTTTGTGCTAAAGGTTTTAACGGCTTTGAAAATAGTTTTCATATCATGAAACATGACAGTATGTTGTTGGAATGTCTGGGGGATGTTGAAGATGAATTATTTACTTATGTCGAACTAATGACTGATTATAATCAGTGTACATATGGTTTAAACTGTGCTTATTTGAGTAATACTTCTGATAAGAAAGTGAGGATATTTAATCTATTTAGCCCGCAACGGGTATACGATATATTTAGTTCTAGTTTTTTTAAACTGTATTATGCAAGAAAAGGTTGGTTGATCGATGATGAGACAGGTGAAGTAGTGAGAAGTGAACTTCAACGTCTTGACACGAATAAAATGCCTTCTGAGAGAGTAATTGATTTGTCTTTATTAAATTCAAAAAAATATACAATGACTCATGATTTACATTTTTCAAATGAAAGCAAGATTGAGCAATGTGAATTATCTGAATATTTGGAAAAAAAAATCTATATTAATAAAGGTGACGATTTTGTCTACAAAGTGAGATACGTTAAAATGCTTAAGGATGAGGTGTTTATCAATTCGTTTTATTTAGGTGAAAAACCTGTTGGTGGAGATGAAAATATTCCCGTCTTACAAGCTAATGAGATGCTCACAGTTATACGTACGACATTTGACAACTTAATTATTCCTGGAAAAGTAATCAACCATACACCTGGGCACAATTATAATCTCTGGTTTTACCCAGCCCCCATTTAAGTATGATGCACAGTAATTGACTTATTTGGTGTGAGCGTAAGAAAAAAGCGCATCTACTAACCCTCTTAAGGTTTTTAGGTCTTGGTTAAACCAGTGTTGCCGTTTAAACATGCCAAATAAGTTACGCCTCATGCCTTCTTTTTTTTGCTTTGTACGCCAAAAATGGGTTTGGTCTAGTTTTTTTTCCAAAAAAGTGAGGAAATGGTCGACCTCACCTTGGTTTGCTGGCACCGTATCACCAGTTTGCCAAAAAGAGGTAGGGCAACTTATGGCACTGTGTAATTCATATAGTAAAATAGCGCAGGCATGTGAAAGATTAAGGGAAGACCTTGCATCATTTACTGGTATGCGAACCAAAGAATTGCACATGGCAATTTCGTCATTGCTAAGACCAGTTCTTTCAGGGCCAAAGACAAGGGCGATGGGTGGAGAGTGGGTTGATAAATTTTCAACAAGGCTTTTGGGGGTGTTGTAAAATTTAATGAGTTGACGCGGTTGGGCTGTTGTCCCAATAACGGTTTTGCAATCTTGAATGGCTTCTTGTAAGGTTGTGAAATGCTTTGCTTCTTTTAATATGTCGCTTGACTGAACAGCCATTGCAAGTGCTTTGGGGTCTCTTGTGTCAAACATAGGGGTGACTAGACGCAAGTCAAACACATTAAAGTTCCCCATGACTCTACAGACTGAGCCTAAATTTTCAGGTAATTGGGTAGATACCAACACAACACAAATTGACATAACTTACTTCCTTACATACTCTTTTTTGCTTATGCCGTGAGGACAATCCCATTTTCAGGGCGCCAATAGATGTAGACTTCATCATCCCATTCAATGGCTCTATCAGATAAACGTAGAATGTTGGTGATAGCTACTTGAATGGTAAGCTTAGAGGTAAGTTCAATATGGTAAATAGACATATCGCCTAAATAACCAATTTCACGCACAACCCCTTTGCTGACGTTGCGTGGTTTTTCGCCGCTTTCCTCCATTGCATCAAGCCACTCAGGTTTTTGGTTAGTCATAAATATTTTTTCAGGCCTTATTGCAACGGCAACTTGTGTGCCAAGAGGAACGGCCCCAGCATGCGTTATATAAAGGTCAGCATCAATTTGCGGGGATGAAATCACAACGTGGTCGGGCTCATCTTCCACTATAACACCGTCAAATAAATTCATAGTGCCAATAAATTCAGCAACATATCTCGAATTGGGAAATTCATAAATGTCATGCGGGGCCCCAATTTGCCTGATTCTGCCTTCACGCATAATCCCCATGCGGGTTGACATGGTCATGGCTTCTTCTTGGTCATGGGTTACGACAATAAAGGTAATACCGACTTTTTCTTGAATATTAACCAGTTCAAATTGGGTTTGCTCACGAAGCTTTTTATCTAAGGCGGCCATAGGTTCATCAAGCAACACAAGCTTAGGTTGCTTAACAAGACTTCTGGCAAGCGCAACGCGTTGTTTTTGTCCACCAGATAATTGATCTGGTCTTCGTTCAGCGTAGTCTTGCATTTGAACAAGTTCTAGGGTTTGAAAGACGCGGTCTCGTATGTCACTTTTTGCAATTTTTTCTTGTTGTAATCCATAAGCAACATTTTGATAGACAGACATGTGCGGGAAGAGGGCATAGGATTGGAACATCATATTAACAGGGCGTTTATAAGCTGGCATGTGGGTGATATTGATACCATCAATAATAATTTTACCAGACGTTG
>CAYZJC010000001.1:7007-13597 GCA_964478775.1 uncultured Verrucomicrobiales bacterium | reverse complement strand
AATCCCGCTAAAATTCTAAGGAGAGTGCTTTTACCGCAGCCAGATGCCCCCAGTAATGAAAACAATTCCCCTTTATAAACCGACAATGATAAATTACGCACAGCATGAATTGAGCCATAGCTAATGCTGACATTTTCAATTTGAATATAAGGTTTTACATCTGTTGAATGCCAAGGTTCTTTGCGCTGCACAAGAATTGCTTTTGTCATTATATCGTTTTGTCCTTTATCGATTGAGGCGAATAGCCGTCCATAATTTTGTTCTGATGCGATCCAGCTCTAACCCTTGCTGACTGGCATTATGCTTTACCATAAACATTTTTTTCATCACTGACAATGGTGGATATATTGTGGGGTCAGTGGCAATTTCACGCGCTACTAGTGGTGTGGCCTCAACCACAGATGTTGGAATTTTGGTGAAATTGGTAATTTTAGCTGCAATATCAGGGCGCAATAAGAAATTAATAAAAGCATGTGCATTTTTAACATGTGGGGCGCCGGCTGGAATAGCTATGCAGTCAATCCACAAAATGCTGCCTTCTTTGGGAATGAAGTAGCGAATGGATCTGTTCATTTTTTTAACCTCGTCGCGTGCTTGGTGGGCTTCCCCAGACCAACCCTGAGAAACACATAAATCACCCATAATGAGGTCATTCATAAACCTAGCAGATGAAAATTTACGAATATAAGGCCGTAGCGTTTTAAGCTGATTATAAGCCAGCTGTAAGTCTTCAAGCGATTCTGATAAAGGGTTTTCTTTTAAGTGAAGCAAGGCGAGGGGGAAAATATCAACAGATTCTTCTAAAAAACCAACCCCACATTGGGCGAGATTTTTTAAATTATTGGCATTAAATAACACATCATAGCTATCAACATCAACAGGAATATTGAGTTTTTTAAGCTTATCTTCGTCTATAATAACGCCTAAAGTTCCCCAATAAAAGGGTATGACGTAAGTCATATTGGGGTCAACATCATTCATATTGTCCACAATAATATGGTTGAGTTTTTTTAAATTGGGTAATTGCGTTTTATTGAGCGGTTGATAAATACCAATTGGAATTTGACGCATGACATAAGGAAGGGCTGTTGGAAAAACAACATCATACCCAGAATTGCTTGCAAGTAATTTGGCTTCTAAAACTTCATTGTTGTCGAACAAATCATATTGAACTTTAATGCCTGTCTCATCTTCAAATTGCTTGATAATAGAAGGGTCAATCATCCCGTACCAATCACACACATTTACAAAGTTGTCATTTGAATTGACGGTAGATGTATAAAAGCGAAGAGTGAGGACACTGATTAAAACAATAAGGCCAGAGACAACCCACTTTAAGTGTTTCCAAATGATCATCATAGTAATGGTTTCACAACTTCACAAATGTAAAAGGTTAAATGCTGCTGCTTTTTTCAATGACCCATTGTTTTTCCACACTATCAAGTGTGTTAGTTTTAAGGGCTGTACGAATCTCTTGTAATAATTGATTCATAAAATAAACATTATGAATAGAAATAGCGGTATAGGCAATGAGTTCTTTTGCTTTTAGCAAATGATGAATGTAACCTCTGCTCATGTTTTTGCAGGTTTCACAACCGCACTGAGGGTCAATAGGCGTCGTGTCATTTGCAAATTGCTTGTTTGAAAGGTTGATATGCTCACGTCCATTTGTTTCACACACACCTGGCTTAATTAGGGCGCCACCATGACGTGCAAGCCTTGTGGGGTGCACACAATCAAATGTGTCTATGCCGGCACGCACGCCATTGAAAATATCTTTAATGCCACCAATGCCTAATAAATGAATAGGGCGATCTTGCGATAATAACCCAGTTGTGTAGTTAACAACATCATACATTTGCGATTTGTCAGCGCCAAGTGACCCACCAACAGCATGGCCAAAAAAGGGCTGACTGTTAACGAAGTCACATGCTTCTTTACGTAAATCTTCAAAGACCCCCCCTTGAATAATTCCATACAAGCGTTGACTTTTATATGCTTCAAGTCTGTTAAATTCTGCCATGGAACGAAGTGCCCACCTATGACTCATATGCATAGAGTCTTGTGTGTAGGATTTATCGACATTAAAGGGTGTACACTCATCAAGCACCACGATTAAATCAGCACCCAATTTATGTTGCACGCGTATAGATTCTTCAGGGGTCAAATGCCATTGCTTACCATCGATATATGACTTAAACCTAGCGCCTTCTTCTGTGATTTTAAGAAGTGTCTTTGGTCTATCTGAATTTCTTTTTCCCTTAATTTCATTGGCAACAGAACCATGTCCAAGGCTGAAAATTTGAAAGCCGCCCGAGTCTGTTAACATAGGACCATTCCACGCTGTGAATTTTTGCAAACCCCCGTGGTGCGCGACCAGGTCAGCACCAGGTTGCAGCATTAAGTGGTACGTGTTTGACAAAATAATTTGTGTGTTAGCATCTCTCATTTGTGTGGGCGTTAAGCTTTTCATTGCAGCTTTGGTTGCGCAAAAAATAAAAGCAGGCGTTTCCACTGTGCCATGTGGCGTTGTAATGACTCCATAGCGCGCTCTGCCAATTGAGGTGCGTGTGAACTTAAAATCAAAAGAAGGGGGGTGGTTCATTTAAATTTTACGCTTCTTGTTCTTTAATAATTTGATGTCCCACAAGGACTTCTAACAATTCACCACTTGAATACATATCTTTTACGATGTCACACCCACCAATGAACTCCCCCTTAATGTAAAGTTGAGGAATGGTTGGCCAGTTTGAATAGTCTTTGATACCTTGACGAATATCTGGATCAATTAAAATGTTAACATCTTTAAAAGGAACATTTAATTTGCGCAATACTTGTACGACGGTTGCAGAAAAACCACATTGGGGCATTTCAGCTGTGCCTTTCATATATAAAATCACGTCATTGTCTTGAATGTCATTGATGATGCGTTCTAAAACTGCGTTCATGTTGATGGGTCCTTATATGTTGTGTTGATAATTGAGTTACAAGTCTTTATATATAACCTATGTTGATTTAAAACAAAATGGTTTTTTAAGCTGGACATGATGTTTTAAGGGCAAGAGCATGTAATTCATTACCCATTTTCCCTTTCAGGGCTTGATAGACCAATTGATGTTGTGCCACACGTGTGAGCCCTTTAAATTGCTGGCTCATAATATTGGCTTGATAGTGGTCTCCATCTCCCGCAAGATCAATGACTTCAATGGTTGCACCTTCAAACGCTTCGTAAAGCATTGCTTCTAGTTCGTGTTTTGCTATTGCCATCTTAAAAATCTCCTGTGCTTTGCGATGTTGTGTTTGTTGTGTTTGGAAATTGAGGTTTAAAAATTTGTGCGCCACTTGATATGCTAGGAGTATTGCTTGTTGTCACATTATTGGGGTTGACAGAAATTAACCCTAGTCGATTGGCAAGATTTGTGTATCGTTCATTTAAGTTTTTTTGATGAAAACCAACATCAAAGCCTGGTTCATGAATATCTATTCTGTTTCCTGTTTTTAAATCTAAAAAGCAGCAAGTATCTAAACTGATTTCATCTGCCACAACGAGTTTACAATCCATAGGATGGTCTGATAAGTACAATCTCCCACATTCCATTTTAAATTTTAGCAAGACAAGGTCAAAGGCATAAAAATAGCCGCGTAAAAAATCTGCAGTTCGATGTGTTATAGATTGGATAATATCTAAATCGTCATCATCTGCATGCCCAAGAGCTGTTAATTGTTGTATCGTTGCAATTGGATTTTTTTTGAGTGTGTTTTTAAACCTATAGTCAATCAACGGGTGGGGAAACACCATGTAAGGTGTACAGTTAAATTTTTCTTGCAAATCGTCACAGGCAACAAGATTCACATCCATCAAAAAGGGAAGAGTGTCAATTTCTCTGACTAGTTGTTCACGCATGTTTAGCTTTGATAGAAAATAAGTCTCAACACCTATTTTGTTAAGCCCTTCCATGAGCTTTGCACTCAATCGATTATTCAAGGTCCCTTTTCCAGGAAGTTGCCCCCATGAAGGGTTGATATGTTCATCTGTAAAATAAAGAAAGTGTGTGTAAGACTCATCACCTTTGTAAAGTTTTTTGGTATGGATATGTTGAATGCATGTGCGCTTTGCGTGCGAAGTTGGTGCTTGACAACCTATTTCATATTCAATAGACATTAACCCATCTGCCTTTCTTTTGAATTCTTCAAGCTTAACTTGAACATGTGCCGTATTTTCTTGAGTAACACTATACAATAAAAAACTGTGTTCGTAAAGTTGACAGTTAGTGGTTTCGTTTAAGGTGCCACATTTAAACTTGAGTTAAAATTTTAAAGTGCGTGCATTTGACTAGCTTGCAGTTTTCAATCGGCGGGTAATAGGAGGCGCATACATGTGAAAATGCGATGGTTTTTTGTATGAGTTAATAATCTGTTAATTATTTTTAACTATGATGTATATAAAATATATATTTTTGATTCGACATAACCCATCACTTTTAACGGTGAAGGTGGGATAAGGGAAGAATTTGGTGGAGTCTTCCTTTCGGGAAAAGAATTTTCCCACCCACGGTGGTGGTTGGGGGCGGGATTCGATCTGTATTCAAAAAATTTAGTAAAATCACCCCAAAATTTAGGAGAGTGACAGACTTTGCAGCATGCCAGAGATGACCTTCCTTCATTTGCAAAATGCTAACATCACAGTTAAGTTAAGCTAGCCATAAAAAATACAGCACATATATAACTTTTTGATGCAGATAAGACGAGCCAAGCGAAATTAGGGGTAATCTTAAAAAATCAACTTACTTTATGTCAAATCATTGACTTGGGTTTGGAAAATCGTATTGAAGTGGACCGCTTTGGTGCCAAAGGCAGCGAACAGAGAATTCGTTGGTGTTGTATAAAGCAACTGCCCGTGTATGACAATATCCTCTAATTGTCCGTCATCTTTTTGTTTGGCTTCAATGCGAATTGCTTTTAGCTTTGTGCCCTCTTGGGGGGGGTAAATAATAATATTTGGGCAATTACGAAAGACTGTATATTCAGCTTCAATCGTTGTTGCGAATAATTTAATATTGTACCCATGGCAATCAAATGCGCTATTGATAAGACCAAGGCGCCCCTCGACACAAAAGGTTGTAGAAGTCGTTAAAAGCATGAGCTCATCTTCAAACACAAGTCTGTTTGCAAAGCTAAGGGTATTATACTCTTCTTTCCAAACACTAACTTTTTGCGAAATGCTTGTAAAAATTGAACGATTGACTTCAATTTTTTCAATATAACTTGTCTCCTCCATATTTAATGCACCAAGTATTACATCTGTATTGATCACTTTAAACCCAATCTTGTTATTTGAGGCGTCATCATTTGTATATGTAATGGTGTTTTCTGATAAGGGAAACGGAGTTTGGTTAATGGTAATCGCCTGTAGGCTCATGGTGGTAAGGGGTACACCTAAGCATAGTACATTCACCACATTTTTTAACGTTTTTTTAAGCATAGAATTCCTTTATTACCTAAATATATTTGACTTAACAACATACGACTTAACGTTTTATCATCATATTGACAACATGGTGTAAAATGGTGCCTGCTTTGATATAGTTGACTTCATCTAACGTGTCCACACGGCAAAGCAGCGGCGTTGTTGTCGTTGTGCCATCTTTTCTGTGAATGTGCATATGAAGGGTCATAGCTGTTGAAAAATTGTGTGATTCAAGGCCTGAAATATCTATGATTTCATCACCCGTTAAATTGAGCGTTTTTCTGTTAACACCGTTTGTAAATTCAAGGGGTAAAATGCCCATGCCGACGAGGTTTGATCTGTGAATTCTCTCAAAACTTTCCGCAATAACGGCGCTAATACCTAATAACCTTGTCCCCTTAGCGGCCCAATCGCGCGATGAGCCTGTGCCATATTCTTGACCTGAAATCACAACAAGTGGCGTGTTTTCATTCATGTATGTAATTGCTGCATCAAAAATGGAAACGACTTCGCTTCCTTCATCGGCTGCACTATAACATCTTGTGTAGCCGCCAGTGATGTCTGGTGTTTGTTCATTTTGAAGGCGTATATTTGCAAAGGTTCCACGCATCATCACTTGGTGGTTGCCGCGCCTTGCACCGTACGAGTTAAAGTTATTACTGTCTACATGATTGCTTAAAAGATACTGCCCTGCAGGACTTTTTTCTTTAATGGAACCGGCTGGGGAGATGTGGTCAGTTGTGATGCTATCCCCTAATAATGCTAAAATACGTGCCCCTTCAATGTTCTTTTCAATACGCGGCTTCATTGAATTTGTAAAGTCGTCACTGCTGTCCTTGAAATAAGGGGGGCTTTGTACGTAAGTGCTGTTTGTTTGCCATGTGTAAGTGTCACTGGCTTCAACTGTAATATTTTGCCAATTTTCATCCCCTTCAAATACTTTTGCATAGCGGCTTTGAAATAAATCTGAGGTGACCACATTATTTAAAATTTCTTGAACCTCTCCGGCAGATGGCCAAATATCACGTAAATAAATTCCCTTACCATCAGGTGAGTAGGCAATGACGTCTTCTGTTAAGTTGATGTGCGTTGTACCACTTAAAGCAAAGGCAATAACAAGGGG
>CAYZJC010000001.1:0-6997 GCA_964478775.1 uncultured Verrucomicrobiales bacterium | reverse complement strand
AGTTGGCCATAAATCTTTGAAGAAAACATCTTTACCATTTTTATCTTTAGCAATTGGTTATTTTTCAAAATCGATATCCATTCTGCCTGCAATAGCAAAAGCAATAACAAGGGGAGGAGATGCTAAATAATTTGCTTTTATATGTGGATTAATGCGCCCTTCGAAGTTGCGATTGCCAGACAACACACCAGATACCGTTAAATTTTCCTCCTCAATTTGTTCAACAATTTCTGCTGGGAGGGGGCCGGAGTTACCAATGCAGGTGGTGCAACCATAGCCAACAATGTGGAAGCCTAAAGCTTCAAGGTCTTCCATAAGGCCTGCCTTTTTCAAATAGTCCCCCACAACTTGTGAACCGGGGGCGAAAGATGTCTTAACCCATGGCTTTACAGTAAGACCTAAGGCTTTTGCTTTTTTGGCAACAAGTCCTGCTGCAATTAACACAGAAGGGTTGGAGGTGTTGGTACAGCTGGTAATGGCTGCTAGCACAACATCATGGTGTTGAAGGCTATGATCTAAATTATTGACGGTTATGTCATTAAAGTCATCAGGTAATGCAATAAGTTGTTGTGTGACAGATTTGAGCTGGGTGAGGGGAACTCTGTCTTGTGGGCGTTTTGGGCCAGCCACTGCAGGTTCAACAGCAGATAAATCAATAGTTAAGACTTCATCATAAGAAAGTGTTTGGTTATCATCTCGCCATAAGCCTTGTGCAAGTGCATAATCTTTACACAATTCAATTTCATGTGCACTTCTTCCAGTCAGTTCCATATAATGAAGGGTTTCATCATCTATTGGGAAAATACCGCAAGTGGCACCGTATTCTGGAGCCATGTTTGCAATTGTAGCCCTGTCTGCAAGGCTAAGCTGACTTAACCCGTCGCCAAAATATTCAACGAATTGTCCAACAACACCCTTTTTGCGAAGCGTTTGCGTTATAGTTAACACAAGGTCTGTTGCCGTGCAGCCAGAAGGGAGTGTGCCAATTAAATGTACCCCTAATAATCTAGGAATCAACATAGATAAAGATTGTCCCAGCATGGCAGCTTCAGCTTCTATTCCACCAACGCCCCAGCCCAAACCACCAAGGCCATTAATCATTGTGGTATGGCTATCTGTTCCAACAACAGTGTCTGGGTAGATGATTGTCTGGGTTTCATTGAGCTGTGTTTGCCAAACACCTTTTGCTAAGTATTCTAAGTTTACTTGGTGGCAAATGCCTGTGCCTGGTGGTACAACACGAAAGTTCTTAAAGGCCTTTGTTCCCCATTTTAAAAAGGCATAACGTTCTTGGTTACGCTCAAATTCTAATCTCACATTTTCCCCAAGGGCCCTGTGTGAAGCGAAAAAGTCAACCATCACGGAATGGTCAATAACCAAATCAACAGGAATTTCTGGATTAATCACTTTAGGGTCACCGTTTCTGCTTGCCACAGCATCACGCATAGCGGCTAAGTCAACAATTGCTGGAACCCCTGTAAAGTCTTGCATTAAAACACGCGCTGGGTTAAAAGCAATTTCAAAGTCAACATGTTGTCCTGTTGATTTAGCAATGAGTGCTTGAAGTGTCGTTTGCGCTGCTGAAGAAGGTGTGTGACGATATATATTTTCAAGTAAAATCTTTAAGCTGTAGGGGAGTTTTTTCCAATTTCCTAAATGATCAAGGTCAGATAACGGCGTATATTGATACGTTTTTCCTTGTATTGAGAGGGTGCCATTTAAATTGTGAAATCTTGAAGAGAGCGTTGTTGACATGAAACAGGAACATCCGAAAAAGAATTAATTTAATTAAATTTACTAGAAACGAAGAGCACATGCAAGTGCTGAGGGAAGTGTGTGTAGCAATTACGTGGGATGAATTGCTAATTGATGTCGAAGGAGAGAGGGGTTAGCAGCTTAAATCTTCAGCACTTAAAAGGGTGCGCGTTGTAAAGGGGCTGCCCTTAAAGATGTTGGCAATTTCAGCGCTAAGGCATAGAAATGTGACAGGTAAGAAATAATTTTTCAAATGGTGGGTTTCAATCATGACAAGCAACGTGTGTGCCATGCGTTTTGAAAAACAGGTAACTGCCGTTATTTTATTAGCCTTTATTAAGGCAAGGGTTTCATTACTAAATGAGATTGCTTCTTTCATTTCATAAAAACACACATTTGTAAATGTGGATGGCATATAAAGAAGGTGGTCAGCTGATAAAGGTGTGGATGTGTCTTTTCCATGAAAGTAGGAAATGTGTTGAGGTTGATGCTGGTTAATAAGTGCAATTGTTTCATTAACCCCTTCATATTTTTGAGGGGCATACACACATGTGAAGTGATTAAGGATAGCAAAATTTGAGGAAGATTGCCCAGGGCAATAAAGAGGGATATGTTTTGGAATGAGGTTGTGTTGAGTAAGGTAAGTTAATGCTGTAAAGGAAGTTGTAAGAATCGCATCACAATTTTTGTCAACTGTTGGTATATCGTCGAGCGTGATATGAAACTCAAAGAGGGGGTCAATATGAACCGGGATATTGTTTTGCGTTGCGATGTAAGCTGTTTCTTGTGCCCTTTCTGTGGGACGAGTGATGAGCAACATTGTCTAAGCCGCTGCAGGTTGATGTTCTATTTTAGCCCAGCCTGCTTTGGTTTGATGCCAGATAGTCATCTGATCATTACAAGATTGATGATAGTGCATGCGTTCATGCAACATTTGTGTGGCTTGGCTGCTGGTGCCATCAAATATATACAAGATACGTTCAAACCCAAAAGTGTTAGCATTTTTAAAGATTATTTCTTCATTACATACAATGCAAGCTGAAGCTGTTATGGGGTTTTCTAGCGTTGTGGTGAGAAAATTTGGCAATTCATCTATAATATCAAGGCTGTCCTCCCTTGTTCCATGTGGTACAAAGGCAAGGGTTGAAAAGGTCCACATGGAGGCATTTATCTTATTCATCATTTCAGTATCGCTTGCCATAATGACAGACTTAATCCCTGCTTTTGTCATGCCATCGACAAGTTTTGGAATGATTTTTTCAACAGGGTCAAACGCGAGCTGATAAAATGAAACAGTTAAAGCCATGTGGGAAGGTACCTTACTATTGAAGCGTTATAATTTTTCTAATCTAATTTAAGCACTTGTTTTTGTTGTTCGACAAGCTGTAAAATGCCGGCTTTTGCAAGTTTTAGCATGTGGTTAAAGTCTTCTTCACTAAATGGGTCTTTTTCAGCACAAGCTTGTACTTCCACAAGCTTTCCGCTCCCAGTCATAATAAAGTTAGCATCGACTTTAGCAGATGAGTCTTCAACATAATTTAAGTCTAACAGGATTTCATCTCCAACAATGCCAACAGATATAGCTGCTAAATGGTCTTTTATAGGGATACTACTAATTCTTTTGATTTTGTAAAGGTGTTGCAGGGCTTGATACATAGCGACATAGGCCCCAGTAATACTGGCTGTGCGTGTGCCTCCATCTGCTTGCAAAACATCGCAGTCAATTTTTATAACTCTTTCCCCTAAAGCTTTTAAGTCAACAACTGACCTTAAGGCGCGGCCAATAAGGCGCTGGATTTCTTGTGTTCTACCCGTTTGTTTTCCTTTTGCAGCTTCTCGATCAGTTCTTTCGTGTGTCGCACAAGGCAGCATGCCGTATTCGGCTGTGATCCACCCAGAACCAGTATTACGCAAAAACGCTGGAACTTTTTCTTCAATGGTTGCAGCACAAACCACGTGCGTGTCACCAAATTTAACAAAACAAGAACCTATCGCATGTTTGACAAAGCTTGGTCCTAAGAAGATAGGCCTTAAAGCTTGTGGTGCGCGTTTGTCGCTTCGCATATTTTTCCTCTTTCTTAATGGGGGGTAACGGGTTATAGTCTTGAAGAGTATAACCTTGTGGTCTTAAAAATTAAACAGTTAATCTTCTATGGTCAAAATTTATTGTATAGCAGGCGAAGCTTCTGGTGATTTTATCGGTGCGTGCTTAATGAAAGCTTTGCAGGCACAAAAAAAGGGAAGTGACGCCATCATCATACGTGGTATTGGTGGGCTGCAAATGTGTGCGCAAGGCTTAGACCTCTTTTTTGGATGTGATCAAATTGCCGTAATGGGCCTGCTAGAAGTATTGCCGCATATTTTTAGAATCAAAAAACTTATTAGACGAACCATCAAAGATATTATTACATTTCAACCAGATGTTGTTGTTACCATTGATTCTGCAGGGTTTTGCAACCGCGTGATTGATGGGGTTAAAAAACAAAGGTCCTCATTTAAAAAGATGCCAAAATTTGTGCATTATGTGGCTCCTATGGTTTGGGCGTGGAAACCAAAGCGCGCACAAGTCCTTGCAAAACGAATAGATCATTTGTTGTGTTTGTTTGACTTTGAGCCATCTTACTTTACATGTCATGGTCTTGAGGCAACCCATGTGGGGCACCCCCTCATTGAATTGAATTGGGATAGATCTGTGCCTGCTAACCCTTTGTCACATGAACCGCACTTGTGTGTGTTGGCAGGGAGTAGAGAAGCGGAACTGAAAAGACACTTGCCTATTTTTAAAGAGGCCTTGAAAAATTTCAAAGGGCATATTAGTTTTGTGACTTTTGATCGTTATGGAGAATTGATCTTGTCATTCTTTGCAGATGCTTCATTGATAACGAATGTGTCTCAAAAATACGAGGTGTTTAAGCGTGCAGATATGGCACTTGCTGTTAGTGGTACAGTTGCATTAGAGCTGGTTCTAGCGAAAACACCAACGCTTGTCGCCTACAAAGCAAATGCTTTAACAGCATTTTTTGCAAAACGATTAATTCACTTAAAATGGGTTTCATTGCCAAATATTATTTTAAATAAAGAGCTTGTGCCAGAGATGATACAAGAAAAGTGTAATTCAACCTCATTAAGACAAGCCCTTCAAAAACCAGAGGACACTTTTAAAAATCAAGGCGTTTCAAGCCTGCAAGCCGTTTATGATGCACTCATGGGTGGGAGTGCTGGTGATATTTCAACTGTTGCACAACTGAACCCAAGTGAAAAAGCGAGTCAAATTATTTTAAGGATGTGTGAAAATGAAATTTAAAAACAGTGTGATTGTATGCTTGCCATTTCTTTTATGTGTGGGGTGTGGTTTTTCTCCCCTATATAAGGCCCCAACACAACAAGAAGGTTCGCAAGAATATACTGTGCAAATTAAGGGGCCTGAGACTTTGGCTCCGCTTTATTATAAACTAAGGCGTGAAATGGAAGTATTGATGCCAACATTGGCTAAAAAAGTGGATCAAAGTGTCGCACTCACAATTCACATACAGCAAGACTTTGGTGACATTGCCTTAAATGAAAGGGCCAAAGTCATGAGAAGTCAAGGCCGCACCACTGCGCAAGTTACCGTTCGGTGGGTTGATGATCAATCAGGTGAACATAAAAAAGAATTTGTGGAAGAATCAGTCACGTCATTTACGGCGCAAGATGTAGAAGAGTTTTCAATTATGTCAGCAGAACAAGGTTCGAAAGATCGTATGATTATAGACCTTGCCCAAAAGATAACTTTAAGCCTTAGTCATATCTTAAACGAAGAAACTGCTAAACTTCATCACTCTTCATCGTAAAGGAAGTTGATATGTGTTTTTTAAGTGAAAATCAAATAGTGCTTTTGTTTCAAAGATTTCAAGACGCAATGCCTGAACCTCAAACAGAACTTATATACACAAACCCTTTTACATTGCTTATTGCGGTATTGCTATCTGCGCAAAGTACAGACAAAGGCGTCAACAAAGCGACTAAGACTTTGTTTGAAATCGCTGATTCACCACAAAAGATGGTGGACCTGGGGCTTGATCAACTGTATACGCACATTAAAACCATTGGGTTATATAGAACCAAGGGTGCACATATCATGAAGCTGTGTGAAATATTGCTCTTAAAGCATGAGGGGAAGGTTCCATCAACGCGTGAAGACTTAGAAGCATTACCGGGTGTGGGTAGAAAAACGGCAAACGTTGTGTTGAATATTGTTTTTGGCCAATCAACTTTAGCAGTTGACACACATATTTTTAGACTGGCTAACCGCCTTGGGCTATCGGCTGGAAAAACCCCACTTAAAGTGGAGCAGGATTTGCTTAAAATCATCCCAAAGTCATATTTGTATAACGCGCATCATTGGTTGATTTTACATGGCCGTTATGTGTGCAAAGCACAAAAACCTATGTGTGAAACATGTATCCAAAATGATATCTGCAAATCTGCTTTTTGCTTTTGAAAGGTGATGTGTTCTTAAGACATGGTGTTGGCCATATCTTGTGCTTTTTCCTGTATCTCTAACATAATAGTTTGAAGGGTTTGTTGGGCATGCTCTAGGCTTGTATTGTTGAAAAGCTCAGCATATGCGCGTGCTTCAGATACATAGATTACCCCTTTGTTAAAGGGGAGAGGAACCATGAATTTATCCCAGGAATTTAATCTTTTGTAGTATTTTAATGCATAAGTACATGGAATGATTGGCGTTGAAGACAGTTTGCATAAATGCAGTATGCCTGGCGAGATGTGTTGGTTAGGGCCTTTGGGGCCATCAGGCGTAATGCCAATAAATTGTTTGTTTTTTAACAGTTTTACAAGTGAAATGAGGGCCTTAGTCCCACCGCGTGTTGAAGAGCCGTAAACAGCATCAATGCCATGGTGTTTGACAATGCGTGCAATGAAGCGCCCATCAGGGTGATCAGAAAGTAGCATATGAAATGGCGCATTCACATTCCAGGCGAAAGGCATCATTGCCAATTGTCCATGATAAAATGCAATAACACCGCCTGAGCCATTCTCCTGCGTTTGTCTAAGAATATCTTCACCAACATATTGCCAACGTGTTGTTATGTAAACGAATTTGAGATAAGCATAAATAACCCAAGACAAAAATTTTTGTATGAAATTTAGTTTGAAAATTTTACGAAGATAAAAAAACATAGAGCTATGGGAATAAATGGCTGGGGTACTAGGATTCGAACCTAGGGATGGCGGTACCAAAAAC